>JANOFL010000393.1:0-13745 GCA_031405895.1 Planctomycetota bacterium
GCGCGGCTTGTAGCGATGGCAATGGCGACGGTGCCAGACCTCGTGGCGGCGAGTCTTCTGGCAGCTTGCCCGCAAACCGGGACCTTGCCGCCCGTTTCTGCCGTTCGTCGCCTTGAGTCCAGCCATCTGGCGATGGGAGTCGAATTCAGGGCCATTGTCCTGGCCGCTGACCCGGTTCTCGCCGAGGCTGCCCTCGCTGCGGGCTGGGAAAAAGTCGACCAGCTGGACCAGCTCCTCAGCGACTATCGCGAGGACAGCGCGGCGATGCTGCTGGCACGTTCCTCGCCGCATGACGGAATGGTCACCGTGGCGCCGGATTTGTGGCGGATTCTGGACATGTCGCGCGAGATCAGCGAACGGACCGTTGGCAGTTTTGATGTGACGGTCGGGCCGGCCAGCCATTTGTGGCGGAATGCAATTAAACGGAACCGGTTGCCCCTCGACGACGAAATTGGAGCCGTTCGTCATCGGATTGGCTGGCAAAAGATCCAGACCTTGCCAGATCACCTCGTCAGGCTGAATGGAACGGACATGATCCTGGATTTCGGCGGTATCGCCCAAGGCTATGCGGCCGATGCGATGCTGGGCGTGTTGCGTGATTGCGGCATCCTGTCAGCTCTCGTCGATGCGAGTGGTGATATCGCCGTTTTCGGGCCGGCGGACGAATCGGGAGGGCCGTGGCGGATCAGCCGGCCAGGGCCTGAAACCGGGCGCGGCGAAGTGATTGAGCTGTTGGACGGAGGCGTGGCGACCAGCGGCAGCACAACCCAGTACCTGGTGATCGACGGCGTCCGCTACTCGCACCTCGTTGATCCGCGAACGGCCAGGGCAGTGACGACAGCGCGGCTGGTCACGGTCCAGGCTGACTCCGCAGCCCTGGCGGATGCCCTTGCGACGGCCTTCAGCATCTTGCCGGAAAAAGAATCGCGACGAATCGCCGAAAACTGGCCGGGTGTAACCCTCTGGATTGGCAACGAGCCCATACCTTCCGGCGATCCGCCAATCGGGCGTGACGGGTCAGGCCGCCGGGATGATGGTGCAAACTGACCGGTTTGTGCGGCTGTTGCTTGTGATCCACCCCGTCCGACCAACGCCCTGACCGCTGGCAATCCGTGCGATGCAGGTCGAAGGTACCCTGCTTCCCAGGAATTGGGCAGCTATTGGCCTGCCTGGCATTCGCTTCCGCGCGTCCCGGAATGGCCCAAACCCGATTGAAGAACGGCCGGCCTTCATTTAGTCTGGTGAGGGGCAACAGCAAGGATTTTGACGTCTTTTCGGCATCCAGGAACAGCAGAACAAGAGGGTCATCCATGGCGCGGCGAATCAGGAACAGGCGGCAGTCAACGGCGGCGATCAGGTCCAAGTTTGATCGGCGGGCAAGAGTCGCGATGGACTATGCGGCAATGGAACCGCGCCAGTTGCTGGCGGCTGACCTCGACGTGATTTCAAAATCGGGAGATGGCCAGTGGCTGGGACTCGCAACCAGTGCTCTCGCCAGTCATGAAGGTCAGCGCTACATTCACTTCAGCCGGTTCGGACTGTTTGACCTGCAGGAGCAATCCCTCGCCGAAATGCTGGTCGATGCTCCGCTTGAGTTCTCACCCGGTTACGAGAATCTCGCCGTCACGATTTCGGTGCCCCGGCCGGATTCGACCTTCGCGCGTTTCCGCGTGGTCGAAGCACCGGTCATGGACGCGGCGCTGGCTGCCCAGTTCCCGGACATCAAGACCTTTCGCGGTACCGGGATTGACGATCCATCGGCCACGATCCGGCTGGACACGACGATGCACGGGTTCCACGCCCAGGTATTGACACCTAATGGAACGTGGTACGTCGATCCGTTCTACCACCTGCAATCCGAATTTTACGCCAGCTATTTCCGGGCCGACGCGCTGCGGGAAGAACCCGCTGGCAATGACGCCAGTCATGAACACGGCGATGACGATGACCACGAACATGTCGGGTTCGATTGTGGTGTGACGGACAGCAATTTCAGTTCCGGCAGCTTGACGGGCGACCTTGCTGGAACCAGTGTCCGGGGCGGCCGGTCGTCGGGTGGGGGAGGCGGCTTTGGCGCGTCTGAAGGCGGCGAGAATTTCGGCACCCAACTGAGGACATTCCGGCTGGCCAACGCGGCGACGGGCGAGTACACGGCCTTTCATGGCGGGACCGTAGCTGCCGGACAGGCAGCGATCGTGACCGCCGTCAACCGCGTGACAGGCCTTTACGAGAAGGATCTGGCGATCCGGCTGACGCTGGTCGCGAACAACAGCAACCTGGTCTACACCAACGCGGGGACTGACCCGTACACCAATAACAATGGCGGCGCGATGCTCGGCCAGAACCAGGCCACCGTCGACGCTGTGATCGGCAACGTCAACTACGACATTGGCCACGTCTTCAGTACGGGCGGCGGTGGTATTGCCGGCCTGGGCGTGGTCGGGTTCACGGGCAACAAGGCGCGGGGAGTAACCGGATCGCTGTCCCCCCTCGGCGACCCGTTTTACATCGACTACGTCGCCCATGAGATGGGACACCAGTTCAACGGCAATCACTCCTTCAACGGGTGTGGCGGGGGCGGAGGGGCTCCTTCTGCGCAATACGAACCGGGCAGCGGCTCGACCATCATGAGCTACGCGGGGATTTGCGGGGCCGATGATCTGCAGCCCAACAGCGATGCGATGTTCAATTTTTACAGCATCCAGGAAATCCGGGGTACCAACGGTGTTGGCGGCTTCCTTTCCACCATTCCGGGCGTGGGCACGACAACCGCCACCGGCAACAGCGTCCCGACGGTCAACGCCGGCCTGAATTATGCGATTCCGACTAACACTCCGTTTGAGCTGACCGCGGTTGGCTCGGACGCCAATGGTAATGGGACGCTGACTTACAGCTGGGAGCAGCGCGACCTCGGTCCGTCCGAGTCTCTCGCGACCATGAATGCAACCGATAACGGGCAAAGTCCGAGATTCCGGGTCTGGAATCCGACGACCAGTCCGACCCGCGTGTTCCCCCGGCTCTCCAATCTGGTCGCCAACAGCCTGCCGATCGGTGAAAAACTGCCCACCGTGGCCCGGCCCAGCATGGACTTCCGGGTCGTGGTTCGCGACAACGCCAGCGGCGGTGGTGGCGTCAACTGGGACGACATGTTCGTCAACGTCGTCAACACGGGAGCGGCGTTTTCCGTGACCAGCCCGAACACCACGGGCATCACCTGGAACGGCCTGTCGTCCCAGACCGTCACCTGGAACGTTGCCGGAACGGCGACGGGGACCGTCAATACTCCCAACGTCGACATCTGGCTGTCCGAGGACGGCGGATTCACCTATCCGACCCTGCTCGCCTCGGCCACTCCAAATGACGGCTCGCAGGCAATCACCGTCCCCAACATTTCGCAGCCGGATGTCCGGATCAAGGTCAAGGGAACGAACAACATCTTTTTCGACATCAACAACGCCAACATCACGGTTACCCCGGTCAGCGTTACGCCCATCGTGAATGTCTCCGGACCGGCTGGCTTGATCACCGAGGGCGACAGTGGAACGTCGTCGGCCCCCTTTGTCATCTCGCTCTCACAGGCCGGGTCGTCGGCAGTGACCGTCAACTACACGCTCAGCAACGCCGGTTTCAGCAACCCGGCCACGCCAGGCAGCGACTATACGACCGTTGGTGGCACCGCGGTGTTCAACGTCGGTGAGACGGTTTACAACATTCCGGTCACAATCTTCGGAGACCGGTTTACCGAGGGCATCGAACAGTTCCGGATGACCATCAGCAATCCGGTCAATGCCAATCTCGGGATCAGCACTGTCGTGGCTTCAATTGCCGACGATGATGCTTTTGCGCTGGGCAAGCCGATTGACTTTGGTACTGCGACCTCTCCGGTCCAGGCGGGAGCCAGTGGATTCTCGACCAACGCCTATCTGCCAGCGGTGGGAATGGGCTGGACGACTACGACCCTGCTGCTTTCCAGGGAGATGACGATTGGTAACGACCTGACCCGTGACCTGGTCTTGGGCCGTCGATCCCAATTCCAGGTGGACCTGCCGAACGGAAACTACCAGGTGCAGGCGATCTTTGGCGAGGTTGACTACGACGCGTCCGGGAACAACGTTTACGCTTCGTACAGCTCGTTTGGACTCAACGTGGAAGGAGTGGTCTATTCGTTTACGCTGCCGGAAGGCAACAACGTTTCATTGACCTTCCCGGCCACCGTCGCGGATGGCAACCTTTCGGTCCGCCTCAAATCCGGCCTGAACCCGGCACGCATTTCCGGGCTGGTCATAACGTCCGCCTGACAAAGCCGGCCGAAACCGACGACTTCCGCGAGGGCATTTCACAAAATGCCGCCCCCGTCGTTCATTTCGGCGGGCACGGGTGGCTGTGCCTTTCGCGCGCCTTGGTCTTTCCGGGCGGTTACCTCAACAGTTCGCGTTTGCGCTTGACGTAGTCCCAGACCACGAAGCGGTCGAGGTCCTCGCCGCCGGGGAAAAAGACCCGACCACCTGTGGATTGCGCGAGCCGCTGGGCGAAGCGGATGTCTTCCTCCGATTGCGACCAGCTTTCAACAAGAAACAGGTTGATCGTGATCCCCTGCTGCTGACAGAGTAGCCCCTCGCGCATCGTCGCCTGTTCGGTCAGCGGATGCGGCGGATAGAGCATGTAGAGCATCGAGCCGTCGAAGTGCGCGGTCGGCAGGCCGTCAGTGATCAGGATCACCTGCCGGTTCGCCGCGTCCTGGGCTGCCAACAGTCGCCGGGCCTGGCCGAGCGCATGCTGGATGTTGGTGAAGTGTTGATGGACCATGTGCTCGCTGACCCCTTCGCGGCTCATGTCGACCCGCAGCTGGACGACCGAATCGAAGACGGTTACGGGTTTCGGCATCAGGGCGGCGACTTCACCTGGCCTTTTCACGCGCGCAAAGGTACTCATCTCGACAAAGCCCAGCCAGTCGCCGGGGTACTCGCTCCGGATCAGCCCGTCGAGGGCGAGGGCCATCCGCTTGACCTGAATGTACTGGCCCCCGTAGCGCATCGAGCCGCTCATGTCCATGATCACAACCGTCGCGCACTTGGGCGTGTTGCGGGTCCGGTGAACGACCAGGTCGCGGCCATCGAGGCGGAGGGCCTCCGAACCTGAACCGCCTTCCCCCACCTGGCGAATGATGGCGTTGGTGAACGACTGTGGAATGTCGAGGTGGGCAGTCGAGTCGCCGAACTCCCACGGGCGGGTTTTCTCCAGCTCGACCACGCCGTCGCCTTCGATCCGGTCATAGTGCCGGCCTGAACGGCCGGCCTTCAAGTCGCTGAAAATCCGCGACAACAGTTTGCCCTGAAACAGCCGCATCGCCGCGGGGGAGAGGTTGAACTTCCCGCCTTCCTTCAGCAGCCCCTGGCGTTCTGCCTGTTCACGAACGTAATTTTCAATCGTCCGCTGCATTTCCTCGAGGGCTTGCATGTTCTGCGGTTCGACGAACTCTTTCAGCTCGTCGAGGTCAAGGTAGCCGATCTGACCGGTTCGCTCGGCTTCATCCAGCTGCTTGAGCAGCTCGTCGATCTTTTCCAGTTCCGCTTTGACCTGGATCGCCTCGGGCACCGACAGCGGCTGCCGTCCGGTAAAGACGTACTTCGCCGCCAACTCCTCGACTTCGTACAGCTCCCCCAGCCGTTCCATCAGGCCCACGAGGTGTCGCGCGAACGGGCTCTGGTCGTCGTTGCACCGGAACCAAACCTGCTCAAGGGCGAACAGCTGCCGTTCGGCGATCGCCTCCCTGAAATCAGCCCTCAGCGATTCGGGAGGCTGCGGCGCTTTCTGAGCCGACTTTCGAAACACCCGACCGGCTTCATGGACCACTGTTCCTGTTTCCCATTTCGCAAGAATTCGCCGCTTGCGCTCCTCCAGCATCGCCCGGATCACGTCGAGCCCCGGGCCAAGGCCGGCAAACTGCTCGGGCGTCAGCCTGATCGCCCGGGCAAGCTCCTCTTCCGTGAGCGACCGGACCCGCCCCTGGGCCAGCAGCTGGTTCATCAGCGGCGAAACGAGGTCGGGCGGCGGCTGGTTCGGACCCGGCAACCGCACGGGATCGTACTTCTGGTAGGTGTGAACAATCCCGCCGAGCGGGAGGTGACTTCTGTCATCCGTCATTTTCTGGTCCTGTCCCGACATCGCCCGCTTCATGGGGCGAGTTGCTTCACAGATCCGGTCCAAACTCGTACACGTGCTCGGACTCCTGCTCGTACTCCCGCCCGAATCAGGGAAGGTCGATTACGAGCACGAGTACCGTTTCACTGAGGACGAGTACGAGTTGTTTCCCGGCCTGTTGATTTGGCTGGTGGTTGTCCCGGGGATGCAAGCCGATTACGTCTCGTAACTCGTCCGGCCATGGCCCTGACCGCGCGAGATCATTTCGTGGGCGTACATCCCGGCCAGCACGAACTCGACACAGGACGCCCGGACCGCCGGGTCGGATGAAGCATTGACCTCGAAGGCCTTGTCCCAGACCGCCGGAACATGGCGGACAATCGACGCATAGCGTTCCGAAGGCACGAGATCGCCCACTTCCAGCCGCATCCCCTTGCCAAAGACTTTCGTGATCTCGTCGAGTCCCGCCCGCCCGACGTACTCGTCGAAAACCGTCTTCACCGCTTCGGCGATAATAGCGTCCAGCACCTGGCGTTCGCCCATCTGGTGCGTGCCCATCAGGTCCAGCTCCAGTTTGCCCAGCGCCGAGCTGGCGAGGTGGCCGAGGTCGCTGATCCGCGGAACGGCCGGACGTTCACCCAGCAGCACCCCGCGTTGGCGGGCACTGCAGACCATCGTCCGGAAGTTGGCGGTGCTGAAGCGGGCACTGACACCGGATGCCTGATCAACGTAACGGCTTTTGCGGGCCGCGATCGTGATCTGTTCGCAGATTTCCTTCATAAACAGCGGCACAACGACCGGATAGTCGCCCCCCAGTTCGATGCCGGCCTCCTGCTCCATGATCTCGATGCCCAGCTCGCGGTCGCGTGGGTAGTGGGTCTGGATCAGCGACCCGATCCGGTCCTTGAGCTGCGGGATGACCTTGCCGCTGCGGTTAAAAGTCGACGGGTTGGCCGAGAAGAGGACCAGCGTGTCGATGTCGAACTTGACCGGGTAACCCCGAATCTGCACATCGCGTTCCTCCAGAATATTGAACAGGCCGACCTGAACCTGTTCATCGAGCTCGGGCAATTCGTTCATGGCAAAAATGCCCCGGTGCATCCGCGGGACGAGGCCGAAATGGAGGGCTTCCTCGGCCGACATGCTGACACCCGCAATCAGCCGGGCCGGGTCGATCTCGCCGATGATGTCGGCGAACTTGGTCCCCGGTGCCAGACGTTCGGCGTAACGCTGTTCGCGCGGCCACCAGGCGATGGGGATTTCTTCGTCTTCCCGTTCGGCCACGAATTCGCGGGCGACCCGGCTGAGCGGCTTGGTCGGGTCTTCATGAAAGGGTGTTCCCGGGATATCAATCCAGGGGAGCAACGGGTCGAGAAAGCGGACCAGCGACCGCATCAACCGGCTCTTGGCCTGTCCCTTCTCGCCCAAAAACAGCATGTCATGGCCGGCCAGCAGGGCGATGCTGATTTCCGGGATTACCGTATCGTCATAGCCGATCACACCCGGAAAGAGCGGCTCGTTCTCACGCAGGCCGTTCAGCAGGTTGTCGCGCAGCTCCTGCTTGACCGGCCGGCTGACCCAGCCACTCGCTTTGAGGTCCTTGAACGTGGAAGGGAGCGATCGTCGTCCGGCAGTTGCCTGATTCATGTTGGGCTAAACGGAGCTTGGGATTAAACTTCAAACCGCCATTATACGAATGGTCAAACCGCGGTGCGGCGGTTGCTGCCGACCGGCTGTCAGGCCATTTGCGATGCGAACAGGCAGGCCTTTGCATGAACGACGGCTCTTGCAACCAGCACGCCGCGATGCCGACTACTTCTCTTGACCGGACGGAGGCCGCCAGCACAACCGCCCAACCGCCGGGCGATTCCGTTTTGGACGCCAAAAGCGGGAGCATCCAGGCTTGATCCGCTTCGTCTACTTCGACCTCGGCAATGTGCTGGTGGGCTTCTCGCACCCGGCGGCCGTGCGGCAACTGGCCGCCCTCAGCGGGCGGCCGGAGCCGATGGTCCGCGCGCTGCTGTTCGATTCGGGCTTGCAGTGGCAGTACGAGCGCGGTGAACTGGACACTCCGTCCTGCTGTCGGGTCATCCGCGAACGACTCGGCTGCGTCGCCAGCAACGCGGCGATCACCTCGGCGATCAGCGACATTTTCTGGCCGCTGCCGGAGATGATTCCGGTGGTTGCGGCGTTCATCACCGCACGGTTTCCGTTTGGAATTCTCTCGAACACCTGCGACGCCCACTGGAACCATGTCACGACCCGGACCTTGTCCTGGCTGGAGCGGCGGGCCAGTCATTGCGTGCTGAGTTTTCGCGAAGGCACGGCGAAGCCCGAAGCGGCCATCTACGAACGGGCTGCAGAGTTGGCGGGCTGTGAACCGGATGAACTCTTTTTTGTAGACGACCGGGCGGAGAACGTTGAAGCGGCATGCCAGTTGGGCTGGCAGGGGCAGGTCTTTAGCGGGGCCCTAACCCTTGGGAAACGACTGCGTGACAGAGGCTTGAGATTGACCCTCTAACCAGCCAGACCGCGGACCGGGTTAAATTGGATGGACGGATATGTTCCAGTTTTGAAGCGTGGGCCAGGTGCCCTTCAAGCAAAGATGGAATTGGCATGAGCGGAATGGGCGAGCCCGGTTTCGTTACGCGGGCGATCTGGCGACCGGCCTGGCACCGGCTCGATCAGTCGCTGAAGACCGGCCAGGCAGGACGATTCTGGTTTTTTGTCTCGCCCAGGCCAGCGGAGGGTCCCGTCAATCTGGTTGGTGCAGTCGATCCGCTTGCTGAAGCCGGGCCAGCTCTTCAGTTCTTCAACCGAACGGTATCCGCACGCCATGCGCCAGAGGTCAGGTCGGGAACCGTGATTTCCATCGTCCACCCGCAACTGGGACCCCTGACATCGGTCGATACATCCGGGCTGGATTACCGGTTTGTCACAGCCGCGGGAACAGAGCTTTCGGTCAACGCCGAAGAAGAAACCGGCACGGTCTGTGATGCGCCTGACCTGATGGTGAGCGACTGGTCAGTAGAAGTGCTGTTGCACGGGCTTTCGGACCCGCTCCGGGACCTGGCGTAGCAACGTGGGACAGGCTTCCAGCCTGTCAGTCCGCGCAAGTCGTTGTCATTTTGATCGACAGGCTGGAAGCCTGACGCACGTCATTCGATCATCGTCGCGTCTTCCGCGACGGTATCCAGCATGTCGTGATCGAAGAACAGCCGGGCAATATGGTCCGTGAGCTTGGCAAGGTAGAGCGTTTCGAACTTGCGGTCCGTCGTCTGGATCGCGGGCCGCCCATTTTGGGGAAACGTGTATTCCTGTGGACCGTCGACATAAACCACCTGGCCGCCGTTGCGGATGTCGTAAACCGAAACGGTCAGGTTGGTGCGGCCCTTGTAGAGTGTCGAGCCCTCGCGAATCGAGTAGCTTCCGACTTCAACCGCCACGACCTTGTCGGCTTTCAGGCCCCGGCCGATTTCGACGAAGTTGTGTTCACTCCAGCCATTGATGTCCATCCATTTCTCAATCTCGGTGGGCGGAATCACCGTGATCTTGCGAACGCCCCCGGCCAGCTTGACGCTGACCGCCTTGTTGATCGTGTAGGTCAGGGTGTCGGGTCCGTAGGCAGCCGCGTCCGAGACGCAGACAACGGCGACCCGCTGGCCTTCCAGACCCTTGAACTGGGCGGGCGACTTGTGCCCCTTGATCACATACATCAGCTGGGCGGCGAGCCCCAGACAGCCGGAACTGGTCGCGAGCATCAGGAGGACCAGGCCCCAGCCCGCCGGCATCCATGCACTTCGGTATCGCATCGCAGCTCCCGTTCAGTTCCAGCCCAACAACCGGCCAGTCCAGAAGACCAGCATCACCGTTGCCATCCCCAACACTGCCGCGGTCCAGGCTTTGCCAGCCGTCACAAGCAACACCCAGCTGCCGCGCCAAGCCGACCAGCCCAGCCCGGTGGCAAGCACGATTGCCATCAAGGCGACCAGGCTCCCGGCCGGATTCGCCTGCAGCGAACCCCCGATGTCACCCTGCAGCAAGCGCGACCAGGAAGTCGTCATCCCGCAGGTCGGACAGGGAATTCCCCACAACATCAGCCAGGTGCAGGGGGGCAATCCCAGCTGTTGGTGCGTCCCCAATCCCGACGGATCGGCCTTGAGACATGCAGCAACCGCCAACAAGGCCCCGAGGATCGCTGCCCCGCAAGCCGCGAGAATCCGCACTGTCGCGGAAAGCCGCTCGCCCGCCGGCAACCCAGCTGTTCCGGTACCGTGCCCTGTTGTCGACCGCGTCATGGCCATGACCGGACCGATCCGGCATCTCCCGACACCGGTCCGGCAACGCGAAAACCCGGTTTCTGGTGGCGGGAAACTAGAAGCATTGGTGACGAACCACAAGACCATTCGTGAATCGGTTCAACTTGAGAATGCGTTTCGCTCATTGCGCCAAACACGCACGACAACCAGCGCTGGAGCAAAACCCCTTCTTTTCCGGCTCCCTCCCCCGCCGCCGCTTTGGGCGGTGTGGGGAGGGCGGGGGGAGGGGGCGTCCGCGCAACGGGCATTCCTTGATCTTCGCGGGCCATCCAAACCACACGGCAATCCACCCTCGTGCGAATCGCACCCCCAGTTTGAGAGTGCGGTTCCCGTATTGCGGAATTCTCCGCAGGAAAGCGACGGACCACGGACTGATCCGCGACAGTCGCTGAATACTCCGAGGTCCGGCGCTTCTGGATTGCAATCAGCTCCGTCACGCGAGAAAAACTGCACCCTCCAACAGCCAGCCAAAGCTAGCGGTCGTCGTCTTCGTCGTACTGGCCGGCCGCCTGCTCGTCGATGGAGACCCGTTCAATGCGCGTAGCGCGCCCCGTGCGTGGGTCGACATCCACGATCGCGCCGCTCAGTTTGACGTCGCCTTTTGCTACCGGAAAGGCGACCGGCCGAAAAGTTGTGGTCGCGATCAGGACGCTTTCAATGTCCCGTCCGAGGATGCTGAAGTGTGGCCCGGTCATCCCCAAATCGCACTGAAAGGCCGTTCCCCCCGGCAGGATGGTCGTGTCCGCGGTTGGCACATGGGTGTGGGTTCCCATCACGGCGGAAACCCGGCCGTCGAGGTACCGGCCCATCAGCTGCTTGTCGCTGGTCGCTTCAGCGTGGAAATCGACGACCCGCACCACCGTGGACTCCGGGATCGCAGCCAGTTCCCGGTCGATTGCTGTGAAGGGGCAGTCCGCCGGCTTCATGAAGACCCGCCCCATCAGGCTGAAGACGGCCACGCTGACGCCCGTCGCCGAAGTCAGCACGGTCGATGGCCGCCCTGGCGCGGTCGGCGGGTAGTTGGCCGGCTTGACGATCCGCTCGTGGGATTCAAGCGTCTCGATGATCTCCTTCTTCTTGTAAATATGGTCGCCGAGCGTAACGCAATCGACTCCGCAGGCGAGCAGGCGGCGAAAGATCTGGGGCGTGATGCCCGATCCGCCATCGGCGTTCTCGCCATTGGCGACCACGAAGCCAATCGACTGGTCGCGGCGGAGGCGAGGCAGAACGCTCTCCACCACCTCGACGCCCTGCCGGCCCACGATGTCGCCGATGAAGAGAATTCGCACGTCAGTCCATCCGGGTTATTGCGGGTCTTGGCAGTTGTTGGCGCGGAACGATGGGCAACAGGAATGGGGCGGGTTCAAATCTCAAATCTCAAATCTCAAATCTCAAATCTCAAATCTCAAATCTCAAATCTCAAATCTCAGATTTCTGAATTCAAAATTCCCATTCTTCCTCTCCGCCCCTCACCGCGCCAGTTCGGTGAAGCGGCTTTCGCGGATGACCGTGACCTTGATTTCGCCGGGGTAGGTCATTCGTTCCTCAAAGGCGTTGGCGATATCGCGCGCGATCTTGGCCGCCCGTTCGTCGTTAGTGTCCTTCGCGCTGGCCAGCACCCGCAGTTCGCGGCCAGCCTGGATGGCGAAGGCCTGCTGGACGCCGGGGAACTCCAGCGCGATTGCCTCCAGTTCCTCCATCCGCTTGACGTAACGTTCCAGCGATTCGCGGCGGGCACCGGGGCGCGAGGCGCTGGCCGCGTCGGCCGTCGCGACGATCACGGTGTAGGGATACTCGATCAGGATCTGGTCGTGGTGGCCGAGGGCCGCGTGAACCACGTCTTTGCCTTCGCTGTGTCGCTTGAGGATGTCGGCCCCGATCGCCGGATGGCCGCCCTCCATTTCGTGATCGGCCGCCTTGCCGATGTCGTGCAGCAGCCCGCAGCGGCGGGCCAGATCGCCGTCCAGCCCAACCATCTCGGCGATCATGCCCGAGAGAAAAGCGACTTCGATGCTGTGTCGCAGCACGTTCTGGCTGTAACTCGTGCGGAAATGCAGCCGGCCGAGCAGTTCAACCAGCCGCGGGTGAAGCCCACCGACTCCAACTTCCTGGACCGCTTCGTTCCCGGTCTTCTTCATGAACGATTCGATCTCGGTCTGGGTCTGCTTGACCAGTTCCTCGATCCGCGCAGGGTGAATCCGGCCGTCGGCAATCAGCTTCTCAAGGGCCTGCCGCGCGATTTCGCGGCGAACCGGGTCGAAGCCGCTGACGATCACCACGCCGGGCGTGTCGTCAATGATCAGGTCGACCCCGGTTTCCTTTTCAAAGGCCCGGATGTTGCGGCCTTCGCGGCCAATGATCCGGCCCTTCATTTCATCGCTGGGAATGTCGATCGTGCTGGTCGTGTTCTCGGCCGTGTGGGCGGCTGAGAACCGCTGCATTGTGGTCAGCAGGATTTCGCGCGAAACCTGTTCGGCCTGCTCGCGGACCTGCTGTTCATGGGCCAGCAGTCGCGACCCGACCTCGTCGGCAAGATCCGATTCGAGCAGCTGCAACAGGCGTTTCGTCGCCTCGTCCTTGTTCAGCCCGGTGATCTTGTGCAACTGGTCGCGCTGGCGGGTCAGGACTTCCTGGAGGTCCTGTTCCCGCTGGGCGGCGGCCTCAAGCCGGCTTTTGAGCTTGTTCTGGTTCGCCTGAACCATCAGCTCCTGCTTTTTGAGGTCGTCGGCCTGCTGGTCGAGCAAGACCTTGCGGCGGTCGAGCGTCTGGGCCTCGCGCGCGGCCTCATCGCGCGATTCACTGCGCTTTTTCTCGATGGCTGCCTGGGCGTTCAGCTGCAGTTCCCGCGCCTGGATTCCGGCATCGCGGGCAATCGCTTCGGCGTCTTTGGTGGCCTGGTCGACGATCGATCCGGCCCGGGCGCGGGCATCGCGACGGAGCAGGTACCCGTACAGCCAGAACAGCAGCAGCCCGAGGGCCAGCCCCCCGGCCCCGAAAAGGATTTCGTTCAACATCCGGCCCCTCCATTTTTTTTCTGGAGAAGCGCTCTGAGCAGCCCGCCCGACCCGTCACCACCGTCACCCGCCAATCCTCACGCAACGCAATGCCAACGAGCTATGCCCGAACATTCAGGAGTGCTTCGCAATTCGCCCAAGCCATCCGTCGCGGAGCAGGGCTCCGTTCGTTGAGCCCGATTCAAACTCCAGCGACAAGGCTCCGTCAAGCCGGACAGGTCGCGATTCGCTGGAATGCAACGAACGAAGCCGACGACAGCGATGTCAACTT
>JANOFL010000003.1:0-6800 GCA_031405895.1 Planctomycetota bacterium
GCACGATCCGGAGTGGCTACTACGGTGACGAAGTCATGCGGCTGCAACGGGGCCGGCACGAAGTCAAACTGATGGTCCGCTACCCGGCCGGCGAACGACGTTCCTTCCAGAGTCTGGAGAACGTCCGCGTCCGCGACAGCGCGGGACGTGAACGGCCACTCTCCGAAGTCGCGACCTGGGAGTATCGCCGGGCCTTTTCCGACATCAAACGCCTGAACCAGAAACGGGCCGTCACGATCACGGCCGACGTCGACGTCCAGGAAGCCGTCTCGACCGAAATTATCAACCAAATGAAGACGGACTTCATCCCCCAGCTGCTGGACGATTTCCGCCAGAAACACGGCGCGGTTCTTGCGGTCGACTGGGAAGGCGAACAGGCCGAGACGATGGACTCGCTGGCCAGCATGGGCGTCGGCTATGTGATCGCGCTGCTGGCGATGTTCGTGCTCCTGACGCTCGAGTTCAAATCCTACGGCCAGCCGCTGATCATCATGATGATCATTCCCTTCGGCCTCGTCGGCGCGGTGCTGGGCCATGCACTGCTCGGCCTGCAGCTGACGCTGTTCAGCTTTTTCGGCCTCGTCGCACTGACCGGCGTGATTGTCAACGACTCGATCGTGCTGGTCGATTTCATTAACTTCCGGCTGCGCGAAGGCATGTCGATCGACGCGGCGATCCTGTCGGCCGGGCAGCGGCGGTTTCGGCCGATTTTCCTCACGACGCTGACGACTGTCGCCGGGCTGGCGCCCATTTTGCTGGAGCAAAGCCTCCAGGCCCAGGTGCTGATTCCGATGGCGGCCAGCCTGATCTTCGGGTTGCTCACCGGAACCACGCTGATCCTCGTGCTGGTGCCGGTGTTCTACAAACTCTATTGCCAGCTGCTGGTCTGGTTCGGCTTTCCGCTGGTAGTCGACGAAGAGGCGGTCCTCGACGAAAAACCGGAACCTGGCTTCCCGCCCGGCTTGACCGCGGGATAGTGCTGAAAACTGTCGCTAAATTTGCGTTGGGTCGTCCCGGAACAGATGCCAGACCTGCAGCCACCGACTGGAAAGAAACGCAACTTGGCCATCTTCTTGGCTTTGCTTGCCGGTTGCATTCTTGGATACACTTCATCGGAAATCATTGGGTTTTTGTCAGGTATTGGACCTGAATACGAAACAGCCGACGCTATTCGCGAGATCACCGAGTTCGTGCGGCAGAACGAGAGTTGGCCGACAGGATGGTCCGACCTCGGTCAACATCCGCGGAAAAGCGTCCGCATTGATTGGCAACTGAATCTGGGCACATGTGATCGTCACGATGTCATGACTTCAGTGTCCCCCTCGACAGACGGCTTTTACACATATCCCCATGCGGAACGGCAGCTGGGTGAATTGTGGCAATTGGTATCGAAAATACAGAACGAGCAATCCGGCCGGCCGGGCAACCGGACCCGATGAATGCGCGGACCATGGATTGTTCTGTCGTCCGTCGGAGACACGGTTGCCGTCGTCGAACAACCGTTCTCCTGGCTGACAGGCTGGAAACGTATCTGACGCTGGAGCTGTCTAACCATGACCCCCGAATTGATTGAAACCGGCTTGCGGGCGATTGACCTGCTGGCACCACTGCCGGCCGGGGGCGATGTGTTGATCACGGGCGATCCGAAGTCGGGTGTCCGGCTGTTGGGAACTGAGCTGGCGGTGCGGCTGGCCACTTTGCCGGCCAAGCCGTTTCACACCATCGTTTATCTGGATCCGACCTTGCCGGAGGCCGACAAGGTGCTGGCCGAGTTTGCGGAGGCATCGCCGGCCTTGACTTCCGTTTTCCTCGTCCGCGAAGTCACGTCCAGCGACCTAAGCAGTCACCGCGCGGCCCGTTCCGGTCAGACGCGCGACGCGGTCATGGCGGTCGCCACCAGCCCGCGATTCGTACACGGATTCAGGCAGGCCGTCCGGTTCGAGCGTTCCAAGACGGATGCCGGGGCTTTGACCGCGCTGGTCGCTTGTGAAGAACGGCTGCCAGGGCCGTTTGACGTGACGTTGACCTGTTCGCGCGCGATCGCGGCGGAGGCCATTTTTCCGGCGCTCGACACCCGGATGACGGTTTCGTCAGCATCCTCCGACCGTGGGCTGGGCGACCGCCACCGCAAAACGGCCGATGAGGTTCGCTTCGCGGTCAGTGAGGTGATCGAAAACCTGCGCGAGGGGGCGATCAATGATGAAACCTGGTTCTTCAACACCGACCCCGGCGGGCGGGCCGCGGTCCAGCTGCTCTGTTACCTCAGCCAGCCCTACTTCGTCGCGGAGCCTTACACTGGTTTGAAGGCCGCCTTCATCCCGGTCGCGGACACGCTCAGCGGGTTCGAGGCGATTCTTGGCGGGCGGCTGGCCAACATCCAGCCGGGAAGCTTTCGCTTTCGCAATTCGTTGCCATCCTGAAAGCAGATCGGCCGGGGCTCTCTTGCCAGATTGTGGGGCTTTCTGGCGAAAATGGCGGGCCGGCCAGTGATCCTGGGCTGGATCCCCGCTCGTGACCTTTACCCGTCGCCCGAACCACAATTTTCTGCCGATTTTGCCGGCCAAAGTGCCAAGAAGCCCTGCCTGGCGGCGAAAACACCCCCGTGCGATCGGTTTTTTCAGACGACCGCCTGGTGAACTTTCCCTTTGGAGGAGCAAGTACATGTTCAAAAAGCTGGCACTGGTCGGTCTGGGAGTGCTGCTGGTGGGTGGCCTGGTTTTCGGTAACCGGCTCGTCCCTTATGCCCATACCGCCTGGAACAAGATGCGCTCGTCGGCGCAGCAGAGCGTCCCGATCAGCTTCCAGATTGACGCCGCCCGGCAGCAGCTGGAACGGATCACTCCGGAAATCCGCGACATGGTCTGGAAGATCGCCCGCGAGAAAGCCGACATCAAGCGGCTCGACCGCGAGCTGGAAACCCAGACCGCAGCGCTCGAAAAGAAGCGCAATGAAATGATGGCCCTCCGCGACCATCTCTCCGGCGATGAAGAAGTCTACGTCGCGACCAATGGCAAGTCCTATACTTCGACCCGTGTCGAAGAAGACCTCCGGCACCGCTTCTCGATTTACCAGACCGCCGAGCAGACCCACGACAAGACTGCCCAGATTCTCGAACTGCGGCAGAACGCCCTCGCGACGGCGATGACCCGTCTGGAGCAGGCCCAGGCACAGGAACGTGAACTGGAAATCCAGGTTGAGAATCTGGATGCCCGTGAACGGATGGTCCAGGTCGCCCGCTCGGCGAGCTCGATCAACCTCGACGACAGCCAGATCGCCCGGACCCGCCAGCTGATCGACGAAATCAGCTGCCACATTGACGCGGAAGAAGAGATGCTGGAACTGGCGCCGAAGTACCTCGGTGAAATCCCGGTCTCGACCGACAGCCTGTCGGGCGAAGCGCAGGGTGACATCGTCGAACAGATCGACGCCTGGTTCAACAAGGCGGCCAGCACGGACAACTCGGTTGTCAGCGTGAAGTAACCGCGACGCAGTGCCGGGTCACGCAAGGGCCTGGAACCCCTGCCGTCCGAACCACCTCCCGGCCCGGTCCGCCCCACGGCGCGACCGGGCCGTTTTCTTGAAGAGTCGGACGTGTCGGACCTGTCTGAACTGTCCGTCGTTTTTCCTGGATTCCCGTAATGGCACCTGCGACAGCGATTCCTGCCGACCATTCATCCGCCGCCGGATTCTGGCCGCTCGTGGAATTGACTCGCGCAGGACATCTGCACGAGGCGGCCGTGCGGCTGGGCCAAAGCGGACTCCTCAAGACCTGGTGCGGCCGGTTGCTGGCCCGCTGGCTGGTATCCAGCCTGCTCGGCCGGGCGGCGTGGCACCAGCAGCAGTTCAACCTTTCTGCGGCGCTGGACGCCGTCGATGACGCCCGCCGGATTGCCAGCCGCTGGTTGATGCCCGAAGTTCTCTCGACCCGCGAACGGCTGGTGGAGCAGGCCGTGGCCGAGGCCACGACCGCGCTGACGAAGGGCAACATTGATTCGGTCATTGACCAGGTGGGGGAACTCGCGCGGCGCGACCTGGAAAATCCGGCCGCGGCGCGGCTGCTGTCCTGCGCCACAGCCTGTCGCCGCGCCGAAGAAGTGATGCAGGCCGGCCGGACCGGGCTGGCCGCGCGGCTCTACCGCCAGTTGCAGATCGAGTACCCGGAGATCACCTGGCCAGGAAGCCGGGCCCGCTGGCTCGACCGCCACTTCGAGCGCAAGGCCCCAGACGAAACCCGCGCCGACCTGCTGAACGAAACCGCCAGCGACCGCAAACCGGCTCAGCCCGCAGTGCTGGCGACCACCGTGCGACTCTCGCTGAGAAACTGCGAAGGCACGGCAGTCGCCCAGCGGCTGTTGCTCTGGATCGATGGCGTTGGCCACTACCTGGTTTGTCTTGCCCCCGAACTCTGGCTCGGCCGCTATGTCCCGCTGAGCCGCATCCAGATTCCGCTGCTGGCTGACATCGAACGCCGGCAACTGCGGCTCCAGCGCGATTCGACCGGCGGGTTGACCGCGATCAACAGCCAGTCGTGGCGGTTTGAATCCGGCGATTCCGCGCCGCGCGAGGTGGCCGCAGGCGAGCCGGTCCGGCTGGATGCGCCGGGTGGCTGTGAGCTGTATGTCAACGATTCGGTGCGGATCGACTGCGTTTGCCGGCGGCCCGAATCGGAAACGGCCGTGCTGCGAGTCGTCTCGGGCCATCGTACGGTTCCGGCGGCGCAGGCGATTGTCTGGCTTGGCCGTTCCTTGCTGATTGGCCCGCAGGCAAGTGCCGACATCCGTTGCGGCGGGCGGCGATCAGGTGTCGAGTTGCTGGTGGACGGCGAGGAACTGGTCCTCCGTTGCGAGAACGGATTCGCGGTCAAAGGCGGCGGCGACTCCGGCCATCCGCGGCCTGGATCTGGAACGGCTCTGTCGGCCGGCGACCTGTCGCTTTCGCTGGAATGGCTGGCGGACGACCAGGAGCTGCCGGCGCGGCAAACCGGGCAGTTGGCGGGCAATTGAGGAAAGACCGGCTCGTGGGCTGGTTTTTGAGGCCTGGCCGACCGGGCGTTTCGGCTAAAATGGCTGTTGGGGAGTGCGGTAAATGGGATGGCGCGGCGCGGCGGACAACATGGCCCAGCAATCGGGACAACGAGCAGACGAGTTGCCGACCGGGGCACCGACCGGGCCGGCCCCGGCATCCCGGCGGCAACTGCGCTACATGCACGCCAGTGGCGAGCGGCCGCTGGACGGCTACACGATTAAACGCGGGATCGGCATCGGTGGTTTCGGCGAGGTCTACTTCGCGATCAGTGATGCCGGCAAGGAAGTCGCCCTCAAGCGGATCCAGCGCAACCTCGATATCGAGCTGCGCGGCGTCCGCCAGTGCCTGAACCTCAAACACGTCAACCTGATCGCCCTCTGGGACATCCGGACCGGCGATCAGGGCGAATCGTGGGTCGTGATGGAGTACGTCCCGGGCCACAACCTGCGCGACGTGCTCCAGCAGCACCGTTCGGGGTTGCTCGACGCCGACCTTCGCCGCTGGTTCCTTTCGATCTGTGCCGGTGTGAATTACCTGCATGACCACGGCATCGTCCACCGCGACCTCAAGCCCGGCAACATCTTTTACGACGCCGACGAGCAGATCGTGAAGATCGGCGACTATGGGCTGAGCAAGTTCATCTCTTGCAGCCAGGGCAGCGGCCACACCGAGAGCGTGGGCACCTTCCACTACATGGCACCCGAAATTGGGCGGGGGATTTACGGCAAGGGGATCGACATCTATGCCCTCGGGATCATCCTCTTCGAGATGCTGACCGGCGAGCTGCCGTTCGATGGCGAAAGCTCGCAGGAAATCATCATGAAGCACCTGACGGCGAGCCCGAGCCTGGTCCGCGTCCCGGCCGCCTATCGGGAAGTCATCGAGACGGCCCTCGCCAAGGACCCCGAAGCCCGATACGCCAACGTCCGCGAACTGCTGCGGGCCCTGCCGTGGGAAGAGTCGCAGCTCTCAGCCAACGGCGGATTCGCGCCGCTGGCCCCGGCACCCTCGTCCAGCGGCAGCGATTTGCCGACCGGCCTGCTGCCCGTCGCCGAAGTCGTCCAGTCGCGGGGCGGCACCGCGCCGCCCGCCGAAATCTTCTACATCGGGGACGATGATGAAGCCTTCGCGGCGGGACCGGGCGGAATCGTCTACGCCCAGATACCAGCCCGCAGCGCAAGCAGGGGACCACATCTGGGCGCGCCGGCACCAGGCTGGCCGGGCGATTTGTCCGCGACCCGGGCCTGGCCGGCGGAGGGCGGTGCCGCGGTTGCCCGAAGCAGGAATGAAGAGCCGCTCGCGCGCGCCGTGCGAAACAGTGCCAGCGGCGTCATGCACTGGTTCCAGCACGCGCCGCTCGCGACGCCAATCAAGTTCCTGATCGCGGCCGGAGCCATTCTCGCCCTGGCGATCAATTCGGCATGGATGTTGCCCCTCGCCGTTGTCCTCGGCCTCGTCTATCTCGTTTACTTTGCGATCCGTTCCTGGATGTTCAAGGCCGACCATGAAGTGACTCCGGCCGAAAAGTCGGTCATGGTCCTGCATGCCCGGTCCGAGGCATCGTTGCGCGAACGACTGGCCGGCCGGCCGGTTTCCGACCGCCTGGTCGACCTGCTCGGCTCGCTGCTCGTCGCAGCGGTCTGTTGTGCCGTGACCGGGCTGCTCTGTCTGGCGGCGGGCGGCAGCCTGTTCGATCCCGGGATCGAAGCGTGGGCCCGCTATGCGTGGCTTGCCGCCACGACCGTCGCCGGCAGCTGGGCGGTCCTGGTCGCAGG
>JANOFL010000011.1:0-4548 GCA_031405895.1 Planctomycetota bacterium
CCCCCGCCCCACCCCCCCCCCCCCCCCCCCGGGGGGCACCCCCCGCGGTTGCGGGCCCCCGGGCCACTCCGTGGGCCCGCTGCCGCGCCGCAAAGGGGGGGCCCGTGGGCGCATTGCCGCGGCCCAAACCCCGACACTGGCAACCGCCAACAGCAAATGTGTTTCTGCCACATTTGCCCTCACTCACTCCGCCTTTTCCGTCGCCAGCAGCTTCTGGAGTCCTTCGTTGAGGCCGGGCAAAATCTGCTGGCTGAGTTCGGGCCGGTCCAGCGTCCCGTCGACCGAGAGCCACATGATCTGCTGGCTGCTGGCCCGATAGAGTTCGCTCAAAAGTGGTAAGTAGAGCTGGTTGCGGCCCATGACCGTGTAGAAGTCGAGGTTGATCTTGCGATGCCAGTCCATCCGTCCGTCGCCGATCAGGCTTATCGCGTCGCCATTCAGTTCAATCCGGTTGAGGTCGATCTGGTCGCCACGGAGCGCGAAGTCAATGTGGGCCGTATCGAACGCCGCCCGGTCGGCCTTGCTTCGCCGCAACGCCTGCAAAACAGGGACCATGACGGGCAGTTCGTAAAGCCTGGCCTCTGTCAGTTGCAGCGTACCGTCGCCCGTCAGTGAGCTCTCGTCGCCGGGTTTTCCGCTACACCGCAATTGACCGGCCAGGTAGCCGGCTGATTCCCTGATCTCCCGCGACAGACATCCGCCGGCCTTCCGCAGGTCGGCGCCGGCCAGACTGGCCTGGGCGAAGAACTGGCCGCCGGCTTCATCCCAGTAGTGTGCGTCGAGCGAGATTTCGCCAGCACAGATTTTTCCAAGTGCCGGACGGGCTGGGCCACCGTCGGATGGGGCACCGGCGAACATGCCGATCGCGACCTGGTGACTGTCGAGAGAGATTGGCCCTTGAAGTTCGGTAATCCAGGCACCATGGACGCTCGCTGCGTCCAGCACGAAAAGACCCCGGCAACCGGTTTCGCCTCCCACTTGGCTACCCGCCAGGCGAATCGTTCCAGAGACATGTTCCAGCGGCAATCCCGGACTGGCAGAGGCATCCTGAAAGTCAAACTTGAGGTTCCACGCAGCGTCAATTCCTGAGAGCGCAGCGGCCCGGTTCGTAGCTGATGACCTGCCGTTCGACGCTGGATAGCTGACCAGCGCCACGGGCGATTCACCCCCCACTCCTGAGGGCGATGCGGTGCCGTTGAAGCGAAAGGCAAGGCTGCCGCCGAGGGCAGCTTTGCCGCGGACCTGGATTTGCCGCAGGCTCTGCCCCAGACCCGGCGGCAAGGCTTTCAACAGTTCATCGTCGAATTCAAGGTTGCCTCCCGCGAGGTCGCTCATCCGCATTTCCCAGCCACCCGCCGAGTACTCGCCTCGCAGGCTGGCACTAATCCACGCCTCGCCGTGGCTGGCCCGGAAATCAAGCGCCTCGAACCGCCCCGGTCCAATCCTGACCTTGGCCCCGACCCGCGTTATCCGCCATGGAAATGCTTCGGGAAGCAGGCTCACGCCCTGATCGTCACCTGCGCCGGGGGCTTCGAGATCGGCTTCCACATGGACTACCGGCTCAACGCCGGCCTGGGGAGGGACTGTCAGATCCACGTGAACCAGTCGGGCATTGCCCGCCGGACGCAACTGGTCCCAGACCCTGGCCGATTGCGGCGGCAATGCGCTGCGCAGCGTCGCATCGAGTGGCAGGTCATTGGCAATCAGCTGAAGTGACAGGCCCATGTCCGGATTCCAGCCGCCTGAAACCCGCAGCGGCGCGCCACCACACTTGCCGTTGACCTGTTGCAAATCGAATCGTCGGCCCGCGACCTGAATCTGCCCGGTGATCTCCCGAACCGGATAGTCAAATCGTGCCGGGCGGACCTGACAGTGCTTCAAGTCAATCGCGTAGGTCAGCAGCGGAGCAGCACTGGTGTTCTCCCGGCAGAACGAGCCGCGCACGCCAAAAGTCCCACGCAGTCGCAGGTCGCGAATCTGCCCGGCGACCTGCGGATAAAGATCGATCGCCTGCAACAGCTTTTCGTCAACCGGCAGATCGCCCGGGCAGCCAAACTCAACTCGCCATATCGCGTCCGGGCCCGGCTGCCGGACCCAGCCGCTGAGGTCCACGATCTGGCCATTGTCGAGTGACTGCAGGGCAAAGCGGAACTCGTCGCCGATCCAGCTCGCGTTGCCGACACACCGCTGGATGGTCCAGGGAAAGCGGTGCCAGGTAAACGACATGTCCTGGACTTGGGCCACGATTCGCCGGTTCAGCGCCCGGCCATCCCAGTCCAGATCAAAATCGAAGTCGCCCGATCCGCTTGGCGCGAGCTGTGCGAACCAGCGGCGGGCCTCTTCCGGCAAAGATCCGGGCGCGATCGCGTCGGCCTGCAATCCGGTCAGACGGCCGCGGACGGCCCAGGGTTGCGCGAAGATGTCGCCGCCCTTGCCCAGTCCGGCGACCAGCAACTGGCCGCTACCCGTCAATGTTGCGCTACCAACTCCAGCCACGACCTGACTGACCGAAAGCCGGCCGGATTTCAGGAGAAACTCGCAACGGGCGTCTGCGACGGGTAGCGGGCAACCGGTTGCTGCCAGGTCGAGATCGCTGACGTGGCCCGAAACCGTCCAGCCGGGTGCCGCACCCGCCGTTTTTGGAACGACGAAATCGGCCCGCAAATCGGCCCGCGCCTGAAACTGGCTGACCGAGCCGAGCCTGCTCCGCCATTCCTGTGGCAGCCAGTCCAGGTCATGTGCCGCGATCCGAAAACCGGTTGCCCGGGCCAGACAATGTACAATCTCTCCCAGCGGGCCGATTTCGATTTCGGCCTCCAGTCCCTCCAGCTGATTGCCGCGGCCCGAAAGTGCAATGCGGCTTGACGGACGTTGTCCGGCGGCCTGGCTGTTGTCGGCGGCCACCGTCACATCACGTAACAACCAGGGGACGCTGTCCGGATGATGGCTGTCGAAGATCACGACCCGGCACCCCTGCCCTCCAATCGCCGGCGGACGCTGGTGGTTACAGTTCCGTTTGAGACACTCCAGCAGGCTTGACCACTGGGCTGGCGTGGACCGCCCGCAGTCGATCCGGAACTCGGTCCCCTCGAGGACCAACTCGTCCGGGTGCCAGTTCATTTCGAGCAGCGCGGCCACACCGTTTTTTCGGACCAGAATCGGACCTGCCTCGCAGACTGGTGGCTGGCTGGACGATCCGGCATGGAGCCTGACTGTTCCGATCCGCAGAGTACCCGTGTCCACGACCTGGAACTGGTCGAAGCTGACGGACCAGCCGCTCTCCGCCAGCCGCGCGTTGACCAAACCCTCTGCTGTGCGGGCCAATTGCCGCCCAATTCGCCCCTGAAAGAGGGTTAGTCCGGCAAGTGCCAATCCGGCCAGGGCGAGCAAGCCGGCCAGGCTCCAGCGCCACCGGCCGACCGCCGTGCGCGGTGCTGGGGTCCAGCGTGGTGCATGGGAGTAGAGGATCGTCACAGCGCGGGTCGGGTCAGGGTAATGGCGCGCGCGGAGCCATCCGGCGCGGAAGGGCCGGGAAGATAGAAAAAAGCCGGCCCCGGCAACAGCCAGAATCACCGTGGTGACCCAACGCGGGTGCATTTCGCGGATTGCAGGATTCTCTTGAACAACGGGCGGCCTCGCCAGATTCTCTTTTCCGGCCCCCTCCCCCGCCGCTGCTTTGAGCGGTGTGGGGAGGGCTGGGGAGGGGGCGGCCGCACATCGGGTAGCATCGCGGCGGCACCTCCCACGTCACACAATCCCGCCGAAACCACAATCCAGAGTTCAACAATGGCAAAGTGCGAAATGCAACCACCCGACGCCTGCCTCGTTGGTCAGCCGCGTTCTCCTCGAAGCTCGGGCAAGACCGGCTTGTTAGCTGGCGTGGGTTGATAGCAGCCTGCGCGAGTTTGGGCTATCGTATCGCCACCAGCACTTCCACCTGGAAAGCCGGCGTGCTGGCCACCTGATCCCTGAATCCGAAGGAACCCCCATGTCTACCGCGCCTGTCGAGCCCGTCAATCGCGGCCGCCTGATGCTGGCAAGTTTTCTCACGCTGGTGGCTTCCGGCGTGGGTTTTGCGACTCGCGCCGCGATGGCAGGTCCGTGGGAAGGAGCCTTCAACATTGGGGCGGAAGACTTTGGCCGGATCATGGGTGCCGGATTCCTCGGTTTTGGAGTGATGATTTTTTTTGGCGGGATCATCACGGAGAAGCTGGGTTACCGTTTCGTCCTGTTCGTGGCCTTTCTGCTGCATTTGGTGAGTGCGGCAGCACTGTTTGGAGCCCGACCACTTTACGCCAGCCTGCAGGCGTCAAGTCCTGGCAGCTTTGCCGGGCCGAGCCACGAATCCCAGTTCAACGTCGCCGGGATCGGATCGCTGCCCGCCGGGCGATCCATGCCCTGCGGCCAGATGGGGCGATTGCTCCAGACGTGAACTTCGCGCACCTGCCCGAGCAAACCCGCCTGCACAATCTCCACCGCGCGGCGCAAACCATCCTCGGCGCTGCCTTGATTGCCCATCTGCGTGATGATGCCATTGTCTTTCGCAAG
>JANOFL010000019.1:0-6785 GCA_031405895.1 Planctomycetota bacterium
ATGATCTGACTTAAAGGGGTCGGAAGTCGTTTCCGTTCACGCTGTGCTACACACTTCGCGGTCATGACTGAGATATTTTGGCGAGCGGCAGGGCGTCAGCCCTCCGTGTTTTGGGCTGGACACGGAGGGCTGACGCCCTGCCGCTCGCCAAGATATCTCAGTCATGACCGCGAAGTGTGTAGCACAGCGTGAACGGAAACGACTTCCGACCCCTTTAAGTCAGATCATGGGCGGCATTCTCGAACAGATCGTCCGGCACAAGCGCGATGAAATCGCAGCGGCGAAAGCAGCGCTACCCGTCGCTGATTTGCGGGCCCGGCTAGTCGACGCACCGCCGGTTCGCGACTTTGTGGCAACTCTCATCCAGCCCGGACGGATCGGCCTGATCGCCGAAGTCAAACGGGCCAGCCCTTCGGCCGGCACGATTCGGGCCGACTTCGACCCGGTTGCCATCGCGCGGGCTTATGAGGCCGGTGGTGCCCACTGCGTCAGCGTGCTGACCGACGAACGGTTCTTTGGCGGCCAGCTCGGTTTCCTGTCCGCGATCCGCGCCGCCTGCCGACTGCCCCTCCTGCGAAAAGACTTCATTCTCGACGAGTACCAGGTGCTCGAAGCCAGGGCCGCCGGTGCCGATGGTGTGCTGCTGATCGCCGAATGCCTGGCCGGAGATGAGTTGCAAAGACTGCATGCCGCCATCAACGACCTGGGCATGACGGCGCTTGTCGAGCTTTACGATCCGGCCCACGTCGACCGCGTGCTGGCTTGCGGGCCGCGGCTCGTCGGCGTCAACAACCGGGACCTGAACAGTTTCACGGTCGACCTTCAGCATTCAATCCGGATGCGTCAACGGGTACCGCGCGACGTGCCGCTGGTTGCGGAAAGCGGGATCGCGACGCGGAATGAGGTGCTTCAACTCGAAGCAGCCGGGATCGACGCGATGCTGGTCGGTGAATCGCTGATGCGGCAGGGCGATCCGGCCAAAGCAGTTCGGGCACTGCTCGTGGGATAGGCTTCCAGCCTGTCGAAGGCAGTGGAATCTCAAATCTCAAATCTCAGATTTCAGATTTCAGACGTCAAGACTTCAGAAATCAGGAATCCTCCTGAGGAGGGCTTGCGGAGCGTCATTTGCCGAATTCCACGCGGGACAGGCTTCTGCCCGGAAGAATCGGTTGGCCATTGAAAGAGCCATGGCGAATGACAGGCTGGGAGCCTGAGCCTTGTCAAATTGCCCGTGCAGGATGTCCGGTCGCCGGTTTACAATGCCCGCGAGCTACTCAACGACATTGGATTATCGGGCTGGAGTCAGACTCATGGCGGGGACCATCGAGGGGATCAAGGCGGTCAACAGCGTGGTCCGCACGCTGCTGGTGCTCGCCGGCGTCGGCGTGATCGGCTATGCCGGCTACCTTGGCTATCACCAGTTCGTCGTCCCGGCCGGGCAGGCCAAGGAAGCTCTGGCCCAGCTGGAGAAAGTCAACCTGCAAAACCAGGAACTTCAGGCGACTGTCAAGGAGCAGACCGAACGGCTGGCCGAGCTGACCCGGCTCAACGAGCGGCTGCAGACTTCGCTCAAGCTGATCAAGCTCGACCGGCGGCTGGCCCATGTCACGGTCAAGGAAACGGGCCGCGGCGAGAATGGCCAGCCCTGGATGGCTGTCGAGTTCATCGAGTTCGACCGCGACGGCAAGCCGATCGGATCGCCCCGGCCATTCCGCCTTGCCGGCGAGCGGCTTTATGTCGACTGCTGGCTGGCCAAGTTCGAGGACCAGTACATCGAAGACGCCGACCTGTTGCGAAACGCGACCCTCTGCGTCTTCAAGGGCATCTGGGGTGATCTCGACGGGCCCGCCAACGGCCAGGCACTCGATGTGGAGGCCGGGGCACCTGTCCCGGTCGCTTACAACCAGTCGCCGGTGACCGATTTCGAGAAAAAAATCTGGTACGACTTCTGGAGCGTGGCCAACAGCGTCGACCGGCAGAAGGCACTCGGCATCCGCGCCGCCCACGGGCAGGTGGACTACATCCTGGTGGAGGCCGGAAAGACTTACGTCGTCGAACTGCGGGCGAGCGACGGCGTGTCGATGCGGCCCGTCGACGACCAGCCGGCGGAACAGTAATCCGTGGCCGGAAAGCGGGCGGAGAAGAAAGTGGCAGCCGGAGAAAACAGCCCGGCCAGTCACTTGCCGATGCGGCTCAACAGCATCGAGCGGTTCCATCTGCTGGACGACTGGCCGGCTTGGCCCAACTGGATCGGCGCGCGGCTCCAGTTCAGCGGGACAATCGATGAGTCGATTGGGCGAGCAGCGCTGGAACATGTGCTTCAGCGGCATGTCCGCGGAGGTTGCGGTGTCGATTGCAGCGGGCCTGCCTGGACCTGGGTCGAGCGAGCCGTCGATTCGCCGCTGGAAATGGCGCGCGGCGGACGGGCGGACGACTGGCGATGCCCGCCGCTTCCCGATCCGCGATCGGGCCGCGCGACGCAGTTCGCCGCCTGGACCGATGGCCATTCCAGTCAGGTCAGCTTCTTCGTCCACCACGCCCTGGCGGACGGGCTGGGAGCCCTGCAGGGCGTGCGCGACTGGCTGGTGGTTTACGACAACCTGTCGCGCGGGCGGCCGCCCGACGACCGGCTTGGACCGCTCGACGCCAGCCTGCTCGCACGGCGGAACGAACTGGGACTGTTGCGCTGGTCCTGGTGGCGACACGCCTGGAAGCAGCCGGTCGCGCTGTTCGGCGCCACCAAATTCGTTTTGCGCGGTTTTGCCCGTCTTGTGCCGGGCGAGGCGGGAATTGCGCTTTCGGCCCAACGCTCTCCAGCTGATCCCGGGCCGCTTCTCGTATCAGCCGCTGTCGGCCCCGAAATGCTGCGTGAACTTCGGGCGAAGGCGAAAGCGGCCGGCGTGTCGCTCAATGACTGGCTCACGGGCTGCCTGTTTGAAGCGCTGGCCGGGTTTCGGCAGGAAACCGTCCCCGGTCGTGAACGCGACTGGCTGCGAATCATCGTGCCGATCAGCCTCCGGTCCAAAGCCGACGCCGCGCTGCCGGCCGCCAACCGCACGACGCTGGTGCAGCTCGACCGGCGGGCGCGCGATTTCGATCCGCGCGCGAGGCTGATGCAGGGAGTTGCTCGCGAGCTGGGCGTCATTCGCGGCTGGCAGCTTGACCGGCTGTTCCTGCTCGCTATCCGCTGCATCGGGATCAGCGGGGGTTGGCTGCGGCATTCCGCGCGCTGGCAAAAGCAGCGGGCGACGGCGCTCTTGACCAATCTGGGCAAACCGCTGCTCGGGACCCGGCTCGAAAATGACGATGGCCGGCTGGTGGTGGGCAGCCTGCGGCTGGACACCCTGGACCTCCTTGCCCCGATCAAACATGGCATGCCAGTCGCCTTCGCCGCCCACCAGTACCGCAGTGCCCTGCGGATCACCATGCAGGTTGACGCCAACGCGATTTCGCGCGAACGCGCCGGGCGGCTGCTGGAGCTGCTCGTCGAGCGACTTGCCGCCAGCTAGGACGAGCAGTGGATGAAAGTCTTCCGTAACCCGAAGCGTGAGCGAGGAGATCAGTCTTCGTGCCTTGCTTACGCGGCAGGTTACGATGGGGAAGCTCTCGATGGCCGTTCTTCCAACCGCCGACAAACTCGTTTACCAGCGGCGTCGGGCAAAGGCAATTGCCACGCCC
This sequence comes from Planctomycetota bacterium, assembly GCA_031405895.1. Lineage (GTDB taxonomy): Bacteria > Planctomycetota > Planctomycetia > Pirellulales > Pirellulaceae > BJ22. Next base: position 3,679 of record JANOFL010000019.1, read on the forward strand.
GCCAGCATCAGAATCAGCACGCCACCCATCGGCAGCCAGAGCCTCTGGCTGATCGCGTAACTGATCGCCGACCAGGTCATCCATCCGCATGCGGTGGTGAGCATGAGCGGCTGCAGCGGGAAGAGCGGCACGGCGTAGCCGGCTGGTCGTCCATCCCGCAGCCTCAACCAGACAAGGGCGACCGGAACCAGGCCGAGAAAAAACCAGAAGAACGGCGCGCTGACCAGTACCACGGCGGCGAACACATCTTCCTCGACCGCGGCGAGCAACAGCAGCATGGATGTCACGATCGCTGTGGCGACCAGGCAACCTGACATCAGCCGGCTGGTTGCGGCTGCGACGCCGGCTGGGCGACCAGGGCCGACACTGACCGGCAACCCGCCACCCAGCCACTTCGCCTGACGCGGCCAGTCGGTGACCGCGGCGAAGAGAATCCGTGGGCTGGTGATCAACATCGCGTTGATCGCGCTCAGACAGGAAACGCAGACCAGCAGGCCAGTCAGCTGACGGGCCCACCAGCCGGCCTGGCCGCCCGCCGGCAGTCGCGCGGCCACCGTCGACGTCGCCACTGCATCGGCACCGGTCATTCCGGTGATCCCCAGGGTTCGCAAAAAAGCAGCGTTCAGCAAGACATAAAGTACGGTCACGGCCAGGGTGCCAATCACCAGCGACCTGAATACGTTGACCTCCGGGCGGCGAATTTCAGCCGAAACAAACGCCACGTCGTTCCAGCCGCCATAGGCGTACATGACGAAAACCAGCGCCAGTCCGAGGGCCGACCAGTCGACTGCACCAGCGTCCGCCAGCGACGACGGACGGCCGGATTCTGCCGCGTCCGGGTTTGCCGTTTCGCCATTGGCTGTTGCCACAGCCCCTGCACTGTCCAGTTCCGGAGAGCTGGAAGGAATGAAAGCCGGGCCAGCCAGACCAGCCAGGGCAATCGCCGCGATACCGATCACCTTGATCGTTGTCAGCCAGCGCAAGAGGCCGGTTCCCGTCCGCAAGCCGCCGAGGTTGACGACCGTCAGCAGTAACACGCAGGTCACCGCGCAAAGCATGGCACCCAGACCGGCTTGCAAGTCTGACCGGCCCGTCATGGCCCCAGCGTAGCGGGCAAAGGTCAGGCTCATCGCCGCGATGTTGCCCGGCCGGACGATCCAGAACGCGGCCCAGGCAAAAAGGAACGCCAGGCGTTTGCCAAACGCACCGCGCAGGAAAGCCCAGTCTCCCCCGACCTGATCGCGAAAACGCCCCGCCATTTCGGCGAAACAAAGGGCCCCTGCGAGCGACAACAGGCCGCCAGCTGCCCAGATGGCCATCAATTGTCCCGCGCCACCGGTTTCCGCCGCGACCCGGGGTGCCGACTCAAAAATCCCCGCCCCGATAATGGTTCCAACGACAATCGCGACCGCATCGGCCAGCGTCAATGTCCGGCCGGGCGTTGCCTGCGGCGTTTCGGCCTCAATTCCCATACTTCCCATTGTGGCTCCGTTCTGAACCGCTGCCTGCCCCTCCGGCGTGGCGACAAAGCTCCCGCTTTGTCGGTTTGCCGTCCTCCCAATCCTCGCTGCCATTTCTGGCACCCGCCGCTGGACGAAACGCCGCTCAAACCGGTAAAATCGCCAACTCGCCGCCGGCAATCGGTCCGGACCTGGCGAAGTCCGTTCAAGTCGTGGAGTGTGCATGCCCAAAGACGAAGCGTTCGAAGTTTCCGGGACAGTCGTTCAGGCCCTCGCCAACACGCGGTTTCGCGTCGAGCTGGAGACGGGCTCCGAAGTCCTGGCCCATGTGGCCGGCAAAATGAGAAAGAACTTCATTCGCATTGTCCCCGGAGACAAGGTCCGCGTGGAGCTGTCTCCCTACGACCTGACCAAGGGCCGGATCGTTTATCGGGAGCGTTGATCGGCTCAAACCGCCCGGGATTGGACCAGTGCCAGGCGTTAAAGTTCAGGCTTCCACCTGGTTTCGACCTCGCGTTCCGGAGGCCCCGATTGCGGCGGGGCGTCCGCTGCCGGCCATTGGGCGTTGAAACCAGCCAGCAGCACGGGGAGTATTGCTGGCGAGTATTGCTGGCCGGGGTTGTTGGTTGGTGGATCGTACGACGCGAGGACTCGCGTCGCGGTGGGCAGGACGAGCCGATCGCCGGGCACCCCAGCCGCGAGACATTTGTGTTTCAGCCGGGAGACCGTCCCGGACTCAGAGCCTGTCCGAAAAGGGGTCTGACCCTTTGTCAAGTTGCATTGCCGATTCGAAAACGTGACGAAAAACCAGACCATGCCACTTCAGAGCCAGATTTGGTAGAGGGTCAGACCCCTTTTCGGACAGGCTCTCATATCAGTTGAATTGAATCCAGGAACCTCTTCGGGAGAACTCAAGTGAAACAGATTTTTCAGACATGTTGTCTGGGCCTGGCCCTGGTCGGGCTGCTGACCGCGCCGGCCCAGGTAGTGCACGCCCAGGACGCCAGCGATCCCGCGGTCGTGGTCGCGCTGGGCAATCTGGACAGCCAGATGAAGGACATCAAGTACATCATGAACGCCGCAGGCCAGGGCGGCATGTACGGCATTGTCGAGGGCCAGTCGTCGCAAATGCTCGCAGGCCTCGACCGCAAGCGTCCCATGGGCGCGATGCTCTGGTTCAGCGAGGAAAGCCCCGAGCCGAAATGGCTGGCGTTTATTCCGGTTTCCGACCTCGACGGAGTTCTCGACACAATTTCGAATTTCGGAGTTGATTTCGAAGAGAATGGCGACAACATCGAAATCACCACGCCCGATGACGAAACGATCTACGTCCGCGAGTCGGCCGGGTATGCGCTGGTCACGGACGACGAGGACATGCTCGGCATGGCTCCCGCCAATCCAGCCGAAACACTCGCCAGCGTCTCACCCGATTTCAATGTCGGTGCCCGGCTCTTCGTCCAGCGGATTCCGGAAGGACTTCGCCAGACGGTGATCGAAGGGATCGAGAGCGGCTACATGGAGCAGATGGAGAACATCGGCGACGAGGACCTGGCCGAGCTGCAGAAGCAGAACTTTGACATGCAGATGGCCCAGATCAAGAGCCTGATCAACGAAACCGAAGAGCTCACGATCGGCCTCAATATTGAC
>JANOFL010000032.1:0-12318 GCA_031405895.1 Planctomycetota bacterium
AGTTGTTGGGCGAGCGGGGAGGTGGTTCGGAGGCTATCCAGCCTGTTAGTTCTTCGGCCTTGCTTCCTGGCGGAAAAAAAGGGCTGGTCGCAGGGATTGACAAAAAAATTGGAGACAAAAAAAGCCCGGTGCTTGGTTAACCGGGCCGAAATCCTGGTATCACGGGCCGCTGTCAGGCGGCTGGCAGGTGAGAACTTGCTGTAATCCGAAGCGTGAGCGAGGGATCGGGCTATCCTCCCTTGCTTACGCGGCGGGTTTCGATTGGCAAGTTGTCACTTGCCGTTCTCGTTACCAGCCCATGACCATGTTCGATTCGATCACCTTGCGGGCCTGGTCGAGGTCGGTGCCCGTTTCGTGCATGTAAAGCCGGATCGCGTGGACCTTGTCGCCGGCGGCCTTGGAAAGGCAATCCCGCGCGACCGAGCAGGGGTCGATCCCCTGGCCCTGGATGCCGAGAAAGGCTTTGCTGATGACCCAGCTCTCGCGCGGCCGTTTGGTCATTCGCAGGACCCGTTCGCCGGGATAACTTGAATTCACCACCGCCGTCGCGGCCTGCTCGTCCGCAGCCCAGGTGATGATGATGTGCGCCTCGGTTTCAATCTCGTACAGGGGCATGAGTTTTCCTCCTCCATCCTGATGCAGCCAGCTTGGGGCGGTCCGCCGGCAGCTGGACCCCCGCTTGGGAAGTCTGCCTGTCCCGCCCCGCTTCCCCCATTTTGCCACCCGCCCCGGTTCTTGGCCAGCCGTTCATTCCGGGATTCCCCAGCCCTCCATCTGCCAGCTGTCGCTGGCTTCGTTTGGGCAAATACTGCCGGGAAATGCGACGGCCCGGAGTCGAAGCTGTTCCTTTTCCGCGATCTCCGGCAGCAACGGATGGCGCCGGGCCGAAACAGGACGGCGTCGCGGCCGGTTCACCAGGGACGGGCGAATCCCGGTTAAGCTTCCAGGTCATCGCGCCTGATTGACCGGAAACCAGAAGATGGAAGAGATCACGTTCACGGCCAAGCCCAATGTCTTCTCACCTGAAATGGTGTACCAGCTTGCCGACGACGGCCTCGCTTGGAGCGGCGGCGGCAAGGACGGGCGGTTGCTTTACACCGAAATTGTGCAGATCCGGCTATTCGGATCACCAAAACTTTCAGGACGCGGAAACGTGCTCATGCCCGCGTTCACCACCGGCGTCCTTCGCTCGAAAAGCGGAGTCCCCAAGACGCTCAGCAGCCTGCACTATTGCGGCGTGGGCCAGATCGAGGACCGCTCGGCGAGTTTTTCCCGCCTGATCGACGCCCTGCTTCCGAGGGTCGCGGCGGCCAACCCATCCGCGGTCTTCCTCTCCGGCATGCCGACCGGGCTCTGGTCCCTGTGGATCGGCGTACTGCTGGTCAGTCTGTCCGCTACGGTGCTCGGTCTCGCGATCGTGGTGAATGGCGCAACCCGGCAGGACTGGGGCGACCTCGTGATCGGCGTCGTGATGGTCCTGCTCTTTGGATTCTCCACCTGGCGGCTCTTCCCGATCGTAGCCCACGGCCGTGCGCGACAGTTCAGGCCGGGAGACTGGCCGGGCAACAGTGATTGAAACCGTCAACTTCGACCCGCCTCTCGATACATGCCGGCCCTGATTCGCCACGAATTGAATCAGTTGGGCGCGGGCACTTGATAATTCCGCGACCTTGAAGTTCCGGGTCAGGCAACGCCGGGGCGCAATGCCGCCAGCACGAGGTCGTGGACCAGCCCATTGGTGGCAACCGAATCGCCGCCGTCGTGGCGGGGATTGCCTTGCCAGTCGGTGAAGCGCCCGCCGGCTTCTTCCACGATCGGCTGGACGGCGGCCGCGTCCCAGACATTCATGACTGGATCGATCATCGCGTCGGCCCGACCCGTCGCGACCAGCAGGTAGCCGTAGACGTCGCCCCACGTCCGGGTCACAGGGAACTTGCCGGCCAGAGCCTCCCAGCGTCCCAGTCCGATCCGCCGCGCGAGCATCAGGTCGCAGGTCGTCAGCAGCAGCCGGGCCTGCGCCGGATCACGTGCGGAAACCCGGGCCTGCACCGGTGCGCGGTCGCCCTTGCAGTACCAGCTTCCCTGGCCGGTCGCCGCGTGCATCCCTTCATTCAGGCCGGGAAAACTGATCGCGCCAATCTCGGCCCGTGCGCCGCGAAGGACACCGACCATCGTGCCATACAACGGAACGCCCGACATAAACGATTTCGTGCCGTCGATCGGATCAAGCACCCAGCACCAGTCGCTTGTGCCGGGCTGTTCGCCGTACTCTTCGCCCACGATCGCATCGTCGGGAAAGGCCGCGGCGATACCGGCGCGAAGATGCTGTTCGGCTTCGCGGTCGGCGGCCGTCACCGGCGAGCCATCGGACTTGTTCTCCACCTTCAGGCCGGAGTCCTGAAAATGCCGCAAGGTCAGCTGGCCGGCTGAAACGGCAAGCTTCCAGGCCAGCCGCCAGCGGGCGATCAGGGGCTGGTCGTCGGCCATCGGTCAGACCTTCTGTGCAGTCGCGTTTTCCGTCGGGCTTTCAACTGTCTGCATTTCCCGCCGGCTGGCGAAGAATGAGTGCACCAGAATCAGCCCCGCCCCGGCCACCAAAAAACTGTCGGCCAGGTTGAAATTCGGCCACGGGTCGAAGAACGGGACTCCTTCCAGCCGGAACAGAATCCAGTCCCGCACGCTGGTCCGGGCCGATTCCGGAAACCCTGCCCGCATGCCCCAGCCGAGCCGGTCGTGGAGGTTACCAGCGATCCCCGCCGAAACGAAACCGGCCGCCACGACCAGCCAGCGGTCGCGCCATCCGCCGCCAAAAACAAGCCATGCCACGATTAGCAACAGGAAAACGATTCCGACCGAGGCGAAGAGCCAGCTCAGCCCGGCCCCCATTCCGAACAGGGCTCCCGGATTGAAGGAAGGCTGGAAGCCAAACACCTCCTCGACCAGCCACTCCGGCGTTTGCCATTCGGCACCCGGCTGGAAGAGCCGCCGGAACATGAAGTCCTTGGTCCAGAGATCGGCAGCCAGAGCACTGCCGGCCAGTCCAGCGAACCCCAACAGCGCAGCCGTTCGCCCCGAACAGCAGCCTGTTTTACAACCGGACTCCCTTCCGCTCATGACTTGTCCGATGACAGAGCTGCCGGGGGAAAAACCATTGGTCGAACTGGAGCTTTACAATACCAGCCCGTAGCGCAAGCAAGGGATTCTGACTTGACCTTGCTAGCGCTGCGGGCTGGTATTGCTGAGCCTTTCGTCCACCCCGGTTTTCAGCCCTGAACTTCCGTCGCGCACTTGAGGCAGTGAGCCGTGTAAGGGATCACGTTCAGCCGCAGTTTGGGAATCCGTGCCCCGCACTCGACGCAGGTCCCGAAGATCCCGTCTTCCATCCGTTCGAGGGCCTGTTCAATCTGGATCAGGGCCTCGCCTTCATTGCTGATCAGGGCCAGTGTATTGTCGAGCTCGAACGTGTCGCTCCCCATGTCGGCGATGTGGCTGGGAACGGCCGAGGCCGAACCACTCCCGCCGCCTACGCGGGCCAGGGCTGCGTCGGCCATCGCATGCACGTCACCGCGCAAACGCAGCCGCAACGCCAGCAGCAGTTCCTTGTAGGGCTTCAGTTCGGTCTTCTTCCATTTGATCATTCGCAGGTTGCTCCGTCGTCGTTCGTTGTTGCCGCGGGTTCCGGGTACTGGTTCGCGGTGCAAAGGGATCCGGAAGCGGGCTTCCGGGCGGCCAGAACGAGCGGCACATTCTAGGCAGCGCTCCCCCCACCGTCAAACAAACATCACCCCGATTTTCAAGCCCCCAACCGGCAAATTCCGCCCAGTTTCCCGCGTTAAGCATTGGATCCAGCCCGCCATCGAATCCGGTCCAGCGCGCCATCCAGTCGCTTCCGGCAAGTCAGCAGGACAACCCGGGATGCCGACATTCCCGGATCAACAATCGCGTCCAACCGGTTTTCTTCCACCCGGAAACCAGGGCGCGTGCCCGGAAGTAGTGTTTCACGGCTGGGCGGCCGCCGGCACGCCTGCGTTGAAACCCGCTTGATGGAGAATCCCGTCGTGGCACACTGTGCAAGCCGTCCAGGAAAATGGATGTTGGTCCCGATCATGGTTTTTGCCCAGCTGTCGATCATCAATCCCACCCTTTGGCAACCGGATAACGGGACTGTGATGGCCCAGGAACTGATTCCGCGTGAAGTGCTGTTTGGCAATCCCGAGCGGGCCGCCGCGCGGCTGAGCCCGGACGGGAAACAGCTCTCGTGGCTCGCCCCGCTTGAGGGCGTGATGAATGTCTACGTCGCCCCGGTCGACAACCCGGCCGCGGCGGTGGCTGTGACGAACGACCGGACCACCGGGATCGACCAGTACTGGTGGGCTTACACCAACCAGCACATTCTCTTCGTTCAGGACAACAACGGCGACGAAGACTACCACCTCTACTCGGTCAACCTCGCGACGAAAGAAGCCCGCGACTTGACGCCGTTCGAGAAAATCTCGGCCCAGCTGATCGGCTCGTCCCATCTTCATCCCGCAGAAGTTCTCGTCGGCGTCAATGACCGCGACCAGCACTGGTTCCACGATGTCCACCGGATCAATGTCGCGACCGGCGAGCGGAAGCTGGTTTACGAGAACAACCAGTTCGTCGGATTCGTCGCCGATGAGGACTACAACCTGCGGCTGGCGATGACTTTCACTCCGGCCGGGGGTGCCGTCGTGATGAAGGCCGACGCTGCCGCTGAGGGCGGCTGGTCGCTGCTGATGGAAATCGATCCGGCTGACATCATGACGACCGCGCCGGCGGGACTCGACAAGTCTGGCAAAGTCGCTTACCTGATCGACAGCCGGGGTCGCGATACTGCCGCCTTCCGGACGCTGAACCTCGAAACGGGTGAGGAAAAGACGCTCTTTGAAACTCCGCTGGCCGACATCAGCGGAGCGATGACCCACCCGACCGAACACACCGTCGAAGCGGTTTCCTTCAACTACGACCGCGAGCAATGGGAAGTCCTCAGTGACGCTGTTCGCGGCGACCTGGACTATCTGCGGACCGTCAGCCCGGGCGACCTGAACGTCAGCAGCCGGACGCTGGACGACCGTAAATGGATTGTCAGCTACCTCGTCGACGCTGGCCCGGTTCGCTATTACCTTTATGACCGCAACGCAAAACAGGCCCGTTTCCTTTTCAACCACCGGCCGGAGCTGGAAAACCAGCCGCTGGTGCCAATGCATCCGGTCGTGATCAAGTCGCGCGATGGCCTGAACCTGGTCAGCTACCTGACCTTGCCAGCCGAAGTCGACGCGAATCGCGACGGCAAGCCCGAGCGGACCGCGCCGATGGTGCTCTTCGTCCACGGCGGCCCATGGGCCCGCGACGAATGGGGCTACAACCCGGTCCACCAGCTGCTGGCCAATCGCGGCTACGCGGTTTTGTCAGTGAATTACCGCGGCAGCACCGGCTTTGGGAAAAACTTCATCAACGCCGCCAACATGGAATGGGCCGGCAAAATGCACGACGACCTGCTCGACACAGTCGAATGGGCGATCCGGAACAACGTCACGACGCGCGACAAGGTCGCGATCATGGGCGGCAGCTACGGCGGCTACGCCACGCTCGTCGGGCTGACGTTTACGCCAGAAGTCTTTGCTTGCGGAGTCGACATCGTCGGCCCGAGCAACCTGGTCAGTCTGATGGACAACCCGCCGCCCTACTGGATGCCGATCATGCCGCTGATGCAGACCCGCGTCGGCGACTACACCAGCGAGGAGGGCCGCGCGTTCCTGACCGAACGCTCGCCGCTGAGCCGGGTCGACCAGATCAGCCGCCCGCTGTTGATCGGCCAGGGCGCCCAGGATCCGCGCGTCAAGCAAGCCGAATCCGACCAGATCGTCGCCGCGATGCAGGCCAAAAACATCCCGGTGACCTACCTGCTTTACCCGGAAGAAGGCCACGGCTTTGACCGGCCGGAGAACAACATCAGCTTCTTCGCAGTCAGCGAAGCCTTCCTCGCCACCCATCTCGGCGGCCGCTACGAGCCGCTCGACGAAGCCATGCAGGGTGCCAATTTCCAGGTCCCAGCCGGTGCCGACGGCGTCCCCGGACTTCAGCAGGCAATCGGAACCGCGGTGGAAATCCGGTAGTTTTTCGGTCAGGAGCAGCAAGCAGGTTTGGGCGAGCGGCGGCTGAGACCTTCACAACTTAGAACAGTTGTCCCCAACTGTTTTACTTTCGGCCGGCAAAGTCTCACCTGTCGACCGCCGGATCAGCCGGGTTGGCTCGCGTCCGGGTCGAGGGATGACGGCTGCACGAATTGTTTTGACGCTTTGCGGCTGCCGGCATACAGCTCGAACTCCAGCAGCCGGCACTCGATCCGCGCTGTGTGGAATTCGAACTTGCGTTTGGGGCGCAGGCCGATCCGTTTGGCCAGCTCGAGGTTGCCGGTGAAGACAAAGCCTGCGTGGCCGCCACAGCGGTGTTTGAGGAAAGTGCCAATGTTCCCGTAGATTTCGACCAGGCTGGCTTCCTCGCCCAGGCGCTCGCCGTATTCCGGGTTGAACATCACGACGCCACGCGGCGGCGCGGGAGGGACCGTGGTTTCTGAAAAGTCACACTGCTCGATGCGGACCAGTTCCCCGACACCAGCGGCTGCGGCGTTTTTTCGGGTGGCTTCAATCGCGGCCGGATCGTGGTCGCTGGCGAGAAATTCGCAGGGCTTGACGGACGAGATCGCCTGCTTCAACCGGGCTTTCCCGGCTACCAGCACCGATTCGTCGTAGCCACGCAAATGCTGGAAAGCCCAGGCCTCGCGGAACAGTCCCGGGCAGCGGACCGTCGCGAGCAGAGCCGCTTCGATGGCCAGCGTCCCCGCGCCGCACATCGGATTGATGAAGGGCGACTGGCGGTCCCAGTTTGTCGCCATGATCGTCGCGGCGGCGAGGGCTTCGACCATCGGCGCGCTGCCCGGCAGCTTGCGATAGCCATGCTTGGCCAGCGTGTCGCCCGAAGTGTCGAGAAAAACTTCGGCCCGGTCGCCGCGCCAGAAGACGCTGACCACCGCTCCCCGCCGCTCGGAACCCGAATCGGGGCGCACTCCGGTCTGCCGCCTCATCCGGTCGACAATCGCGTCCTTGATTTTCACATTCGCGAACATCCCTGACTTGATCGAAGGATGGTCGACATTGCCATGCACGGTGAGATAGCCGTCGGCTGGCAGCCAGGCCTCCCATCGCATCGCAGTGACACCCCGATAGAGGTCGTCGGGGCTTTTGCAGCGGAACTGGCCCAGCGAGTACAACACCTGGCTGGCGCAACGGAGCTGCAGATTCAGCTGGATGCAGTCGGCCAGCGTTCCGCCAAGGCTGACTCCGCCGTGAAACGCCGAGGCATCCGCGTGACCGAGCGCCTTGAGCTCCTGCTCCAGCCACGGGGCCAAGCCACGCTGGCACGTGACGACAAGTCGGGCAGCAGTTGAAAACGGGTCCATGCCGGGCGGTTTGTCAGCCAGGTGCGTTTACGGGCAGAATGGCTGCCGAACAGGATTGCCCAGACTACACGGCGCGATGACGACTGCAAACCAGCGCCACACGATTCCATGCTGCCAGGGTCCATTGCCTTGAACGGAACGCCAACCGTACCCACGACGCGAATCGCGCCCAGCCCGACGGGTGCGCTGCATCTGGGCAATGCGCGGACGTTTCTCGTCAACTGGGCGCTCGCGCGGCAACAGGGATGGCGGATCGTGCTCCGGATTGACGACCTCGACAGCCCACGGGTCAAGCTGGGAGCTGACCGCGAAGCGATCGACATCCTCGGTTGGCTCGGGATCGACTGGGACGAAGGGCCGGTTTACGAATCCGCGTCGATTTCCGACTATCGGCGACAACTTGAAAAGCTGGCAGAACAGGGCCTGATTTATCCTTGCCGCTGCACGCGGACGCAGATCGCTGCGGCCAGTCTGAGCGCTCCGCACGCCGACGAGCACGAATTGCGTTATCCGGGAACCTGCCGGCCTGCCGAGCCTGTGTCGCAGGGGTTTGATTCGCCCGAATCGGTTGGTGCGGCCTGGCGGTTGCGTGCGCCAGACCACGCGATCACTTTTGTCGATCAAGTGGCCGGGCCCAAAATCTGGAATGTCCAGCAACATGTCGGCGACTTTCTGGTCACCAACAAACAGGGCGTTGCCAGTTACCAGCTGGCCTGTGTCATCGACGACGGGCTGGCCGGAGTGACCGAAATCGTTCGCGGCGACGACCTGCTCAGCTCGACGCCACGGCAGATGATCCTGCAGCGACTGCTCGGCCTGCCGTCATGCCGCTACTGGCATTTGCCCATCGTCGTCGGGCCGGACGGCCTGCGGCTGGCCAAACGACATGGTGGCCGGACAATAGCCCAGTATCGTGCAGCAGGAGTGTCGGCCGGACGGATTCGGGCACTGGTCGCGCGCTGGTCGGGAGTGGAGAACCGCGATGATCTATCGGCCAACGATTGGATCGCCACATTGAACATCGACCGCCTGCCACGGACACGAATCGAATTCCGGGAATCGGCGCACAACTGGCTGATGGCAGCTTCGCGATCTTGACTCCCGTCAATCCGGTCAATGTCGTCAATGATGTCAATCCGGTCATCACGTCGTCCGTTGCGGTCCGCGCGCCTGTTCCAACCGGATTGGCGGGCTACAATTCCCGCCGTCAAAACAGGCGTGCCGATTGCGCTTTCGTACAGCAGGAGTTCTGGAGCGTTCAATGGCCCGATTCAGTGTCGAAGTTCCGCATGACGTCGAGCGTTTAACCGCGGCCGGGCGGCTCCGTGGTTTCGCCGATCGCATGCGGTCCCAGTTGCCCGGCGATGTAAAGGACATCGAGGAGCGTTGGGACGCCGACGGCAACCTCGATTTCTCGTTTCGGGCATTCGGATTCAGCGTCTCGGGCCGGCTCGAAAACCGCCCCGGCAGCATCGCGGTCGCCGGCACGATCCCGCTCGCCGCCTTCCCCTTCCGTGGCCGGATCGAAAACGAAATCCGGGCCCGGATCAAGGAAGCGATCGCGTAGGGTGTGTGCAACACACCAATTTCTTTTGGACAAAAGGATTGCAGACAGACACATAAAGGTCAGATTGCGGTTGTGTGCGATCCCCTTGATGCCATCGCCATCATTTTTGCCTGTCCAGGGGCAACAAACGGTCAAGCCAATCCTTGCATTTCGCTTCGCTTGACACACGCCTGGCGAATTCTCCAATCGCTTGTGCGTCGGGCGCGGCCAAGAGTAAAGCCTCGAGCCGCTTCTCGCTGAGCCGCCGCATCGGCAGCCAGCTTCCGCAGCCCAGACGAGCGACCCGATCCGCGTTGTCGAACTGGTCGAAGGCCATTGGCAGGACGACTTGGGGCAAGCCGGCGGCGAAGGCCTGGCTGGTAGTGCCGACTCCGCCGTGGTGGACAATCGCTCCGGCATGCGGCAGGAGCAGGGAAAACGGCAGATACTTCGCGGTGACAACTCGCGGAGGCAAACGCGCGGGAAGCTGGCTCGCTTCGGGCGAGAGCAGGATCGCGCCGCGGTCCAGCTTTTCACAAACCCGCGCGGCGATCTCCAGAAACTGGCCGGCGTGATGGTGAGCCGTTCCGGGTGCGAACACGACCGGCCGCGGACCGGTGTTTGCGAGCGCGGATTCGACTTCGGACCGGACGCTTTCCGGCACCAGCTCCACGCTGTCTGCGAGTGGAAAGCCGCAGTGGACAAAGTTGGCTGGCAGGTCCGCGCCCGGAACTGAAAACCACTCCGGAAACATCCCGAGCACCAGATCGGGGGCGAACCACCAATGGTTGAGCAGCCGCTTTGCCGTCGGCAACCCGAGCGACTTTCGCAACCGGTTGACTGGCGGGCAAGCAAACCGGTCGATGTACCAGTCGGCACAGCGATAAGCCAGGGGCATCGCCCAGCCCGGCAACATTCGCTCAATGCCGAGCCCGCTGGCGCGGGGCGGGTCGCTGCACGAGCGCAACATCGCCGGCGACAGGACGACCGTTGCCATGCGCGTCTCCGGATGCCGGTCGCGAAAAATCCGGCCGGCAAAGTCGAGCAGGTGGCTGACGAGCAGCGTTTTTCCCGGCACGCAGTTTTGTTCCAGCCAGCGATAGTGGCGTTCCATAAAGTCCACAAGCGCGTCGCGCAAGATCAGCTTGACGCCTTGTCGCGGTCGCCAGATCGCCGGATTGCCGACCAGCCGGTCAAACTCGGCATTGCTGGTCAGGGCAACAGTCTTCAATCCGGCCCGTTCTGCGAGCGGCAGGTATCGTTCGGCCGCGACGAAGGCGACATCCAGCCCGCGGGCCTTGAGTGCCCTGGCAATTGCGAGCAGCGGATTGACATCCCCGAGACTGCCCGGGGCCGTGACGATCGCGTCATACATCGCGCGATCGTGGCCGCAACTGAACCTTGTTTGCGCATCTCGAAGTTGCGCTTCGATACCAGCCCGCAGCGCAAGCAAGGAACAACCTGCCCCCATGCGGTCCTTGCTTGCACTGCGGGCTGGTATTGTCGGAGACGATTGCGTCGAACATCGAACAGGGGCTGGGGATCAGGACGGCCGGGCAGACGCCTTGGGAAGCAATCGCGGCTGGCCGGGTTTGACGCCGCAAGCCTGTTGGGCGCGAAGCAGGACGTCGGCAGCTTTCTTGCGGGCCTTGGCGGCGCCATCGCCAAGAATCTGGCGCAGCGTGTCGGGCTGAGCTTCAAGGTCTTTACGCCGCGTGCGGGCTTCCGCAAAAAACTTTTCCGCGGCGTCGGCGAGGGCCTTTTTCACTTCGCCATAACCGAAGCCGCCGCGCCGGTAGAGTTCGGCCATCGCCTGTCGTTCGGAGTCATTGGCGAAGAGTGAGTAAAGCTGAAAGAGGTGGTCGCCATCCGGCTCCTTGGGCTGCTCCATCGGCCGCGAATCGGTGGCGATTCGCATAACCTTCTTGCGGGCCTCTTTTTCCGGTTCGAAGATGCCGATCGCGTTGCCGTAACTCTTGGACATCTTCTCGCCGTCGGTGCCGGGCACTTTGGCCGAGTCGGCCAGGACCTTGGCGGCGGGAATGACGAAGACTTCGCCAAACTGATGGTTGAAGGCCTGGGCAATGTCGCGGGTGACTTCGATGTGCTGGGTCTGGTCCTGGCCGACCGGGACGATTTCCGAGTCGTAAGCGAGAATGTCGGCCGCCTGCAAGACTGGATATGCGAACAGCCCGGTCACTGCGGCAAGGCCCTTCTCTTTTTTCTCCTTGTAAGATACGCAGCGTTCCAGCAGCCCCATCGGCGTCCCCGACATCAGCAACCAGCACAGCTCGGAGACTTCGGGCACATCCGACTGGACAAACAGCACGGCCCGGTCCGGATCGAGTCCCAGCGCCAACAGATCGAGCGCCGCGTCGTCGGTCAGCTGCCGCATCTCAGCCGGGTCGCGGATCGTGGTCAAGGCGTGCAGGTTGGCGATGAAGTAGAACGCCTGCTCCTCGTTTTGAAGGGCGATGTACTGGCGAATCGCGCCAAAGTAGTTGCCCCAATGAGGCCGGCCCGTGGGCTGGATTCCGGAGAGGACGCGCATGGATGCTGGAGTGGGAGCCTGGAAAACGTTGGTAATCGCGGGCGGTGTCGGGATTCGCGATTGGAACGTCCGCCTTCCCAGCGGTCCACCACCCCAACACACAAAACGCCAACGGCGGCACCTTTCAGGTACCGCCGTCAACCGATTCGATTGTGGGGCCAGGCTCCCGCCTGGTCGCTCGCTGTCCGTTTACAGCATCCCGCCGTGCGTTCGCAGTGGCGTCTGCAGGTCAGGCATGTCGAGGAACCAGAAGCGGTGCCACTCTTCCCGCATGTTGCGGAGGTTTTCCGACGTGTAGATCAGCTGCCGCGCCCGCACGGCCGGGTCGGCGTCGTAGATGGGCAGGAAGCAGCCCACATTGCTGCTCAGTGCGACTGCCAGAAGCGTCGCGAGAATCAGCCGACGCATGCTCGTTTCCTCCGTGATGATTCAGTGCGGCCAACCGGGGCCGGGCAGGCCTTGTCCCAAGCCTGTTCTCCCGCGGACTGACCCTTTTGGGGCATTCCAACAGGAACCCTGCGGGCGACGGTCTCGCCGCCGCTGTCAGTGGGAAACATCGTCACGACTGGTGCAACAAGTTTAACCGATAGCCCTTTTTTGACCGGCAAAGCTTGCCACCGGCGGCCCAATGCTGGCAATTGCCCGCCAGCAGCTTCAACGTGATGTACCGCGTGCGGCCAGTTTTGATGTTGGCGAGCGGCAGGGCGTCAGCCCTCCGTGTCTGACAAAACACACGGAGGG
>JANOFL010000073.1:0-4799 GCA_031405895.1 Planctomycetota bacterium
AGCGGTCTGTTGTGCCGTGACCGGGCTGCTCTGTCTGGCGGCGGGCGGCAGCCTGTTCGATCCCGGGATCGAAGCGTGGGCCCGCTATGCGTGGCTTGCCGCCACGACCGTCGCCGGCAGCTGGGCGGTCCTGGTCGCAGGCAAGGTCTGGGAGCACCGCGTGGGCGATCCCTGGCAACGCCGCTTCGTGATGGCAGGTGTCGGGCTGGTGCTCGGTGCCGCCGCCTTTGGGCTGGGCGAGTATCTGATGCTCGACCGGATCGCGGTTGCAGGTGAAAGCGAAACCAGCCAGTTCATCAGCCGGCTGCCAGGAATGGCGGTCAACCTGGCGCTGTTCACGCTGCTGTTTGGCCTGCTCCGCTGGTGGCGGCTGGCCGATCCGGTCCGCAAGACCCGGCTCAGCCTTTGGGGCACGGGCCTCTGCGTCGTCGTCGCCGCCCTGCTCAGCGCCGCGGCGGAAACCGATCCGTTCTGGCCAAGCATGATCGCGCTGGTGATTTCTGTCGCGGTCCAGGTCGCCGCGCCGCGATTGGAGGCGAGTGACCGCGCTATCGCCAGCCGGTTGCCTGTTGCATGAACGGGGACCTGAAGTCGCCCGTGCCGTGCACTGGATTACACCTGATTGCGCCTGCCTCGACCGGTTCACGCCCTGTTTACAGCCGGACATCGCTTTTGGAATGGGCCCGGCACGGGTGGCTCGCCCTGTGGCTCTGCCGGCTCGAAGCCATCGGCTTGATCGCCGGACTGCTTTCGGCCGCCGCGTTCCCGATTGCAGCAGCGTTGCTGCAACACCCTCCGCCGGGCCAGGTCGAAGATCCCGTTGGGGCCGTAGGCACGCAACAGCCCTCAGCCGGCCGGGAACAGCTCACGGAACCGGCGCCCGATAACTGGTCTTCGGATGAGTTGATTCAGCCGGTCCTGCTCCGGCGGATCGAGCGGATTGGGCTGGCGTTGCTCGCGGCTTGCGGATCGGTCGCGATTGGCTGGACCTGCCTGATGCTGGACCATTTGACCCGGCATCACTTTAGCCGCCGCTTTCAGACCATCGCCGTTCTGGTCTGGACCCTGTTTGTCGCCGCGATCGCCTGGCTGTTTGCCAGTCTCGCGACGTAGTGGTCTGTCAACTGCTGGATTTAGGGTGGGCTCCGTGAACCGTATCGCGCTAGCGTCGGGCTCTTCGAAGGGCCCGCGGCTAGTGCCTTGCGGTTCACTCGAGGAGCTGCCTGTGTCGCGGCACTAATCCCGGTTTCGGCGATTGCTACCCGGCTCGACCCTATCGCCCGCTGGTGCCGCTGGCCGGGATGCGGGCCACTGGAACCGGTTCAACGGGAACCTGGGACGGTGCGGCCCGACCGGCGAATGGCTGGCCGTACATCTCGGGATGGCAATTCGAACATCCGGCACCGCCGCAATTCCCGCAAGGTGCGGCGCCCTGTCCCTGGCATTGCGGGCAGCCTGCGCCACCGCAGTTGCCGCACCCTTCCTGGCCATAGCCACCCTGGCCTTGGCCATAACCACTTTGGCCATATCCACCCTGACCGTAGCCACCACCATACTGTCCGCCACCGTGGCCCATGATCGTGGTCCCGTAGCCGGGCCGGTAGGGAACAGGGCCTGGACCGTAAATCTTCTTCGGATCGAACTCTTCTGACTCGCCGTAGAAGAGCAGATCAAACCCCCCGTTGATTGTCTTGAAGAACGAGGTGATCGAGTTCTTGCGCTTGGGCATGTTGAAGGGCTGTTCGCAGGTCGGGCACTCGCCGGTGCCTGTCAGGGGCCGGTTCGCGATCCGGCGATAGGCTTCTTCGGTGGCCGTATGGTTTAGCCAGCCGGCAGCGTCGGGCGTGATCAGCGCGAAGTCCACCGCGATCACCTGGCCGTCGGACGGCAAGTTGCCCTGGGAGTTTCGCAAGGCCGCGACTTCGCCGGCCAGTTCATCCTGCGCGTTGGGACCCGATCCGGCAGGCCGCCCGGTTGCAGCGGGTGTCGGCCCATCTCCGGCCGGCAGCTCATCCGCCGAAGCCCGCGCGTTCAGCCCGATGCAGGCGACGCCGTCGTTGCTGACCGCGACGACAGAGTACTGGCCCGCCGGGATGCTCTCGAAACGGAACACGCCGTAGTTGTCACCATTGGTGGCCGCGAAAACCCGGTCGTTGGCCAGCAGCATGACCCGCAGGTTGCGGACTTCAACCGGCCGTCCGCTGACCGGATGAATCTGGTGAACCCGTCCCACCAGCGTCCCCTGGTCGTCGAGCATGACATCGTGGTCACCGAGACTGGTGGCCGGCATGGCTTCGGGAGCGTGGGCGGCGATGCCCTCCAGTCCGAGCAGCTCGGCCGCGTCTTCGGGACCCTGTTGCGCGGTGTACCGGCCGAGCACCCGGAAGCGGAGCCGCGGAGCGAAATGACGAATCCAGTCGAGGTTGATCGTGGTGCTGTTTTCAGTCGCCCGGACCAGCAGCGTGTCGCGCATCTTGCCGAGCAGGTTGTCGCGGAACTCCAGCGCATTGAGGCCATAGGCGAAGAAGGCCTTGTCGCCAAAACCAATCACCGAATAGACCCCTTCGTCGACATTGCTGAAGCGGAACAGGCCGTTTTCGTCGGTCCGGTCCTCGGCGACGATTTTGCCATTTTCCAGCAGGTAGACCGGCAGTTTGTCGATGCTCGCGCCGGTATTGGCGACGACTTTTCCAGCCAGCTCGCCGGTGGGGCTGATCAGGACCCAGTTGCCGCGAAGGGGTGGTTCGGTAATCGGGCCGCCGCGCTCGGTACCGGCCTGTTTCCAGCCCGCGTACTTCTCGCGGATCAGGACTTTCTGGTCCGGTTCACGCTCGGCATCCTGGCCGGGCAGGGGCGGCAATTCGCCGGACGGCCGGTTCGGTGACTGGAACAGGGCAGGATCAATTTCCAGCGGCTGGTTCTGGCCGCGTGGCGCTTGCGGATCCTGGGGCGCAGGAACCTCGTCCTGGACCGCCGGCGTCGCCGGCAGCGGATAGCTGGCGAGCCGAAAGTTCTGCTGTGAATGGAGCAGTGCCGGGGTGCTGGCCAGCAGCAGGCCGGCCACGATCAGGATTCGTTGCAAAGCCATGACCATCCGTTTTTCTTCTGGAACTGGATTGGGCTGGTGACCGCGCAGACGGACCACCGCATCACCCAATGTCGGAAAGCCGGTTCGACGGGATGGACCTGTTCGCGGGCGGAGCAAGGCGGTTTCGGTTTTCCGGTGCGGGCTGGCGCGGTCGGTGGACTGGTTCGCAATCCGCACATCGTTCCGGTGATTCGGAAGGTATGCGATGCGCGGAACAGGACGTGTCGCAGTCCGCGCCTCCACGAAAAAACCGCCCCGGCCATTCGACCGGGGCGGTTCAGCATGTTTTTACACAAGTCGCGTCGTTGGGGCCGGAACAGGTCCTGCCCTCACTACCGCGCCAACTGTTGTCAGCCGCCGAAACCGAAGCTCTTGACCTTGGCGATCAGGGCGTCGATGACCGGACGGAGGATACCAAGGATGCCTTCATCCGTGACCTTGCCCATCAGTTCGGTCAACTTGCCCGAAAATCCTCCCACGGCGTCACTGACCAGTTTTTTCGGCCCGTCGCCCAGCTTGTCGAGCCCGAGCGAGTCCATCTTCGCAGTCAGTCCGGTGATCTTCCCGGCCAGGCCGGTAGCCGAATCGGCGGTCAGATTCTCGAAGCCGTCAGTGATTTCGTCGAATGAAGTCTGCAGCCCCGAAAGATCGAATCCACCCAGCAGGTCGGGAGCGCTGGTTTGAGTTCCGCCCGAATTGCCTGCGGGGATGCTGGGAGGATTGGCTCCGCGATTCATCCACCACCAGATGCCAATCCCCACCGCGGCGACCAGCGCGAGCGGAAGAAGGAACTTGAGCAGTGAACTGCCCTGCTGGACCGCTTCACGGCCGGTGTGACTGGCGGCGCGGCTGGCGTGATCCACCATCTTGCCGGCCTGGCCAGCGGCCTTGTTCGCGGCACCCTGAACGCTGGAAACCAGGTTGCCGAAGCCAAGCTGGCTGGTCAGGTTCGAGGGCAGATAATTGCCGAGCAGGCTTTTCTGCTCGCCGAGCAGATTGCCGAGTCCGGCGGCGTTGAGCGCCTTGTTCTTGATGTGCTTGCTGAGGATGCCCATGACGATCGGCGCGATCATCGCGAGCAACTTGCCGATCTTCTGGGCGTCCAGGCCGAGCGCTTTGGCGAGCGTCCCCAACAGGCCCGACTTGCCGGCACCGAGGATCATGTCGAGGAGCCCGTTGCCGGACTTCTCGACGGCGTCTGCCTTGGCTCCGCCGCCCATCAGGTCGCCCAGCCGGTCGAGGACGCCGGTGTCAGCGTTCTGGGCCGCGCGGAAAATGTCTTCGGCACCCCCGCTGGCGGCCTTCTTCATCAGCCCGCCGAGGATCGAGCCAGCGGCCAGATCAAACGCCGAAGAGGTCTTTTCGGGGCTTTGGCCGAGCATGCCGCCCAGTTTGCCCATCACGTCGCGCGAAACCGCGCCTTTGACCATTTCCATCAAATCGGTTGGCATGAATCTTGACTCCAGGAACAGGTAAGCAGCAGCAACACATCGGAACCGGACGCGGCAGCGGCATCAGGCTGAAGCCGATATTGTATCGCTGCACGTTGCAAAGGAAACGTGCTGGCAGGCACCCCAAACCGGCCAAGCTGTCGCAGCCGGGTTGCCCTGGCATAGGTGCGGCACCCAAGGCTGGCTTGATGGTGAACCGCAAGGCGCCAGCCGCGGGCTCCACGACAAACCAGAACTACGGAAGAGCCCGCGGCTAGCGC
>JANOFL010000074.1:0-5140 GCA_031405895.1 Planctomycetota bacterium
GCCGACCCGCGAAGAACAGATTTCGATGCTGGTCGGTCAAATTCTCGGCCCGGGAAGCAAACTGGCCGGGCAGCTCAAGGGCCCCGGCGGCAAGCTGGCCAGCCAGATCAGCCAGATTGTCGAAAAAGGCGGCGATTCAGAGGCCGCGCCGGCAGGTGAACCCGCAGGTGAATCTGCGGGCGATACAGCAGGCGAGACCGGCTGAATGGCTGACTGACAGGCTGTCATTGACAAATGCGGGAGCAAATTCCGGGCCGGTTTCCGATCAATCGGGTGCTTTGGCCCTTATCAACTCAACTTCCAGGCGGTAAATTCTCCAGTTCGGCCAGTGCGGGGCACCGGTCGGCTGGGCGGACCAAACGAAAGGGTGACTCGAGCAATGTCTGATTCTGCGACCATGGAATTTTCGGCTGCGGCCCGGGATTTGGGCGACAAGATTGTGGGCTTGACCCTCAAGCAGGCCAAAGAACTGAGCGACTATCTCAAGGACGTCCACGGCATCGAAGCCGCCGCGGGTGGCATGGCGATGGTCATGCCGCAAGGTGGTGGCGGTGCCGCCGAGGCACCGGTCGTCAAGACCGAGTTCGACGTCATTCTTTCCGCCCACGGCGACAAGAAGCTCGACGTGGTCAAGGTGGTCAAGACCATCACTGGTGCGTCGCTGATGGACGCCAAGAAGATGGTTGAGAGCTGCCCGGCCAAACTCAAGGAAGCGGTCAGCAAGGAAGACGCCGAGAAGATCAAGAAGGAAATCGAAGCGGTTGGTGGAGTTGTCGAGCTGAAGTAGCTGGAGGGGACCGCCGGGGTTCCGGGCGGGGCAAGGGGCAATTGCGTTGGCCTTCAACGCTGACCGGGCTGCACCATCAGCCCGGCCCTTGCATCGCGAGGAGGCCCGTTCGCAGCGCGACCAGGTGGTTGGTCCACGGTCGCTGGTTGCGGACAAGGTGCCCGGCTGGTTCCTGACGACTTTGGCAAACCTGGAGTCAGCGGTTGCAGGCAGGGCAGGGCGGCCCGTTGCGACCGGAATGGGCTGACTCCCTGGATCGGCAACCGTTCACTCGCCCGACGTTCGCTTTGTGGCTGCAAAACCAGCTCCCATTTTTCGGCTGGCGTTCGCCCTGGGAAGGGGTGCGCGCCGGTCCTGTCGTTTTCGAATGGCAGCTTTCGTTGCCGTTTCTCGCCCGTGGTCCCCTGCGCGGGACCGTTCGCTGACCGGGAGGTAATCCGCACGCATGGCAACCACAACCCAACGCCGACTCGTCACCCAGGGCATCCGCCGGTTTGGCAGCGGACGGGAATATCCGATTCCGCCCGACCTGACGAAAATCCAGACCGCCAGCTACGAAGCCTTCCTGCAGTCCGATATCGAATCGGCGAAACGCAAGGACGCCGGAATCGAAGGCGTGCTGCGCGAGATTTTTCCGATCGAGAGCTACGACAAGTCGCTCAAGCTGGAGTATCTCCGCTACGAGCTGGGCAAGCCCCGCTACACGCCGGAAGAATGCCGCCAGCTGCGGCTGACTTACGGCCAGCCCTTTCGTGTCTGGCTGCGGCTGAACAAGGACCAGCCGGTCGAGGAAGAAGTCTACCTCGGCGACATCCCGATCATGCTCGGCGGCGGCGAGTTCATCATCAACGGCGCCGAACGGGTTGTCGTCAGCCAGCTCCACCGCAGTCCTGGCATTGACTTCGTGATGGAGTCCGACTCGACCAGCGACCGGGAAACGCCGAGCTGCCGCGTGATTCCCGAACGGGGCAGCTGGATCGAGCTGAACTGCACCCGCAAAGAGACGCTTTCGGTCCGGATCGACCAGAGCGGCAAGTTCTCGGCGATGACGCTGCTCCGCGCGATGTCACCCAAGTTCAGCGAGGACTCTGACCTGTTGCGGGCCTTCTACGAGTCCACCAAGGTCAAGGTCATCGACGGGCGCAGCGCCGGCAAGCTGGAAGGCAAAATCTCGGTCGATGATGTCGTTTACCCCCTTGGTCACGATCGCGGCGGCGAAATCATCGTCGAAGCCGGCCAGCGGATTTCGCGCGAAGCCGCCGAGATTGTCTGTACGGCCGAGGTCAAGGTGATCGAGATCATGCAGGCTCCCCGCACGCCGCTGATCCTCAACTCGCTGGCCGAAGACCAGTCGAGCAGCCACCAGGAGGCGCTGCTCCGGATCTATCAGCGGCTTCGCCCGGGCAATCCGCCGGCACTCGAAAAGGCCAAGACCCTCTTCGACGAAAAATTCTTCGACTCCAACCGCTACCGGCTGGGCCGGGTCGGCCGCTTCCGGATCAACCGCAAGCTCGACCTCAAGGTCTCCGAGGAAGAGATGACGCTCCGGCCCGAGGACATCCTCGAGTCGATCAAATACCTGCTGGAGCTTTCGGTCAGCGGCGGTACAGCCCATGTCGACGATATCGATCACCTTGGCAACCGCCGTCTGCGGACAATCGACGAACTGGCCTGCGACGAATTGCGGAAGGGCTTCCTCAAGCTCCGTCGCACCGTCCAGGAGCGGATGAGCCTCAAGGAAGTCGAGGACATGACGCCGCGCAGCCTCGTCAACCCGAAGAGCATCTCGGCAGCGATCGAGTACTTCTTCGGCCGCGGCGAACTGAGTCAGGTGGTCGACCAGACCAATCCGCTCAGCCAGCTCACGCACGAACGGCGGCTTTCGGCCCTCGGTCCCGGCGGGCTCAACCGCAAGCGGGCGGGCTTTGAGGTCCGCGACGTCCATATCTCGCACTACGGCCGCATCTGCCCGATCGAGACGCCAGAAGGGACCAACATCGGCCTGATCTCGAGCCTGGCGCTTTACGCCAGCGTCGACGATTACGGCTTCCTCGTCAGCCCCTACTACCGGGTCAGCAAAGGCAAGGTCACCAGCGATATCGCCTGGTTGCGGGCCGACGAAGAAACCAATGCCTACATCGCCCCCGCCGATACTCCGCTGGTTCACGGCGCGATCGAGCCGAACAAATCGATGGGTGGCAACGTGATCGCCCGCTACCGGGAAGACTTCCAGATCGTCTCGCCGGATGAGGTCCAGTACATCGACACCGCCCCCAGCCAGATGATCGGGGTTTCGGCCGGGCTGATTCCCTTCCTCGAGCATGACGACGCCAACCGGGCGCTGATGGGTTCGAACATGCAGCGCCAGGCCGTGCCGTTGCTGGTTGTCGAGCCGCCGATTGTGGCCACGGGGGTCGAGAAATCGGTCGCCTCCAACTCGAGCATGGTCGTCCGGGCCCGCAAGGCCGGGAAGGTGACTTTTGTCGATGCGACCCGGATCGAGATCGGCCCCGATGTCTACCCGCTCAAGAAGTACGTCGGCCTGAATGAACGGACTTGCCTCAACCAGCGGCCGCTCGTCACGATGGGCCAGAAGGTCAACCGCGACGAGATCATCGCTGATGGTGCCGCCACCTGGCAGGGCGAACTGGCCCTTGGCCGCAACGTTCTCGTCGGCTTCATGTCCTTCGACGGCTACAACTTTGAAGACGCGATCATCATCAGCGAGGAGCTGGTCAAGCGCGACACCTACACCTCGATCCACATCGAGGAGTTCGACGTCGAGATCCGCGACACCAAGCTCGGACCGGAAGAGTTCACCCGCGACATTCCGAATGTCAGTGAAAAGGCGCTCAAGAACCTGGATGCAACCGGGATTGTGCAGGTCGGCACCTTTGTCGAGCCGGGTGACATTCTCGTCGGCAAGGTCTCGCCCAAGTCCAAGACCGAGCTGACGCCCGAAGAAAAACTGCTCCACGCGATCTTCGGCCGGGCCGGCGAGGACGTGAAGAACGATTCGCTGGATGTGCCTTCCGGCGTCGAGGGAATCGTGATCGACACGCACCGGTTCTCGCGCCGGATGAGCCTTTCCGACGAAGAGAGAAAGGTCTTCGAGAAGGACCTCAAGGCCCTCGAAACCGAGGGCAACGACCAGATCGCGAAAGCTTTTGGCGACATGGTCGAAGCGATGGAAAAGGTCGTCGGCAGGACGCTGACCGACGACGACGGCACGCCGCTGACCCGCGACCAGAACCAGAAATTCATCGCCGAAAAGGCCGCCGCCTTCCGGCTCGGCCCGATGCTCGTCCACATGCGGAGCGAGGAACGGATCAAGCAGCTGGAACAGGTTCACGGCGATTACTGGCCGGCCGTCGAGGCGGCAATCGACCTGCGCGACCGCAAGGTCAACAGCATGAAACGCGGCGACGAGCTGCGCAGTGGCGTGATGCAGATGGTCAAGGTCTACATCGCGACCAAGCGTGTGATCTCGGTCGGCGACAAGATGGCTGGCCGCCACGGCAACAAGGGCGTGATCGCGAAAATCCTGCCGGTCGAGGACATGCCGTTCCTTGCCGACGGGACACCGCTCGAAATCCTGCTCAATCCGCTGGGCGTTCCCAGCCGCATGAACGTCGGCCAGATTCTCGAGACCCATCTCGGCTGGGCCGGAGCCAAGCTCGGCTTCCAGGCCGTCACGCCGGTCTTCGACGGGGCTTCCGAGGAAATCATCAATGACGCGCTGGCCGAAGCCGGGCTGCCGCGGCATGGCAAGGCCCAGCTCTACGACGGCCGGACCGGCGAAAAGCTCGGCCAGGAAACCACGGTCGGCTACATCTACATGCTCAAGCTGCACCATCTGGTCGACGACAAGGTCCACGCCCGCAGCACCGGACCTTACTCGCTGATCACGCAGCAGCCGCTCGGCGGCAAGGCCCGCTTTGGCGGACAGCGGTTCGGAGAAATGGAAGTCTGGGCCCTCGAAGCCTACGGGGCCGCCTACATCCTCCAGGAGCTGCTCACGGTCAAGAGCGACGACGTGGAAGGACGGACCAAGATCTACGAGTCGATGGTCAAGGGCGAGAACACGCTCGAAGCCGGCACCCCGGCCAGCTTCGACGTCTTGACCAATGAAATCCGCGGGCTGGCCCTCAACATGCAGCTTGAAAAACGGCGGACCTGACATCCCGCCCGTTCCAGGACTGACGAAAATGAGCCTGAGGCGCTAGCCGATTTCCTCAGATGTGAGCCAATGGTTAAACCAGCGGACTCGGCTAGCGCCTCAGGCTCATTTTCGTCAGTCCTGGAACGGGCGGGATGTCAGGTCCGCCGTTTTTCAAGCTGCATGTTGAGGGC
>JANOFL010000156.1:0-37527 GCA_031405895.1 Planctomycetota bacterium
GCGTAGTCAGCGTGAGTTGTGCCAAACACCGGAGTGCTGCGCTGTGCCTGAGCCCAGGCGGTTGCGCCGATCTTGTCAGCGCCTGAATCCAGCAGTCGCGCGGCATCCGCGACCGCGCGGACGCCGCCGCCCACCGTCAGCGGTATTGAGAGCACGCGGCGGACGCGGGCGACTGTCTGCGCGGCCGTCGCCCGCCCCTCGGGCGTCGCCGAAACGTCGAGCAGAGTGATCTCGTCCGCTCCTTCGGCCTCGTAGCGAGCGGCGAGTTCTGCCGGGTCGCCCGCGTCCCGGAGATTCTGGAAGCGAACACCTTTGACGACGCGGCCGTCGCGGATGTCCAAGCACGGGATGATCCTGGTGCTCAGCACGTCAACGACTCCTTCGTCGCGGCGAGCGAAAGCCAACGCTCGATCAACGTCAGCCCGGCCGCGCCCGAAAGTTCGGGGTGAAACTGGCAGGCAAGCAGCGGGCCGCGCTCGAGCGCCGAAGCAAACTCGCCGCCATGATCGGTGCGTGCGCCCTCCCAGCCGTCGGGCACGCGTGCCAATCGGTAGGAGTTGGCGAAGTACACCCAATCCGAGCGGAGCAGAGAGGCGGCAGGCGTCGGAGAGATGGAGTTCCAACCCATCTGAGGAACCCGCAACGAGGCAGCGAACCGCGTAATCCTGCCGGGCACGATTCCCAATCCCTCCACGCCCGGCGATTCACCGCTCGCTTCGCACAGAACTTGCATCCCCAGGCAGATGGCCAGCAGGGGGCGATTGTTCGCGATGCGATCGCGGAGCGAAGCGTCCAGGCATCGGTTGCGGAGATGCTCCATGGCTGCGCCGAACGCGCCGACCCCCGGCAGAACGACAAGCGGGGCGCTGGCTACGAGCGAGGCATCCTCGGTGATGCGGGGAATCGCGCCAAGCCTCTCGAACGCAGCGGACACCGACGCGAGATTCGCGCTGCCCGTGCGGATGATGACGACTTCCAGGGGGGCGGGTGTCATAACACTCCCTTGGTGCTGGGTACGCCCGTGTCATCGGTGCGAGCGAGCGCGGCGCAAAGCGCGAGGGCCAGAGCCTTGAACGCAGCCTCGGCGCGGTGGTGGTCGTTCTCGCCGCGCAGAACATCGACGTGGATTGCGCCGCGGAGAGTGATCGCCAGCGAGGCCAGAACGTGCGGAATGTTCTCGCACGTGAGCCCGCCGATGGCCTCACGCTTCAAGCCAAGGTCAACCACGGAACACGGGCGACCGGAAAGATCAACAACGGCGCGGGCAAGAGCCTCATCCAGCGGCGCGTACGCGCTCCCGAAGCGAGCAAAGCCGCGGCGTTCTCCCAGAGCCTTGTCAATGGCCGCGCCGAGCGCAAGCGCGCAGTCCTCAGCGGTGTGATGGTCGTCGATGTGCAGGTCGCCTGTGCACGCGAGCGTCACGTCGATGCGGGAATGACGGGCCAGCGCGGTGAGCAGATGGTCAAGGAAGCCGATGCCCGTGCGGACATCGACCCCCAACCCCCCACCGCCCGGCCCGCCCGTTCCGTCGAGATTGACAGTGACGGATACAGTGGTCTCGTTCGTGGTGCGCGAGATGGTGGCGGTGCGTGGGTTCATGGCAGAAGCGTCTCCAGTTCATTGAGGGAATCGAGCACGCGGGCTGCGCCGGCCCGCATCAGGGCCGCGTGTGTCGCGCCGTCGGGTTCGCCGGTTGGGGGGGGTGGGGGAACGCCGATGGGAATGACACCGGCCGAACGGGCCGCGTTGACGTCGTCGGGCGTATCGCCGATCATCCAGGCCGCGCTGATGCCGAGTTGGTCGAGGGCAAGGCGGACCGGAGCGGGATCGGACTTGAGCGGAGCGTCTTCCATGCACACCACCGCGCGGAAGAGGTCTCGCAACCCAAAGCGATCCAGAAAGAAATCGCAGTCGGCACGCGGACGACCGGTGACGATCGCGAGCGGCAGCCGCGCGGCGAGCCGCTCCAACAAGGCCCGCCCGGGGATCAGCCGCTCGGACGCACTCAGTCCGGGGGTTCCATCTCCCCCGTGATAGAGCGACTCGAAGCGAGCGGTAACCTCCGACAGCGAGGCACGCACGCCGCGCCGATCGAGCAGACGATGCGTGAGCACCCAGTCGTGGTTGGCGTTGCCCCCGGCCTTGGCGGCGTCGATATCCCGGGGCGTGAGGCGTACGCCGAAGGAATCGGCCGTGAGCACGATGGCGCGTCGGTACGAACCGGATACATCCGCAAGGACTCCGTCCACGTCAAAGAGCAGCCCCTGCGGCCGGAGCGCCGTTCGCAGGCCGTTGCAAAGTCTGTCAAACGACGAGGCGTTCCCCGGGCACGTAATGCGGAGCGACCGGTCCAGTCCGGCCCCGGGCTTGAATCGTCGCACGCCGATGCCCAGGCTCCCCAGCGAGCGCCACACCCACTCGGCATCGACAAACTCTGCGAGCACAAAGTTTCCCTGCGACGCAAGTGCGTTCGATCCGAGCGAACCAAGCAAGTTGAAGAGTGCCGCACGCTCATCGCGGACGCGCGCGACAACGCCCGGGAGAACCGCTGGAGCTCGGCGGGTAGCGTCTTCAGCAGCGGCCAGGCTCAGGCCGGACACGGGGAACGGCGACCCCACCGCACGCAGAGCACGCACGTTCGATTCAGAGCCCATCGCGTACCCGATCCGAAGGCCGGCCAGCCCGAAGCCCTTGGAGAACGTTCGAATGGCGATGGCGTTGGGAGCTTCCATGGCGGCGGCGGTCAGGTCATCGTCCGCGAACTCTGCGTAGGCCAGATCGACCAGGAGGATCGCTCTCGGTGCCGCGGCCGCAAGGCGCTTCAGGTCGCTCGCGCTCGCCACCGCTCCGGTGGGATTGTTCGGCGAGACGACTGCGATCATTGCCGTTCGTTCGTTGACCTGACCCAGCACCGCGTCGATCGGGTACGAACCCCGCGGCCAGGAGGTAGTCCGGATCGTCGCACCCGCAAGCGTTGCGAAGCGGGCGATCATCTCAAACGTGGGAATGGGGAGGATGAGTTCGCGCCCCGACGCCAGGAACGCCCGGCACGCTCGATCGATGGCTTCGTCCCCCCCCGCGGTGACGACCAGTCTTGATGCGTCGATGCCCCAACGGGTGGCCAATGCCTGCTCCAGATCGGCGGCGCTCGGATACCTCCGAGCGACCTCCGGCCCGATCCGCGAAACCAGAGAAGCCAGATCTATGCACCCGCCCGGCCCTTCGTTGGCGTCCAGTGCAAGGTCGATCAACAGGCCGCTCGCGGGGGGGGCGTACACCCCCGAGACGTCGGGGAGTGTGCCGCTGGATGAAAGGGACGGCGTGCTCATGGGACGATCTGTGAGAGCTGGGTGACCACGATGTCGGTGCCGCCGCGAGCCTTGATCTCGGGGATGAGCGTAGGCAGGTCCGCGCGAGGCACCGCCGCCTTGACGGCGTACCCGGCGTCGCCGTGCAGAGTTGAAACGGTCGGTTCTCGCATGCACGGCAGGACGGCGATGACGCTCTCCAGTGCTGCGCGCCCCACGTTCACCTCCAGCATGACCCGCCGCCTTGCCTCCAGCACCGATCCAAGGAGCATGGCCAGGCGATCAATGGAGGCTCTCTTCGCATGGTCGTTCCACGCTCCCCGGCTCGCGTACAGCCGGGTGGAAGAGAGCATGAGTTCAGCAAACACCACGAGATTCTGGGCCCGGAGCGTGTCCCCGCTGGCCGCAATGTCCACGATGCAGTCAGCATCCTCGGGCGGGAAGACCTCGGTCGCGCCGTACGAGCGGACAAACCTTGCGTCATACCCGCTCGAACTCATCCACTCCCGAGTGATCCGTTCGTACTCCGAGGCGATCACCAGGGGGCGGCGCGGCGGCCTCCCGTCGACGAGCATCTCGCCCGGCGCGGCCGCGACCAGACGGACCGTGTCCAGCCCGGTGTCGAGCACCTCAACCACGTCCGCCCCCAGTTCGCGGACCCAGTCCGCCCCGGCAAAGCCGACGTCGCGCGAGCCCGCGCCGAGCATCTCAACAACGTTCTGCGGCTTCAAGATCTTCGTGTCGATTCCCGCCAGCGACACCTGTGGGCGATATCCGCGACTGCCGACCCGCACGTAAATACCCGCCCCCGCGAGAAGCGAGAAGATGCCCTCCTGCATGCGTCCCTTGGGAAGGGCCAGGCGCAGCAGGTCAGGAGATTGGCGGGGCGGGGCGGTTGGCGGATTGGTTGTTCGTTCGTTCGACATGGTTGCTCCTATGCCGGAGCCGCCCGTCGTCCGTGCTCACTGCAAAAGCACAAGACGCCGGCACGGGGCCGGCGTCTCTGGTCTCGCTTGAGTTCACTCGCAGCGCACCATCAGCCAGCCACGTTCTTGGCGTGATGATGGTGATGATGGATGATGGCTGCGAGCATTTGAGTGGAAAGATATCTCGGAGGTGCCTCAAAGGCAAGCGTTGTTCAGGCGATTCAAAGTCGGATTTGAACACAGGACAGTCGCGTGAGGCCCGGCGAAAGACCCGGGCTCATTGGTCTTCGGTTCTCACCGCTCCCCCTGCGACGCCAAATCGGCGCGCAGTTCAAATCCTGTCAACCTGCACCCCACAACGCCTTGATGTTCCAGGTTTCACCCGCCCTGTTTGAACTGCGGGCTCAATCGCGTAAGTCTTGTCCCCACAACGAGAAGGCCCTTCGATGTGCTCATCGAAGGGCTTTACTCTGAACAAAGTCGGGGTGACAGGATTTGAACCTGCGACCTTTTGACCCCCAGTCAAACGCGCTAGCCAGGCTGCGCCACACCCCGTTCAGGTCAGGGAACCGACCCCCCGGCGGACCCCGCTTGCGTTCCTGGCGGTTCGCGGGCTGGATCGATTCCCGACGGGCAGAGTCTATCAGAACCGCGGCGGCCGTCGAGGCGGCCCGTTCCCGATCCATCCGGGCCAGGTTGGCCTCCAGCTGCTTCGACGCACCGGCGCAGAGCGACCGGCAAGCCCGGAAGAGTCGTCGCGATCGTTGCCATTGTCAGCAACCGCACAGCTTTCCGGACTGTGCAGTTCCAGCTGGCCGCTCGCCGATCCTTCCTTCTGTCATGGGCGGAGCACCATGAGCTGGCGGAAGGAGCCTGTCAGGACGGTTGGACCGCAGTCCGGCCGCATGAGCCGGTGGGATCGCAACCACGGGCCGGCGGTCAGCGCAGGAGATGAAACATATGAGTCGCACGACGGTGATGACGATCGGGTTCTTCCTGGTCTTCTCTGGCATCCAGCTGAACTTCGTCGAATCGTTCGAGCTGACGCCACCGGCAGCCCGTTTCTGGAACGAGAACATCGTCAATCCGGCCAGCGAACTGGTCTCCGAAACTTCCATGCAAAGCCAGGGAAACGGCCTGCGCCTGCCCTGGCAACAGGCTTCCTGGAACAGCTCGTTTCCTGTGGCCCGCAGTCTGGCTGCGGGGCTGCCCGGCACGAGCCAGCGAACCCTGACGCATCCGGCCTGGATCTGCTGGCCCGTGTTCTTCGCCGGCATGGTCTTCTTTCTCCACGGCCTTTCGATGCGGCAATAACCGGGAGCCTGCGGGCAGGCGTTTCCACGTTCACAGGGCTTTTCCCGGGACCAGCCGCAGCTCCGGCCGCGCGCGTCCGCTTGCCAGCCAGCCTGTGGAGTGGAAATTGACGGCTGCCGACCTGATAATTGTTTCGGGGGCCGGTCAGGACGATCCTGACCGCCAGTGGTCTGTCAACGGTGAAAGGATGGATTGATCTGGTTGAAGCCTGATGCGCAAGCGAAGTCACAGCGGCACTTCCTTCGCTTGCGCATCAGGCTTTAATCCCTCAAGACACCGTTGACAGAGCGCCAGTTTCACGAGTACGGCATGACGACCCACGAGCAGACGCCAGGCATGTCCAAATACCAGTGCATCGAGCTTGACCAGCGCGACGACGGGACCGGCGTCGTTTCTTTCCGGGACGACCGGATCATGGACCCCGAGCGGATCGAAGTGCTCGGCAAGGAGTTGTTGAGCCTCGGGAGCGATCACGAAAATCCCCAGCTGGTGCTCGACTTTTCACAGGTCCGCTTCCTGTCCAGCGCGGCGATCAACAAGCTGATCGTGATGGAGAAACGGCTCCGCGCCCGCGGCGGGCGGCTACGATTGTGCAGCATGAAACCAGCCGTTCGCGACCTGTTCGGTTTTACCCACCTCGATTCGCTGTTCGCCATTGACGACGACATCAAGGATTCGATCGAGGCCCTCAACAACTGACCTGGCCGGCTGGCGAACGACAACGCCCGCGTGCCCTTCAGGATACGGTTCCATGTCTGAAACTGCCGCCGCCGGCTGGACCATCAACGCCTCGATCGCCAGCGAACCGCTGGAGGCCTGCGACTTGATCCGCCAGATTGTCGCCCGGCTGGAGGACGAAGCCTGGGACGACGCAGGCCTGTTCGCCGTCCACATGGCGCTCGAAGAAGCCGTGATGAACGCGATCAAGCACGGCAACCAGCGGGATGTGGCCAAGCAGGTTCACATCTGCGTCGCGTCGCTCAACAACGAACTGTCCGTGGTGGTCCGCGATGAGGGCCCCGGCTTCAACCCCGAGTGTGTGCCCGACCCGACGGAAGACGAGAATCTTGAAAAGCCCTGTGGTCGGGGTGTTCTGCTGATCCGCGAGTTCATGGACGAGGTGTCATACAACGATCGCGGCAATGAAGTCCGGATGCTCAAGCGGAAGGGCTGACCGCCGCCGCGATAATCGCCTCGTGGTCGAAGGCCAGTGGCGGCAACCGGTCGGGCGGGAACCAGCCCAGTTCGGCCGCGTCGTCGCCCGCCCGCCCGGCCGGACCGTCGATCACCTCCGCCGCGAATGCCACACTGATCACACGGCCGCGCGGATCGCGGCCTGGCCCGGAAAACACTTTTAGCTGGCGAAGCGTGGCCGGTTGCAGACCCGTTTCTTCGATCAGCTCCCGCGCCGCGGCCTGCTCGACCGTTTCGCCCGGATCGACAAAACCGCCCGGCAGTGCCCAGCAACCGGCGAACGGCTCGTTTCGCCGCCGGATCAGGAGCAGTTCGCGGCCCGTTCCGGCAGTTCGCGTTACCACCAGGTCAACCGCGACCGCCGGTCGCGGCCACTCGTAGCAATGCACCGTCCCGGTGGGCTGGCAGGCGAGCAGCGTTTTCAGCGCGGCCAGCGTGTCGCTCACCGCATGGACGCGCAGAAGTTGCACTCCCTGCAGGGCCAGGTGCAGGCTGACTCCCAGCGTCCCGGCGTCGCGGGCCGCCAAATCAGCCCCGACCAGCTTGCCGATGAAACCTTTCCGCGAATGGCCGACCAGCAGCGGGCAACCCAGCTCGTGAAACCGCCCCATCGCCGACAGCAACGCGAGATTGTGGACGTGGGTCTTGCCAAATCCGATCCCCGGGTCAAGACAGATTCGCGCGGGCTCCAGCCCGGCCGTGACCAGTGCGTCCCGTCGCCGCGCCAGCCAGTCCAACACATCAGCGGTGACATTGCCGTAGTGCGGATGGTCCTGCATCGTCAACGGCGTGCCCTGCATGTGCATCACGCAAACACCACAACCGCTCCGCCGTACGACAGCGGGCATTTCCGGGTCGCCCGTCAGCCCAGTCACGTCATTGATGGCCTCTGCGCCGGCGTCGAGCGCGGCACGGGCGACGCGGCTGTCCGAAGTGTCAACTGAAACCGGCACCCGCGACTGGCGGACCAGTTCGCGAACCACAGGCAGGACCCTGCGCAACTGTTCATCGGCAGAGACCGGCTGGCTGCCCGGCCGCGTGCTTTCACCTCCCACGTCGAGCATGCCGGCCCCTTCACCCGCCAGCCGCAAGCCCTGCTCCACCGCCGCGGCGGGGTCGAGCCAGCGGCCGCCATCCGAAAAACTGTCGGGCGTGACATTCACAATCCCCATCAGACAGGGAAGGCCGCCAAACTCCAGCCGGTGCCGGGCGAGTTGCCAGCCACCTGCCGTCCCGGCTGGCCGTGCCGGCAGCGCTGGGAGGTTCGACGCAGTGAAGCTGTTCTTTTCCGTGGCTGAAGCGCTCATGGCTGGTCCAGTTCGATTCGCCGGAAGAGTGGCAACCGGCGGTAGTAGACCTCGAGAATGCAGACCGCAAAGGAGGTCGTGAAAATCCGTTCGCCCTGGTCGCCGCGGAGGAAATCGGACGGTTCAAAGCTCCCTGCATAGCGGCCGCGCTTCTGCTGCATCTCGACCAGCCGGTCCCGCAGGGCCGCGTTCCAGCGCTCCCATTCCTTTCCGCCAAAATGATGGAAGACCTGGGTCGCGTAGTACCAGTAGTAGATGTCGCAGTCGTCACCCTCTTCCGGCAGGTGCTTGCTGGCCAGCCAGCGGACGCAGCGCATCACACGCGGATCGTCGCGTTGCCAGCCGAGATACATCCGGCAAAGCATCGCTTCGGCCGTCATCGAAGCGGTCGGTGCCGATTCGCGTGGCTGGTAACGGTAAAGCACGCCGGCTTCGCGGATCGGGTCGCGGGCCAGCGCGGCACCGGCCGCATCGAGGTACTCACCGGCCCGCCGCAACACGTCCACGTCCACGCGCAGGCTCCCCGTTTCGCGGGCACTCTGCAAGGCCATCAGCTGCCAGCCAAAGACGCTCGTGTCGCCGGCCTGCCCCGGCTCGTAGCGCCAGCCGCCGCGGCTGTGCTGGGCTTCCTCGATGAAGCCAATCGCCCGCTGGGCCGGATCGCGCAACCGTTCATCTCCCGTCAGGGCATACGCCTCGCACAACACGATCGCGCACTGACCGTGAGCGTACATGCCGGCCTGGCCCGGAAAGTTCACTCGCAGGTCGCCACCCCGTGCCTGGTTTTCAATCAGCCAGGCCAGGCCGCGCGAAACGGTTTCCTTGTAGATCCCGTACTCGTGGGTCTGGCCCGCGCCGAGGAAGGGCAACAGGGCCAGCCCGGTCGCGGCGGCGTCGCCTTCGTTTCGCGGATTGGCGTGCGTGTCGTAGTCTTCCAGGCTCCAGCTGCCGTCGCTGTTCTGCACCGAGGCCAGCCAGCGCAGCCCGCGCGCGACCGCCGCCTCGGTCTGGGTCGTGCCGCCCTCTTTCACCATGATCTCTTCCCGCAGCCGCGGATCGCGAACCGCCAGCGACGCCCGCGCGCCCGGCTCGACCGTCACGTTGCGCCGGACCGACTCAAGGTCCGGCAGGTCGGCCAGCGGCAGCGGGTCCGACCGCAACTCCGCCGCGTCGGCCAGCACGGCCCGCTCCTCAACGGTGGCCCGTTCCAGATCGGCGGCCGGAATGAGGTCGTCGTTGAGCGTCGCTTCGTCGGGCTGGACGCGGACTTCGCCTCCCTCGCGATGCTGATCGTTGACAAACGTGCTGAGGATCAGCTCAAGCGGATTCAGTTGCAGCCGGTTCGGGTCGGGCGCGAATGCGATCAGGGCAAGAATCACAATCAGCAGCACATGGATCAGGAAGCTGACCAGCCAAGCCGGCAACCAGCCGAGAAACCAGCGGTCGTTCGCCGCATCAGCCGGGTCGTCGGCGAGGCGGCTCACGCACTCCTCATCCGGACTTCGGGCCGCGCTGACCAGCCCCGTCCAGTCCGGCTGGCGGGCCGAAAATCCTTCCTCCGCAACCGGCGCGAACCGGTCCAGTTCCCTGGTCAGCGTCTCGATCTGCTCCCGGTCGAGTTCAATCCCGCAACGACAACGCCAGCAGTCGGCCAGCCCCAGCCAGATCCGGACGCTCATCGGCGCGCCACACTCGGGACACGCACAGGAAACCACGTTGCCGGAAATCTGGAACCGGACGCCGCCGATCTCAATGACCGTGGTCCGCGTCGCGGCCGGATCATCGTCGAGCGGTGCCTCGGCGGTTCGCCGCGGCAAAACGGCGGCGGCGAAACCGATGCAGGGAACTGACGGCTGACTCGCTCCGCGCGCCAGTCCGACACCGAGGGCCTCGGCCCGATGGGCAAACGACTGGTCGAGAAAGTCAAACGGGCTGGAACCGGAACCGGGCATCGAATCCTGGCGACAATGGAGATCGGCAACCGCGGCCGGGGAACAGCAAGCCGGAGTTTCAGAGCCTGTCCGAAAAGCGTCGGGGTCTGACGCCAAATTGCGCAGTCTTCGGAGCAAACTGGGGTCTGACCCCCTTCCGGGACGCTTGTCGGACAGGCTCTCAATCGTCGGCCCGGTCCGCTGCCCCGTCAAGTTCGGACGAGTAGCCGGCCATTTTCCCGTCCCGCTTCAAGGCAATCCGGCTTGTACCGAATTTGCTCTGGAAAAGGAGAGGCAATTGAGCCTTCAACCAGGTTTGACCGTGAATGCTGGCATCCGGTTTTGGGAATTTGGAGTTTTTTGCGCAATCTGGAAATCAGTACGGTGCAAAGATTGACCCGGTGCGCCGGGATCGCAACGATGACCGGTGGAGTCGCTACTGCTTCACTCGTTCGGGTCATGACCAACATGCTCGAGAATCGCGACGATCTTCTGGCCAACCCACGCAGCTGTTGCGTCCGTCACGGACGACGGCTGTCGCCCACACTGGGGTGGTTGCTTGGAGTTTTTGGTTCCGTATTGTGCAGCGGCCGGACTGCGCTGGGACAGGTTGAATCGGATTGTTGTGCCTGGCGGAAGGTCGAGCTGGTACGGATTGAGTATGCCGCCGGGACTTTGACGCCTGGGCAGGAGCCAACCAACTGGGTGGCGTTGCCGCTGCAGTTGCCGGCGACGAGTGACGTTGTGATCGTGGGTCACGCGCCCGAGCCGGACATGACGGTCAGGTTCGAACTCGACATCTCGGCCGGGCTCGAGATCGAAGATGAAGAATCCTACATCGTCGATATTGTTTGGCGCTACCTGTCGCCGCTGCCACCTGTGTTTAACCCGCTGCCCGCCACCGCGGTGCTCGGCGATTCGGTGGGCAACGACATCGAGTCTGGCGACCCTCCCGGCACACCCATCAATTTCGCCGAGAACAACATCGAGGGCAAGAAAAGGTGTCAGGAACCGTTTTCTTGGCGCGGGAATGGCATTCGGGTAGTCTTTCGGCATGGGACGACCGAAACGTGCAGCAGATGGCGGTCTGGTTTATCATGTGCTGAATCGCGCCAATGCGCGGTTGGCCATTTTCAGGAAAGACGCTGACTACGAGGCTTTTGAACGGATTTTGGAGCAAGGGACACATCGGACCGGTACCCAGCTGCTCGCCTGGTGTCTGATGCCCAACCATTGGCATCTGGTGGTCAAGCCCCTCGAAGATGGCGAACTCTCCCGCTTTGTCGGCTGGTGCTCATTGACCCACACCCAGCGCTGGCATGCCCATCACCAGAGCACGGGAAGCGGGCATCTTTATCAGGGGCGGTTTAAGTCTTTTCCGGTCCAGGACGAGGAGTATTTCCTGACGGTTTGCCGGTATGTCGAGCGGAACGCGCTGCGGGCCAATCTGGTGGAAAGGGCAGAGGACTGGAAGTGGAGCAGCCTGTGGCGCTGGACGAATGGGAATAGCGCCGAAAAGGCCCTTTTGGCCCCTTGGCCCGTGCGCCGTTCACCCGGCTGGGTGGAGTTGGTCAACACGGCGCAGACCGAGGCTGAACTAACGGCGTTGCGGAGGAGCGTGGCACGCGGATGTCCATATGGCGATCCGGACTGGACTGCACGAATCGTCGCGCGACTGGGCCTTGAAAGCACCCTCCGCCCGCATGGCCGACCCCCCAAGTCCAAAAACGGTTCCTGACACCTTTGTTCCACGCGGTCGCATGGCTGGCGATGACCTATCGGCCATCCCGTGTTTTCATCAGCGGAGCCACCAATTCCTCGGGGATCGCGGAATCACAAAACCAGTCCTGTCCAGTGAACCTGGTCCATTGTTTGGTGTCGAGTGAATAGCTGGCGATTCCTTCGTCCCCGGAAATCCAGATGCGCCGCGAATCCCGGGAACACACCAGCCCGTCCATCCTGTCCATGGGCATTCCGTCATGCGAGGAGCATTGGTGCGCCCAGGTTTCGGCTTTGACATCGAAACACCACAGATACGAGTTGTTTCCGATACACCAGACATGTTGGTCGTTGGGCGCCATCACCAGCTGCTCAAAGTGACTGGCGTCGACTACAGGAAAGTTCTTTGCCTCATTGGTCACAAGGTCAATGCTGGTGATGCCCTGGTTCCCTCCGCCGGCAGCGGCGCAAACCGCGTGCTTCGAATCTGCTGTAAATACAAGATCCTGAACGTAATCTTCGATCAGGGCACCGTGTGGAGTATTGTCGAACTGCCGAAAATCGCTCTGGACATACTGAATCTGCCTGTCCGAAGCCAATTCCTGGCGAATCAGCCCGCAACCGGAAGCGTCCATCCATAACTCGCGGCCGTTGGGAGAAAGCCAAAACCTTTCCACAACCGTGTAGTCTGGCGGCATGCGATCAGGATTCTGCCATTCCTCGGTTTCGGCGTTTCGCTGACGAACGCGCAGGCCGCGATCTTCATCGCTGGACATTGCGATCCAGGTCGTTTTCCCATCGCCAGAAAAGGCGACATCGTGAAACACGGCCGGGTTGGCCACTGCAGGAAGAAAACTCCATGTCTCCGCC
This sequence comes from Planctomycetota bacterium, assembly GCA_031405895.1. Classification (GTDB taxonomy): domain Bacteria; phylum Planctomycetota; class Planctomycetia; order Pirellulales; family Pirellulaceae; genus BJ22. The sequence continues at coordinate 12,570 of JANOFL010000156.1, forward strand.
GTCTGATTGAAGACCAGCGCCCGGCCGCGTGAATCACCGCGACGAACGATTGGCGATCCGGCAAGGCACCACACTTCCGTGCCGTCGGGGTTGAACCTGAACTGGCTAACGCATTTGCCTTCCGGGAACCTCTCGAAGGGCGTTCGCTTAAAGGGTTCTCCCAGCGACTCGGCCGATACGAAAGCCTGAGCAGGCAAGCCAACGGTTCCAGTTTCGCCAGCAAAACAGGCGATCAGGAGCGCGACCGACCCTGCTTTGACGTTGTTGGACAAATGCGACAACATCTGGAAGAGTCTCTGGCGAAGGCGACCGCCGGGCGAGGTTTTTGACGGGGCGAGTTTGAGACCAGCGCGAAGTTCAAGCAAGGGAAAGGCGTTCTCCGTGACGTCCATATGTCCGATGTGGGCTGACATTTTCGCTGCAAAAGCCACGGGCAAATCTCCAGTTGGCGTGTTCGAAGGATGAGCGGCCTGCCCGGTCAGCCCGCCGGATGCAGTTCAATGGTGAGCTGCTGGCCGAGCGCCTTGGCGAGGCGGCCAAGAGTGGCAATCGTGGGGTTGTTTTCCAGCAGGTTTTCCAGCCGGCTGATCTGACCGCGGCTGATGCCCGTCCGATCTTCCAGCTCGGCCAGCGTGAGGCCCTGGCGGACGCGCTCCGCCCGGAGCAGCCGGCAGGTTTCCTCAATCCGGGTCCGATCGGCGGCAATCCGCCGCCTGGCTTCCATCCCCTGGCAATGGAGGGCCGGCATGTCGGCCCGCGCGGCGGCGACCTTGCCCCGATAGGCGGCCCGCTCCGACGCCGTGTTTTTGTGAATGATCCGCTCTTTGGCCATCGTCAATCCTCGTGGGGTTCATAGGCCGTGATCGGGTGAACCGTGACGTCGTCCAGCATTTCAAAAACGCAACCCAGAAACTTGCCGCCAGACGTGTACCCAAAGGCCAGCAGGTTTCCGGTTGAGCGGGAGCGGGTCAGTTCGGCCGGGTCCTGGACGACTTCCTCGAACTCCTCGAACTCCTCGAACTCCTCGGCCGTGACACCATGTTCCGCCAGGTGTTCCCGATTGTCATCGGTCCAGAAAAACGAAAAGTACGGCATCGAATCGTCGCCCGATGGAGTTATACAATAGTATAACAGTCGGGGCCGGCAAAGCGCTGGCAGAATCCGGAATATCGGAGCGAAATCCCCGGAAGTTTTGGGCGCGACGGGGTTCCGGCAACTGCTCCGAACGGCTGAAAACGGGGGCAGGTCCTGTTTCCAGTCCAGTTTCGGGTCGCACAGCGGGTCGACGTTCGGGCCTCGCTTTCCCGACCGCCCGCGTCAAATATGTCACCATTTGGTGACATGATTCCGCGAATCGGGTCGGGTGATCCGCTGTCTGGACCGGAAAACGCAGTTGCCACCGAAGCTGCCGGGAGCTCGTCCGGTCTTACGGCTTCCGCGTCGAGAAAATTGGGGGCAATTTTTTGCCCTTTCGGGGCCGGAAAACGGCGGAAATCGACGGGTTGGCGGGAGGCTTGGGGCGGTTGTGGGACAGGGGCAAAAAAGGTAGAATTTGGGTCGTAAAAAACCGCGTTTTTTCGCGGTTTTATCCGTTTTTCTGGCCCGTCGCCCGCCCCCGTCCTGGTAACCCCGCACTAGTGCACTGTCACAGCCTGATTTTCGGGTGAACCGCGCGGCGCTAGCCGCGGGCTCTTCGCCGGGCCCGCACGCTGGCGCGATGCGGTTCACCGGGCAACCCTAATTCTTGGGCGTGACAAAGCACTAGCGGCGAAAAAGGGCTGGTTTCTCCGCTCCGCCAACCACGGTCCACGGCCTTGTCGAACGATCCTGAAGAACCCGGCAATGACACCCCGGAACCGGAATCTGGTGGCCCTTCCGGCGGGCCAGGCGCGGGCGGACCACGCCCGGAGTTCATCGAGCTGCCGATCGAAGAGGAGCTCAAGAACAGCTACCTGACTTACGCGATGAGCGTGATCGTCTCGCGCGCCTTGCCCGATGTCCGCGACGGCCTGAAGCCCTCCCAGCGCCGGATTCTGGTCGCGATGAACGACCTGAACCTCGGGCCTGGGGCACCCCGCGTCAAATGCGCCAAGATTTCGGGTCAGACCAGCGGCGACTACCACCCGCATGGCGAAAGCATCGTCTACCCGACGCTCGTCCGCATGGCCCAGGAATGGAACATGCGCTATCTGCTGATCGACAAGCAGGGCAACTTTGGCTCGATCGCAGGACTGCCGCCTGCCGCGATGCGGTATACCGAGGCCCGGCTCAGCCCCTTCGCGGCGATGATGCTGGACGACCTCAAGCTTGACACGGTCGACTATCTGCCGACTTACGACGACCGGCGGACCGAGCCGACTGTCCTCCCCAGCAAGCTTCCCAACCTGCTGGTCAACGGCTCGAACGGAATCGCCGTCAGCATGGCGACATCGATCCCGCCACACAATCTCGGCGAAGTCTGCGATGCCCTGAGTCTGGTCCTTGAGCAGCCCGGCGCCACCATCGACCAGATCATGCAGGTCCTGCCCGGCCCGGACTTTCCAACCGGCGCGATCATTTGTGGCCGCGGCGGAATCCGAAAGGCCTACTACACCGGCCGCAGCACGATCACCGTCCGGGCCCGCTGCGAGATTGAGGAATCGAAAAAAGGCCGCTCGCGGATCGTCGTTTCCGAGATTCCCTATCAGCAGACCCGCGACTCGGTGGTCGAACGGATCGCCGGCCTGGTCAAGTCCGACAAGATTCGCGGGATCAGCGGCATCAAGGACGTCAGCGACCTCAAGGAACCCGTCCGGCTGCTGATCGAACTGCGCAACGATGCCGATCCGAACGTCATCCTCAACCAGCTCTACCAGTTCTCGCCGCTCCAGTCATCGTTCTCGATGATTTTCCTGGCCCTCGTCGACGGCAAGCCGCGCGAACTGAACATCAAGCAGCTGCTTGAGGAGTTCATCCGCCACCGCGTCAGCGTGATCCGCCGGCGGACCCAGCACCTGCTCAACCGCGCCCGGCGGCAGAAACACACGGTCGAGGGGCTCCTGCTGGCTCTCGCCGACATTGACCGGATCATCCGCATCATCCGCCAGTCGCGGACCCAGGCCGAAGCCAAAGAGGGCCTGATGGGTGTCGGCTGCCCGGCCGCGATGATGGAACGGGCCCTCGGTCCCGATGGCTTCGCCGTCTTCCAGCAGGAACGCGGGACCCGCGACGAGTACTTCCTCACGCCGGTCCAGGCCGAAGCGATCCTCAAGATGACGCTCAGCCAGCTGGTCGGCCTCGAACAGGAGCGGCTGGGCGAACAGCATCGCGCTCTGCTGGCCGAGATCGGCGAATACCTCCGCATCCTCGCAGACGAGAAGAACATCCGCACGATCATCCGCGATGACATCGCCGAGATCCGCCGCAAGTACGCCGACAAACGGCGGACCGAGATCACCGGCGACGAACTGGGCGAGGTCATCGACGAAGACCTGATCGAAGAAGAGAACATGGTCGTCTCGATTTCGCATCGGGGCTACATCAAACGGACGCCGGTCAGTACTTATCGCTCGCAGAAACGCGGCGGCAAGGGAATCAAGGGTGCCCGGATCGAGGACGAAGACCCGATCGAACACGTTTTCGCCGCCAGCACCCACGACTTTCTGCTCTTCTTCAGCAGCAGCGGCCAGGTCTATTGGCGCAAGGTCCACCAGCTGCCGGCGCTCGGTCGCGAGAGCCGTGGGCGGGCGATCATCAACCTGCTGGAACTGGGCGAGAATGAACGGATCGCCGAATGCCGGGCTGTCCGCGACTTTACGCTCCCCGACCACTATCTCGTGATGGCCACGCGCCAGGGGCTGATCAAGAAGACCCCGCTTGCAGCCTATGGCCGTCCCCGCAACGCCGGGATCATCGCGATCAAGCTGCGCGAGGACGACGAGCTGATCGATGTCGCCGTCGCGCGACAAGGCGACGCCCTGCTGCTCGCGACGGCTTCGGGCATGGCGATCCGCTTCAGCGAAGGCGACGCCCGGCCCATGGGTCGCAACACCAGCGGCGTCAAGGGCGTGGCATTGCGCGAAGGCGATACCCTCGTCGGCATGGTCGTCGTCGAACCCGACGCGACTTTGCTCACCGTTTGCGAAAAGGGATACGGCAAGCGAACCGCGTTCGGGCCGGGCGTGCTCGACGATGAAAACGATGAAACCTCCAGCTCCAGCCGCTACCGCCTGCAGCGCCGCGGCGGCAAGGGAATCCGCGACATCAAGACCACGGCCCGCAATGGCAAGGTCGTCGCCATCCTGCCTGTCCGCGACGACGACCAGATCCTGATCATGACGACCGGGGGCAAGCTCCAGCGGATCGCCTGCAGCGACATCAAGGTCATTGGCCGCAATACCCAGGGCGTCCGGATCATGTCGCTCGACAACGACGACCTGCTCGCCGCCGTGGTCAAGGTCCCGCCCGGTGAAGAGGACGAAACCGCCACCGCTGAACTCCCTCCCGACGATCCGGCCGACTATGCCGGGGACCCCACGGACGCGGCATTGGAATCCGACGAGCCGGAAACCGATGCCATTCCGGACGATGAAGAAGGCGATGGCGAAGACGAGGCTGAGGACGAATCCAGGGGTTGACCCCCGCCGCGATCCGGTTTCGCCCGCGGGACCGGCACCGAAAACCGAAATTCCTGCGGAGTCCGCTCAGCGAGTCGTTGCCGCGAGTAACCACATGGTCGCCGACACCGCACCCCGCCTGGTGATGAGCGGGATCGTGAAATCGTTCCCCGGCGTACGGGCCTTGCGCGGCGTCGATCTGGATGTGCGGCCGGGCGAAGTCCTGGCCCTGATCGGTGAGAACGGCGCCGGCAAAAGCACCTTGATGAGAATCCTCGCCGGGATCGAGCCCCCCGACGCGGGGCGGATCACCTGGGAGGGCCGCGAAGTCCGCTTCGGCTCGGTCCGCGACAGCCTGGCCACCGGGATCGCGCTGATCCATCAGGAGCTGAACCTCGCCGCGAATCTCAGCCTGGCAGAGAACATCTTTCTCGGCCGGGAACCCGCGACGGCCGGCTGGATTCGCAGCCGCAGCCTGAACCGCGAGGCGGCCCGTTTCCTGAATGAAGTCGGCCTCGGCCTGCCACTGACGACGCTCGCCGGCCGCCTGTCGATTGGCCAGCAGCAGCAGGTCGAAATCGCCAAAGCCCTTTCCGCCAACGCCCGGCTGCTGATCATGGACGAGCCGACCAGCAGCCTGTCGGCGCGTGAAACGGAAATCCTGTTTGGACTGATCGCGCGGCTGGTTGGCCAGGGGGTCAGCATCATCTACGTCTCGCACCGGATGGCCGAGATTCGGCGGCTGGCCGACCGGATCGTTGTCCTCCGCGATGGCCAGAATGCGGGATTGCTTTCGGGTGACGAACGGACCCACGCCAACATGGTCCAGCGGATGGTCGGCCGCGAGCTGGGCCAGTTCTTTCCCCACCAGCCTCAGCCCATCGGCGAATCGCGACTGGCTGTCGACGGACTGCGGGTCGAGGGCAGTGTCGAGCATCCGCTCAGTTTTCCCGTCGCGCGGGGCGAGATCGTGGCCCTGGCGGGACTCGTCGGCGCGGGTCGCACCGAAGTGCTGGAGACGCTGATGGGCCTCCGCCGTCCGTTTGGCGGAAGCATCTCGGTCGACGGCAAGCCGATTCGGGCCGGTTCGCTGCGTTCCAGCATCGATGCAGGCCTCGCGCTCGTCCCGGAAGATCGCCGGCACCTGGGACTGATGACGGCCCTCAGCGTGAGCGAGAACCTCAACATCGTCTCGTCACATCGGCGAGCCCGGTTCGGCCTGCTCGCCCGTTCCGCCGACCGCCGCGCCGCCGAAAGCCAGATCGATTCACTGGGCATCCGTACGCCTGGTCTCCAGCAAGTTTCCGCTTTCCTCTCCGGCGGCAACCAGCAAAAGGTCGTGATCGGCAAGTGGATCCTCAACCTGCCCGGGGTCCTGCTGCTCGACGAGCCGACCCGCGGCGTCGACATCGGTGCCAAACAGGAAATCTACGCGCTGATGGAACGGCTGGCGAAAGAAGGCGCCGCCATTCTCTTTGTCTCCAGTGAAATGGAAGAAGTCATCGGCATGGCTGACCGCGTCCTCGTCCTCCACGAAGGCCGCCTCACCGCCAACCTCCCCCGCGCCGGCCTGACCGAACAGCAGATCATGTCGGCCGCCGTTGGCGACGTGGAACAGGCTTCCAGCCTGTCATCTTGAGATCCCCACCCTATCCATCCAGCGTCCTCGCTTTTCGGCTTTGTCTCTCTCGTCTGTAGCAAGTTTACGCTCCCCGGTTCCCGGCAATTGGCGTCTTGCTCGCTCCGTGCAACCACTGCACTGGCCGTCTGCTTGACCGTTCCAGTCGCCAAAACCGGAAAAAACCGGGATTCCGGCAGGATTTCTTCCTTGTCTTCCTTGGCGGCTCGCGAAGCCCAAGGGGGACATCCCCCACCTTGGCCGCTCCCAAGGTGACCGGGCGTCACTTCTGTTCAATCCAACCAGACAGTCCGCTCGAATCCGACCATTCCGCCGCGGCACGTCGGCCTTGCCCAAACCGGACTTTCAAAAAAAATGGTCAAGTCGTCTGGATGCTCCAGTCGAAACCAGTCTGAGTTTTCCAGACCACATTTCCGGGAGTGCATTGTCATGGGCAACCTGCTCGCTACATGGGAGGACGAAGAAACCAGTCGGCAAATCCAGTTCGCGGTCGAGTATTCGATTGCGGACGGAACCGTCCAGATCAGCCGCGTCACTCCCGGCAAAGTCTCGTTCGTCTGCCCTGAGACCAACACCCGCCTCCGCTCGATCGGCGTGCACACCACGGCCGGACGCGAGCTGCTGGCCGACCGCATCTGGCAGTCCGGCCGGATCAGCGAACTGGTCGCCGAAATCGCCCAGCGCCACAACCTCCCGGTCGCGGTCTAGCGCCGGACATGAGTGAGGCATGACGCGAAAGGGATGAGGAAACTCCCGACAACCGGCAGGTGGCGGTTGTGAGCGTAAACCTCCGTCACGAATGTTGCAAAGGCCAGCCTCCGAAAGGGGGCGGCCTTTTTTTCTGGACTGAATGCGGTGAATCGCGGCCGGCGAACCGAAGCCGGGCCGGGGCCGTAAATCTCAAATCTCAAATCTCAAATCTCAGGAATCGCACCAAATCAGCCCATTGTTCCGGGGCCAATGACTTCAGCCTTCCTGTAAACCAGCAGACCTGAGCAGCTAACTCCGGCGGGTTATTCGCCTTCATCGGCAAACACCGACAGCCCCAGCCTCTGCCGCGCCTCCCCCGACCAGGGGCTGTGCGGCGCCAGCCGCAAAAACGCCTGCCAGTGCGGCTCGGCTGTTCCCGGCTGTTCGCGCTCGTCGAGCAACCGTGCGAGGTGGTAGTGCACGTCCGGATACTCCGGATGGATGTCGAGCGCGCCCCTGAAAGCCGCCAGCGCGTGCTCCGGCTCGTGCAGCTCAATCAGCACGCAGCCGAGACTGGCGCGGGCTTCGACATAATCCGGGGCCAGTTCGACCGCCATGCTGTAGCGTTCCCGCGCCGCGGCCAGCTGCCCCTGGCTGTAAAGCAGCTCGGCCAGCCGAAAAGCTGCTTCGGCAGTCGCGCCAAGGGCCAACAACATCGCCCGACAAACCTCGGCCGCTTCCTGAAGCCGGCCTTCGTCTTCGAGGTCATTGGCGAGGGCAATGAAATCCTCGGCCGCCCGCGGTGCCTCCGGGTCATCGGTTCCCGTCTGCGCCTGGGGAAAACCCAGCACGTCGGCGTCGGTTTCTCCTTTTGAATTCTGGCCAGCCAGCGGAACCGCTTCACCAACCTCAAACTCGAGCCGCATCTGGCCGTCCGGTTCGACCAGCCCGCTGCCCTTGCGAAGCAGCAGGTGCCGGCCTTCGACGATCAACGGCAGCTGCGAAAGCGGCCGGGCAAGGTCCGGGAAACGCTCGGCCAGTCGCGCGAAGCGGGCCTCGATCTGGGCCGGCGAGTTGCCCGCCGTCAGCAGCCGGGCCAGTTGCCGCGCCGAGGCGACTTCGGCGAAGTCAAAGTACGGCAGGCGGTGAATCTGCCGGACCGGCCGGATCAGTCCGACCCGGTGCCAGCGCCGCACCACGGTCAACGGCACCTTCAACAACTCGGCCAGCATCGCCGGTGTGTAGAGCCTTCGCGTGGCCGCGTCGTTGTCGACCACGCCCAGCCGGTGCCACCATTCGGTCTCGCCGATCATCTCGATCTGTCCGGCGCCCACCCGCTCGACGACCCGGTCATCGAGCACGGCCGACAGCTCATCCGCGGGCGACTGGTCGGCACCCAGCACGATCAGATCACAGGTGTCCACCGCCAACTCGACCGCCGTTCCCCCCGCGTCCCGCACGATCTGCCTTGCCCGCCGCCGGTTGGTCCCCCCCAACCGCCCCACAAACGCCACTGCCCGACCGCGCAACCAGGCGGTTTCAAGTGCGGTTTCTTCCTGTGTGGTTTCTGCGTCGATGCTCACGCGCGAACCCGGTTTCGGGAACAGCCCAGACCAGGGCAACCGGAAACATCATAGCGAACCAGGCGCCAATTCTCGTCAGGAACTGCATGACAACATCGAGCAGCCGGGACGGTGGCGGGCCCAGTCAGGGCGGCGGGCCGCAAATTCGTCGCAGCCGGGTTGGTCGGTGTAAGGGTGTCGGAGGACATTCAGGAGGCGGAAGAGGAAGGCTGTATCGCCGGTCGTGGCCCGGTCGATGGCTTGCTGGGCAAGGTAGTTGCGAAAGACATAGGCCGGGTTGACTGCGTCCATCGCCGTTTGCCGCGTGGCCGGATCGCGGCGGTCGCGTTCAAGGCGGCAGACATAGCGGGTGAACCAGGCGCACCAGCGGGCAGCGAGTTCGGGTGACAGTGGAACGGGAGAATAGAGGCTCGGCGAAAGAATCTGTGTGGGAGACAGCCAGAGACCGGGAGGGTTTGTCGGCAACTCTGGAGCAAAACGCACTTCGTTGCGCGGTCGCCCCTCACCCCCCGCCCCCCTCTCCCCGAAGACGGGGCGAGGGGGAGCCAGAATCTCATCGCATCGGTCTTCCGCTGATGCCTGCCTCGCTGATCGCAGATCGAGTCGCGCGAGATGGCGGAAAAAGATCGAATAGTCAGTTTCAGCCGCGGCGAGCAGTTCCAGCAGTTCGTCGACGAGGCTCTCGTCAGAACCGGTTTCGAAGTGATCGAGGCCCAGCTTGGCGGCCATCATGGAACGCCAGCGTTCAAAGAAACGGGCCGACCAGCCATTGAGCACTTCTTCCAAAGGCCTGTGCGAACCGGCGACGGGCACCAGGGCGTTGGCGAGGCAGACCAGATTCCAGAGTGCGACTTGAGGCTGGGCACCGAAGCAGTAGCGGCGGCCCTCGGCATCGGTTGTGTTGGGAGTCCACTCGGGATCGTAATGGTCGAGCCAGCCATACGGACCAAAGTCGATCGTCTCGCCAAGGATCGACATGTTGTCGGTGTTCATCACACCGTGCACAAAGCCGACCCGCATCCAGTGAACGACCAGGTCGGCCGTCCGTTCGCAGACGCCGGCGAACCAGTCGACGCACTGGGCCGCGCTGGGGGGCTGGTCCGGAGTCCACGCGATTCCCATGGCATGGGCCAGCAGCCGGCGAAGGTTCTCGTGCTCGCCCCGCGCGGCGAGGATTTCAAAGTTGCCGAACCGCACGAACGATGGTGAAACCCGGCCGACGATCGCGCCCGCTTCGGCTTGTGGCCTGCCGTCGTAGAACATGTCGCGGACCACCTGATCGCCGGTCAGTACCAGCGACAACGCCCGCGTGGTCGGAATGCCAAGATGATGCATGGCTTCGCTGCAGACGAACTCGCGAAGCGAAGATCGCAGCACGGCGAGGCCATCCGCGGTTCGCGAATAGGGTGTCGGCCCGGCACCTTTGAGCTGAAGCGTGTGCCGCTGGCCGGCCGCACTGACGACTTCGCCGAGGTTGATCGCCCGTCCGTCACCCAGTTGCCCGGCCCAGGTTCCAAACTGGTGCCCGCCGTAACACATGGCAAACGGCTCCATCCCCGGCAAAAGGCGCTTGCCCGCGAAAACATCGGCAAAGGCCTGCGATAACGACGGATCGTCCGGCAGATCGAGCAGCCGGCAGACTTCCGGCGACCACGCCAGCAGCCGCGGCGCTTTGCAGGGAGTCGGATCGACCCGCGAGTAACAGGCCCCCTTCACCTGCCGCCGCGCATGAGTCGTGACCGGGTCACCAGGCAGTTCGCGAACGAACCGGTTGTCGAACCGCCAGGCTTGCATGGCGGCGAGAACGGAATCGGCAACCTGCAATGCTGAGTCCATTTGTTCGCCAAACCGCTGCAGAAAATGTAGAGCAATTGTCCCCAATTGCTCACGCCCGCCAAACGCCGGGCTTCCGCCATACCTTGTGGCGGGATTTCGTTTGCTTCTCTCGCGTGTTGCGCGCGACGAGCAGTTGGGACAACTGCTCTACGTTAAAGCAGCTCAACCGCCAGCTCTTCCCATTCCGTCGGCAGCGAGCTGAGCCGCTGGCAACCGTCGGTCGTCACCAACACATCGTCTTCGATCCGGACCCCGCCGACACCGGGCAGATAGATGCCTGGTTCAACCGTCACCACCATTCCGGCCGAAAACGTGCCGGTGCTCGTGGGCCGGATGAAGGGTTGCTCGTGGACCTGCATTCCGAACCCATGACCGAGGCCGTGCCCGAAGAAGTCTCCGTAGCCCGCGTCGGTGATCGTGTTACGGGCAGCCTTGTCGACTGCGGCCAGTTCGGCACCCGGCCGGATCGCACCGATCGCCGCCTGCTGGGCAAGCCGGACGACGTTGTAGATTTCCAGCACCTTCGACGGCGGCGGATCAGTAAAGACGACCCTCGTCAAATCGCTGGCGTAGCCGTCAACGAACGCACCCCAGTCGATCAGCACAAACGGCGCGTCGCCCACCCGACTGGAGGTCAGCCTGGCATGGGGCAAGGCTGCGCGCGGTCCGACGCCGACGATCGGTGGAAAAGCACAGCGCTCAGCACCCAGCTTCCGCATTTCGTGCTCGATCGCGTGGCCAATTTCTTTTTCAGTCTGGTCCCAACGCAACTGGTTGCGGATCACGCCAAACGTCCGTTCACAAATCGCGATGCTGTGCCTGATTCTTTCCAGTTCGTCGTCGTCCTTGATTGAGCGGAGGGTCTCAACCCAGCCGCTGGTGCAGACCAGCTGCGTGGCCGGCAACTTCGCCGACAGGTCGTCGCTGGTCGCGCGGGTAATCGAAGCGGCTTCGATACCCAGCTGGGGCAGGCTCAACTTCGACACGACTTCGGCCGCAAGATCGAGCGTGGTCCGGTCCGCCTGCCGGATTTCAGCCAGCAGGCCAGGGCATTCTTCTTCAATCTGCTGGGCGAAACGTGAATCGCTGAACAGCAGCAGGCGGCCCGGTGCCACCAGCAGCCAGGAGGCTTCGCCGGTGAATCCGGTGAGCCAGGTCACGTTGGTCACGTCGGTGACCAGCAGGGCGGGCAGGCCTTCCTTGCTCAGGCGCGCTCGCAAACGTTCGACCCGCAGGAAGCAGTCAGTACGCAATCGCTGCTCGCTTTCCCAACAAAAAATGGCGTGTTCAACGACTTTGCCAGCACGGTTTGCCAGCAGCTGCACGGCAAGCGGTGCCGATCTGGTTGAGTTTTCCGGTTGGCTGGACTTTTACGCAAGTCCCGGTCGGGGGGAATCCGATGAGTTTAACGATTCGGCGTACAGCCGCGCCATACAACTGGGCGGCCCGGGTTCAGCATTTGCGCAAGGAAGCCCCCCCCATGTCGTGCCCGCGATTCCATCGTCTCGCGATCTGCCTTTGCCTCGCGGTCCTGTCGGTTCCGTTGTCCGGCCAGGCGTCAGCCCAGCAAGGATCGTTCCGCTATCCGCGGCCACAGCAAGCCTCCCCAGTTCTGACCCAGGCCATTCCGGTCGCCACGCCATTGGCTGCCCCCATGCAAGCCCAACAGCCGGTCGCCTCTGGTCAGCCCTCGTCGGTCGTTCAGGCCGGTGCGGGCGGGCAAATGCAAAGGGCCCAGCCGATTCCGTCGCGCGGCCAGGCCGTCGGCAGCGGAGTCGTTCCGGCTGGCCTTACACAGGTTCAGGCAGCGATGCCGGCTGGACGGCAACGCGGCGCTGCTCCCTCCCGCATGATGCAACGCGGCAACGCCATGCAGCCGATGGGTCGCGGGCCGGTCGCACAAGCCTCTTATGTTCCCCGCCATATGCGGATGGCACAGATGGTCGGCGACGTGCCGCTCAACGGAGCGGCAGCGATGCCGCAAGCACTTCCCGCGGTCGATCCCGGCATGATGGCCAGTGATGCAATGGTCGGCGAGAGCTATGTCGACGAAGGCGACTGGAGCGGGGCCGATCCGTGCTGTGCCGACTCGTGCGGCGATGTTTGCGGGCCGTCCTGTTGCGACCGTGGCGGTTGCCCGCCCGGAATCATCGACGAATGCTGGCTGGGTGGCCTCGGCGAGCTGCTTTACCGGGCCGAGTATTTTGCCGGTGCCGCCTGTTGGGACTCGCCGACGTTCCAGGACTCGCGAACCTCGACTTACAACGGCGGATCGGGATTCTACGCCGGAACGAATCTTGGCATCCCACTTTGCCGTCTGACCTGCGGGCTGTTTTCTGGCCAGATCGGTGCACGGGGAATGCAGAGTGAGTTCAACGGCAGCCCCAACGTGAGCCAGCTCTTCGCGACCGGCGGTTTTTATCGCCGGGTCGACTACGGGGTGCAATTCGGCTGCGTGCTCGACTACCTCCGCGAAGACTCCCTGTTCGAAGCCGAGCTGATGCAGATTCGCGGCGACCTGAGCTGGGTCTACGCCGGCGGGGACGCGCTTGGATTCCGCTTCGCGAAGGGCATTCAGGACGATCAGGTTCCCGAAGTCATTCCCGGCGCGAACCAGCAACAGTTCCGGCTTCAGGTGCTCGACAATTACCGGGCCTACTACCGGCATCTCGTTTGCACCGGCGGCTACAGCGACACGTTCATCGGCTGGACCGACGACAACCACGTGGTGGGCGGGATGGAGTTTGACCTGCCGATGACCGAGTGCGTTGCCCTTCAGGCCGGCGCGACCTGGTTCCTGCCAACTTCCAACCCGGACAACGTCCTGGGTGGCAATGCGGAGGACGGCTGGAACATCGCCGTTGGTTTCGCATTCCGTCCGCAAGGCCGTTGCTGGTACGAGAACTATGACCGGCCGATCCTGCCGGTCGCCGACAACGGCTCGATGATGCTCCGCCGGGGTTTCTGACACCCTTCGACGCACCAGCTGCCTTCGGCCAACTGGCCTTCAGACTTGCCACAGCCCGGTCGTTCTGACCGGGCTTTTTTTTTGCGCCTGACGAATGTGCCGGCCGGCCTGTTCCCGACTCTGACGCGGCCGGGTGCCCAAGGCTATAATGCGGCGCTATAATGCGGCTCCTTCGCAACTGGCGCGGTCGATGCAGCAGCCCCCGGAATGACATGAGTTTTGATCCCAAAGAAAGCGGCGAGTGGCCAGAATTCGGCGCGACTCCGACAGGTGGCCGCGGCGACCCGCTGCTCGACCTGTTTGGCCGCGGCCCCTCGCGCGACTTGGCACCTGTCGACGACGACGAAGACGACCTTCCGGCGACGAAGAAACCGGGCGTCGTCGAGCCGGAAGCCGCAGCTGCCGATAAGGATCGGGTCCAGCCCGACGAACAGCCCCGCCGTCGCGACGACTCGCGCAACCGGTCACGTGGCCAGCCCGAGAGCCGGCCGGCGCCCGGACGGGAAGAACCATCGCGCCGCGACAACCACGGCCGCTCCGGCTCGGCTCCTCACCGCCCCGAATCCACCCGCCCCTTGGCCGCTCCCGAACCTGTGAAAAAACCTGGCAAAACCAGCCACTGGGCCCGACTGGCCAACGCGCTCGGTTTGGGTGGCAAGCCCGCGCCCATCGAGACCAGCGAAAGCACACCGGCTCCAGCCAGCCCTGTCGCTGAACCAGATGCAACGGAGGCCGAACAGGAATCGCCCGTCGTTCGCCGCCAGCCCGCCGGGCGCGGTGGACGGAGTCGCACTGGACGCGGCGAACCCCGCGAAGACTCGCGTCGTACCCGGCCCACGCGCACCCCGGCGGATCCCGAAACTGTCGCTGAAACCGCAGGCTTCGACGCTCCCCCACTGGAGGATGTCTTACAGCCCGGACCAGATGCCCAACTGGCCAACCTCGAGCTGGATGACGCCGAGTTCGTCGAATTCGAAGTCGAAGAACTTGATCCGGATGGCCGCGTGACAATGAGCCGCGGTGCAAGCGGACTGGGCGCGGACCGCGACCCGGTCCGACCGGCTGTACGCGGACCGGCACCGCGCCGGCCGCGTGAACGCGATGAACCGGCTGATCGCGATCGCCCGGCTGGAAGAGGACCGCGCCGCGATGCGCCTGAACCTGCCGGTCGTGGCGAACGGCCTGAAAGGCCACCCCGCACAGAAAGGCCTGAACGTGGGAGACGGCCGGAAGGCGTCGAGCCTCCCGAACGCAGCGAAGCTCTCGAACGCAGCGAAGCTCCCGAACGCAGCGAAGCTCCCGAACGCGGCGCAAGGCCCGAACGGAGTGGTCGGCCCGAACGGAGTGGTCGGCCCGAACGCGGCGGAAGGCCTGAACGGAGTGGATTGCCCGAACGCGGGAGGAGTCCTGAAACGGCCGATCGCGTCCGGAGTTTTCATGTCGATGTACGCCCGGACATGCCGGTCGCAGGTCCCGAAGACGACGATCCGGGCCTTTTGCCAGGCGCTCTCCCGGATGAAAGCGATTTGCTTCGCGATCCAACAGTGGCCCCGGCTGCTGGCGAGGGAGTTGGCGAAGGCACTGAAGATCCTGGACGCGGCCGTCGCAGACGCCGCCGCGGACGCCGCGGTCGTGGCCCGGGCGGTTCAGCCGACGCACCGGATTCTGTGGACGATGCCGCTCCACCGCGGAGCGAACGCCGGCCACCCCCTGCAGGCGGAGGTGGCGGAGACGATTTCGACGACGACCTCGATAGCGCCGAGATCCCTGACCGCGATGAAGAAGGGGGCGGTCCAAAGAAACCGATCACGACCTGGGCCACGGCGATCGGCGGCCTGATCGAAAAGAACCTCAAAAACCGCCGCGAGGCACCTCCCCAACGCACGCGCGGACGGGGTGGTGACCGCGGTGGAGGTGGTGACCGCGGTGGAGGTGGTGACCGCGGTGGAGGTGGAGACCGCGGTGGAGGTGGTGACCGCGGTGGAGGTGGTGACCGCGGTGGAGGTGGAGACCGTGGCGGCGGTGGTGACCGAGGCGGCGGTGGAGACCGAGGTGGAGGTGGAGACCGAGGTGAGCGCGGTGATTCGGTGCGAGGCAGCGGTGAGCGCCGCGATCGGGGTGCCGACCGCGATCAACGCGACGATGGTGGTGGCCGCGGTGACTACGACCGTGGCCGTGGCTCCTCGGATCACGGGCCATCTGATCGCGGACCTCCAAGCCGCGGCAGCGACCGCGACCGCGGTTCCGGCGGCCGTGGAAACCGCGGCCCCCGGCGCTAGGATTCAGGTTTACCCACATCTCAGGCACGAAATCCTGCTCGTACCCAGTGAAACGGTAATCGGACTCGTAATCGGCGATCGATTCGAAGCGGAGTACGAGGCCGAGTACGAATACGGGTACCGTCCGCTGCTGACTGTGCACGAGTACGGGTTTCGGCCGTGGCGTGCGCAGAACGAGGTGCCAATGCCAGGTTTGCATTGGCGAAGGGCAACCCCGTCTTGATCGGACCCCTTTCAACGGCCTGCAGGGCGCGCTGCCGGTACTGGTTCTGCCGGTCGTGCCAGTCCGGCAAGGCCGGCTGACTGGCCGTCGTTCCAGTTAGACGGCCCCCTTCGGCCGTGTTATTGCCGGCCGCGTCACTTCGTCGATTCTCCATGGGTCGAGATACATCAATGACGGCAACCGGTATCGATGATGGACTGCGCGCAGCTTGCCCGGCGGATTGAGAACCTGTTGCCCACCGCGACTCCAGTTGACGTCGCCCGCTGGTGCGTGGTGATGCTCAATCTCACGGCCGACAATCCGGCTCGGCTCGACGTTGAAACGGGTTTCGCACAGCTCTGGAACGAAGCCCACCTCCGGCTCAATGCGGCTCGCGACCAGCATGAAGCAACCCAGTCCGAACTGGAAAACCTGGCCCGCAGCGATCCGAAGAAATTCTCGGCTGACCAGATCTGGATCCTGGTCCGGGCCCTGAAAGTCCAGAGCCAGCTTTTGCAGTTCTACACCCGCCAGCCCCCCGCCGAAATCGCGACGCGCTCGGCCGTGAACCTGGGCTCGGCCTGACCGGATGGACAGGGTTGACCGGCTTGACCGTGTTGACGGCGGGTTCGCGAACTGGGGGTACGGGGAAGCTCTTACTCGTACCACGGCTCCCGCCGTGGAATCCAGGCGCGCCGGGAACCAAAGGCTTTGCCTTCGTCCTCACCTTCAGCCGCCCATGCGGTCAGGGCAGAGCCCATGGTCAGGGCGGGAGCCCCGGACCGAGTGGACGAGCGTCCAGAACGCCTCGACTCAAGCCGCGCGGCGCATGGTCGGCGGGGCGCTGAAGAGCACCGTTTCGGGCCGCATCGGCAGTTCATCTGCTGCCTCGCCCGGTTGCGGCAAGCCGTGGTTCAGCTCCCAGAGCCTGGCCTGCTTGGTGAAAGAATAAAAGGCCGCCAGCCAGGCCTGCTGAATGCCAGGCTTGCCATCGAGGAAGCCACCTTGCAGCAGGTACTCGCGCAGGAACCGCAGCGCCGGCCGCACCAGCAGCTTGAACGTCGACGTATCGCGGCGCTGCTGCTGCCACTGACGGGCCTGCAGACTCGTGTAACGGTCGTACTTCCGCAACAGCTGGTCGTAGCTCCAGACGCTGAAGTGCTGGAAGGGAGCCTTGAGCGTCCCGATCTGGCCGCCCGGAATCCGGATTTCGCCGTGATCACTCGGGCCTTCATAACGCCCCCGGTCGCGGCGGAAGAGCCGTAGCACGCGGTCAGTCCGGGCATCGCCCCATCGCAGCCGGTGTCCGAGAAAATGGTTCTCGCGCCGGATCCAGTAGCCGTCCTTGACCGTCCCGCGCGAAAGCTCCAGCTGGATTTCCGAGGCCAGCGGCCGGGTCACCCGCTCATCAGCGTCGACGATCAGCACCCATTCATGCCGGGCCTGGGGAATCGCCCAGTTCTTGAAGTCACCGCTCGTGATGTAGTCCCGCTCAATGATCCGGACCTTGTCAAAGTCCGCGGCAATCTCCAGGGTTTCATCGTCCGAACCGCTGTCAGCGACGATGATTTCATCGGCGATAGCATGAAAGCTGGCAAGGCACGCGCCGATGTTCAGCCGCTCGTTCCGGACGGGCACGATCACGGTCAGCGGCTGTTTCATTGCAAATCGGGCCGGCTCAACAATCGAAATCCGCCGCTTGTCTGCGGCGGGAGTTGCTGACCGTAGAAAAACAGCCCAGGACTGTCAACGCGAGTCGCCGGACAACAGGACCTCAAACAGCCCAAGCTCCGGCGGGCAGTTCCAGCGGACGGGGTCATCCGACGAGAGACCCCGGCTGACGTGCATCAGGACACCGTCCCGCTCAAAGTCGCCGCCGGCAAAGCGGACGCCATGCCGGCTGGGCGCGATGATCGGCCCGATCAAGGGCAAGCGAATCTGCCCGCCGTGCGTGTGGCCTGCGAAGACGAGATTGAACTTGAGTGCGACGGCCCAGCCGAACTGGTCGGGACTGTGACTGAGCAGGATTTTCAGCAGCTGGCCATTGCCGGACGGCGGCTCCGGACCCAACGTCCGGGCCGCCCGATACCAGGGCAGTTCATTGCCGGTCAAACGGATCGTCCAGCCGTTCCAGGACAAATTAGTCCATCGCCCACTGGCCGCTTCAAAACCCGCGTCCTTCAGTCTGCCGCGCAGGGCTGATTCATCGCCGATCCGCCGGTCATGATTGCCCAGCACATAGAACTTGCCCAGCCCAGCCTCGAGCGGACCAAGCACCGTTCCGATCCAGTCCAGGCATTTCGATTCGTCGGCGATGTCGCCGGTGATAAAAACCAGGTCGGGCCTGAACCGGTTGACCTGCTTCACGACTTCATGGAAGTACTCGGGCCGCAACTGGCCCGTGAAGTGCAGGTCCGAGAGCTGGGCGATCCTCAGCCGCGCGATTCGCGTGGGGTCAAAGCTCCCGCTTTGTCCGTCGTCACTGCACTTTCCATTTCCACTTTTCCCCCCAGCTGGCCGCTCCGCATCAACCCGGACCTCAAACCGTTCCACGGCAAGGTGCGTGAACTGGTTGCCGGGGACCCAGCGAAAGAGCCGCGGGAGCCAGCCCTCGACCAGCGACTGGCCTGCAAGCTGCTCGACCCTCGAGTAGCTCTGCCCTGTGCGGCGAATTCGCGCTGGACGTCGTTCAAACAGCTTTCGCCAAACCCACTCGGACGTGAAGGTACAGGCCACGATGCTGCAGATCACAAGGTAAGGCCGCAGCCACGGCCAGGCGTCGCCCAGCTCCCCCGCCGTGGTGATTCCTGTCCGCCACAGCATCACCGGCACGAGCAACAGCGGCGCTCCGGTCACAACAATCGCGGCGTATTCAATCAGCTTTCGCCAGCCGCGCGGCCAAGCCGTCGCATGGGTCCGGTTGAAGACCGCACACCACCAGCCGATATGGCCGACCGTTACCATCATCCATAACAGCAACTGCATGGTTAGCCGTGGGAGTCCTGGGAATACTGCGCAGAGGGGCAGTTGGGGACCCGGCACTGGCGGGATCCAAATCCCAAGGCAGAACCCGCCAGCGGCTGGTCCTCAAAGGTTTAACTGCCCGCGGAAACTTTTTGCCCCCAGCTGTTCACCGTTGCCGACGAACTTGGGTTTACAATCTCAAATCTCAGATCTCAAATCTCAAATCTTGTGCTCCACCAATCCCGCGGAAGGGCAGTTGGGCATCCGTTTTACTGCAGAACAGTTGTCCGCCAACTGTTCACCAAGCGCACGGTTTCCGCCAGTGTTTGCGGCGAACAAGCCCGCTTAAAACGCTGGTCAGGCCGGCGGCGCGCCGTTCCCTTCCTCGCCGATCCGGATCAGCGTGTCGATCAGCTGATCGGGACGGAACGGCTTGTAGAGCACTGCATCGGCACGGAGGCCGGCCTGGCGGGCTTTCACGATCGAGTGCCCCGGATCGTAGCCAAATCCGGTCATCAGAATCAGGGGCGGGTTGGTCAGCAGTTCCTTCAGCCGGACCAGCAGGTCGTAGCCGCTAATGTCGGGGAGCCGGATGTCGGCAATGATCGAATTGTAGGTCTGGCCTTTGGAAAGGCTGGAGACCATCAGGACGGCTTCCTGTCCGGTGCCTGCTGTTTCGACAATGCAGCCATGTTTTTCCAGCAACTGGTGGGCGCTGTTCCGGACTGCTTCATCGGCGTCGATCACCAGCACGCGGCGGCCCCTCAGCCCCGTGCGGGCCGCCGGTTGCAGCGCGGCCGGCAAGTCTTCTGTGGGGGCCATCTTTTCGCCGATCCGCGTGATCAGCTGCTTGATCTCGCGGGCCCGGTCAAGGACCGCCTGCAGCCGGGCAAGAATCCCCGGATCGTGGCCCATGAACTGGCCCATCACCTGGACCGTGTCGTTGAGGATCCGGTCGACGAGCGGCGCGACGGCACCGTGAACCGCTTCGATACTCTCCTGGGCCGAGTTCGTCCGCTGGGCGGAAAGCAGTTCGAGCGTATTCAGCGCCGCGGCAACACCGCGGGCAAAGCTTTGCAAAAACTCGAGGTCGCTCTCGTCGAAGGCGCTGACTTCGGGGCTTTCGACGTTGAACGAGCCGATGATCCGGTCGTGCATCCGCAGCGGCACAGTCAGTGAACTGCGACCGCCCATCAGGCCTTCGAGATAAAGCGGGTCGTGGGTCGTGTCTTCGCAGAGGTAGCTGTTGCCCGTCGCGACGACGAAGCCCGTGACGCCATTGCCATCGGCCCGGGCATAGAGCGGCCGCTTGCTCGCTTCCGAATCGATGCCGACCGAAAGCAGCGGTTCCAGCAGCCCCGTCTGCTCGTCCAGCAGCCGGATTTCGACCACGTTGTAATTCAGCAGGTCGCGAGTGTAATGCAGGATGTTGTCCTTGAGCAGCTCTTTCCGCTGCTCGACATCCATCTCGAAGACTTCCCGCGCTGTCAGGTCAGCGAGGGCCAGTTCTGCCTGGTGCAGGGCTGCCAGTTTCTGCCGCTGCGTCGTCGTTTCGGTCGTGTCGACCAGTGAAACCATCAGGTACCGCACAGCCCCCGTGTTCTCGAGGACCGGCACAAACTGGACCCGGTAGTAGCGCCCGCCGCTGGAGAGCTGGGCCGACGTGGTCTGCCGGTTCTGCAGGGCCGTGTTGAGCGGATGGACATCCGGGCCTGATATTTCAGGCCGCCCCAATGCCGAATAGAACTGCCGGCCAGTCAGCGGCGGGCCGGGGAACCAGTGCCGCATCCGTTCGTTGGCCCAGACCAGGACTCCGGTGGCATCCACGATCGCAAGTCCGTCGGGCAGCCGGTCCATCAGGGCATAGGTCGTGCCCAGCTGCGTGGCGAGCCGCCACTCGGCACCTTGCGGAGAACCCGTCGGGTCAACGGGAACATAGACGCCGACCACATCTGGCTCGCCCAGCAAGCCGATCAGGTCGAGCGGATCGGTGAGGACTTCGAGCGCGGCCCCTGGCGGCGCTACCGGACAGGGGACCGGCGAATCACGGCTCGTGGCGAGACAGAGCACCCGCGTCACCGAACAACTCCCTTCGCGATTCGACACTTCGCGACCTTCAACTCCAGCCGTTCCAGCCATACCACCCCCGCGCGCGACTTGATGGCATTGTTCAGCGCCGTTCGCACGGAAACAAGCCAGTTCATCCGCCGGAAGCCAGGCATCTGGTCGATCCGGTCGAACGCCCTTGACCAGCTCAGCAGTGAACCGGCTATGAAAGACTTCGGTCTTTCCGGCCACCGGAAAGCAGACCATTCCGGCGGGGGAGTCAGCCCACCAAAGTCGTTGGGAAGTCGCAATGGCCGGTGCTTTGCCACAAGCGCTGCGTCAATGGGTGCCCGGACGCCACTGTCGGTTGTCATACAAGGCCAACTGCGTCGTCCCGGTGGCCCACTATGCCATAATCCCGTCAGGCCCCGCCGCGTCTGGCGCACCACCTCCCAAGCCGTCGCATGACCGACCGCAAAAAGCCCCGTATCCGCGCCGAGTTCCGCAAGTCGTACGACGGGCGGAAACGCAAACGCGACTTCACCCGCGACCTGGACGACCACCGCCAAAAAGTTGACGACCTGGCATCGGGCGAGAGATTGAGTGGCAAGGGCCGGCTGACCCGCAAGCGAACCGTCGCAGGAACGCTCGACGATTCAACCGGATCGGGCTTTCAGGTCGATCTTGCAGTCGATGAATCGAAAGCCCTCCGCGGGCGGGTGGTCAAGGTCTTCGGCTTGTCGTCGATCGTTCGCACTGAAGCCGGCGAATGGTCCTGTTCCGTCCGGGGGCTGCTCAAGTCGCTCGCGACGGACCTCCAGCACACCGTCGTCGCCGGTGACCATGTCACGATTCTGCCCACGGCCGGCGCAACCCTCGAAGGGACGATCGCCCGGATCGAACCGCGCCGCAACGCCATCTGCCGGACCAGCCGCGGCAAGCAGCAGATCCTCGTCGCCAACATCGACCAGGTCCTGATCGTCGCCAGCGCCGCCGAACCGGACCTCAAGCCGAACCTCGTCGACCGCTTCCTGTTGTCGGCTGAAAAGTCCCACATGCAGCCCGTGATCGTGATCAACAAGATCGACCTTGTCGCTCCGGAATCACAGATTCAGCTGGTCGGTGCCTGGTCGCAGCTCGGCTATCCGGTCCTGCAGGTTTCGGCGGCGACCGGTCAGGGGATGGAACGCCTGCATGACTTGCTTCGTGGCCGCGACAGCGTGGTCTCGGGCCAAAGCGGCGTCGGCAAGTCCTCGCTTTTGAACGCCATCCAGCCCGGCCTTGCCCGCCGCATCGGGAACGTCAGTGCCGAAAACCAGAAGGGCCGCCACACCACGACCACGGCCGAGCTGATTCCGCTCGAATGCGGCGGACATCTGGTCGACACGCCGGGGATCCGCTCGATGCAGCTGTGGGACGTGTCGGCGGCCGAAGTCGAAGGTTTCTTCCGCGACCTCCGGCCGTTCGCCAACCGCTGCCGTTTTCCCGACTGCACCCACACCCACGAAGAACAATGCGCCGTCAAAAGCGCCGTCGCCGACGGGCTGATCGACCTCCGCCGCTACGACAGCTATTGCCAGATCCGGTCGGACCTGGACTGAGAGCTGTCCGTGCTTTTTCTTCCCTGTCCTTTGGGTCAATCAGGTCAATTGGATCGCGACCCCACCTCCCGGCTACAATGTGGCAACTGATTGTGGCGTTTCGACCTTCCAGTTTTAGCGTTCCCCGTATCTGAATTTCGTCCATGCACCGATCCCTTGTCGCCGTTTGGGTTCTTGGAACCGCGATGCTGGTGATGGGTCCAGTGCGCGGCCAGGAGCCGCAACCAGCTGTCGCGTCTCCGGCCGAATCCACGTTGCCGGCCCAAACCGGCGAATTGCCCGACTGGCCCGTTTTCCGCGGTGATTCGCTGGCCAGTGGCGTCGCCCGCAGCGGATTGCCAGAACTGATGGCCGAACGATGGAACCACAACCTGCCGGGCACAGGGATTGAAGCGACCGCCATCGTGGTCGACGTGGGCAACGGCCAGCGGCTGGCGCTGATCGCCGACATGGATGGTCACCTCCACGCCCTCGATCTCGGGACGGGCGAGCCGCGCTGGACCTTTGACGGCCAGCTGGGCTTCAACGCCAGCCCGGCCTGGCACAACGGGCGGATTTACATTGGCGACCTCGAAGGCATTTTCTATTGCATCGGGACAGACGGAAAAGAACTCTGGCGGTTTTCGGCGGGCGCCCAGATCGACTCCGGGGCAGGCTTCTTCGGCGACAGCGTGTTGTTCACGTCGCAGGATGCTTTCCTCTATTGCCTCGACACGAAAACCGGCGCGAAGCTCTGGGAAGTCGAAACGGGCGACCAGCTCCGCTGCTCGCCGACGGTCGTCGAAGGCCAGTGTTTTCTCGCGGGCTGTGACGGGCTGCTGCACGTGGTCGACCTGGCAAAAGGCGAAGTCGTTTCCACAGTCGAAATCAACTCGCCAACCGGGGCCACGCCATCTTCGGCCGGCGACATGGTCTTCTTCGGCACCGAGAAAAGCGGCCTGCTTGCAATCAACTGGCGCGAACGGAAACTGGCTTGGGAGTTCGACGACGAAGGGCGGGCCACGGCGATCCGGAGCAATCCGGCCATTCGCGACGGCCGCCTGATTTTCGGAGCCGACAGCCGCCGTGTTTATTGCCTGAACGCGGCCGATGGGGCGGTGCAATGGACGGCCGATATCAAGTCGGGGATGGAGACCTCGCCCGTGATTGTCGGCGCGCGTGTTTTCGTTGCGGGCAGCGACGGGCGGCTGTATGCCTTTGCGTTCGACAGCGGCCAGCTGCTGTGGGAACATGAAGCCGGCGGAGGATTCTCGGCTTCGCCCGCCGTCGCCTGGGAAAACCTCGTGATCGGAACCCGGCGAGGGACGGTCCTCTGTTTCGGAAAGCCTGTTCAGGTCCCTGCGGGTTCTTGACCCTGCAATGCCAGAAATCTTCTTCGAAGGATCGAGTCGATGCCGCTTCCGCATTCGACAAAATCAGGTGAGTTGCCCGTCGGTGTGCATCTGGCAACTCTAAAAGAGACGCTATTGCGTTTTGGGCAGGGAAGTCCTCAACGCATCGCTGTTGGTGAGCGGCTGGAGCGGATTCATCGAATAGCGCTCGCCACGGGATACCTGGTCCGATTTGTTGTTTTTGGTTCGTTTGCGACCGACCAGCCCGAGCCGAATGATGTCGATGTTGTCATGGTGGTAGACAACTCGTTCGATGGCGACTCGTTGACCGGAGAGGCGGCATTGCTCTTTGACCATTCAGCCGCGGACGCCCATTTTGGTGCCAGCGTGTTTTGGGTTCGGCGTTTGGCGGCAATGGGTGGAGAGCAGTCTCTGGTAGAATACTGGCAGAACAAGCGCGGCGGCGGAAAACGCGGAATTGTCGAAATCGTTGAGAGTCGTTGAGGTCAGGCATGATTAAGGACGAACAGGAACTCGAGGCGACCCTGGATCGCATCCGGTTTTTTCAGGCACAAGTTGCACAGCTGCGCAAAACCGAGACAAACCCGACTAACTACCGCCTTTCATCATCCGGCTTCCTGGCCGAAATTGACCGGATGCAGCTGGAGGTACGTGAGTTTCTCAGCAGTCCGCCCACAGCGGTGAAGTCCTCCGTATGATCAGCCTGATCCATACGCTCATCCATGCGAATTGCCGCTCATGACAACTGAAACCGGCAAGACCGAGGTTGGCAGCTACTTCATCTCGAACTATCCGCCTTTCAGCCAGTGGCAGGCGGACGAGCTGGTGGCGGTGGAAGAGGCTTTCGCCGCGCCGCCCCGCGACGTGCCGCTGGGACTCTATCTGCACATTCCGTTCTGCCGGAAGCGCTGCAAGTTCTGCTATTTCAAGGTCTTCACTGACCGCAACGCCGGCGAAATTGAGAACTATCTGGCCGCGCTGTCGCGCGAAATCGAACTGGTCAGCCAGCAACCCGTGATGGGCGGCCGGCCATTCCGCTTTGTCTATTTCGGTGGCGGCACTCCGTCGTTCCTCAGCAGCAAACAGCTGGTCGGCCTTGTCGATCGCCTGCGGGCCAACATCGACTGGAGCCTCGCCGAGGAAGTCACGTTTGAATGTGAGCCGGGGACACTGCAGGAGAACAAGGTCAAGACGCTGCGCGAG
>JANOFL010000193.1:0-20239 GCA_031405895.1 Planctomycetota bacterium
AGTCCCGGCGCGGCGGGAGCTACGCTGACCGCCCCGGTCAGACTGTCAATTGCAAATCGACCGCCTGCGTCGTCCAGCAGGCTGTAGGTCACGCTGTCGCCAGCGTCCGGGTCCACGGCGCTGGCCGTGACCCCGGTCAGCGTTCCGGTCGCGGCATTCTCCTGCACCTGATTGGCGGTGGCATCGCCGTCGTTGACCGGACCGATACCGCTTTCGCCCAGATCGTTCAGGTTGACTGTAAAGACGCTGTCCGCCACCGATCCGTCGGCCGAAGTCGCCCGGACCGTGATGTTGTGCGCGCTGGCAGCCTCAAAGTCGAGCACCGCACCACCAGCCACGGACACCACGCCCGTACTCGCGTCAATCACAAACCGGCCACCCGCATCATCCAGCAGCGAGTAAACAACCGCGTTGCCAGTTGCGTCCGCATCGCTGGCCGCGGCCGTGATCCCGACCAGCGTTCCGGCCGGTGAATTCTCGTCAATGACGTTGCCCGTACCGTTGATGTCCACCGGCACCGTCACGTCAAACTCGTCGACATCGCCGACCGCGATGGTCAGGGTCAGGGTCGAGAACGAGCCGTCACTGGAATTGGCCCGCAGCGTGATCGAATGACTGTCAACCGTTTCGCGGTCAAGACCCGGCCCGCCCAGTGCGACGGTCACCGCTCCCGTGACCGAATCAATCGTGAACCGGCCGCCAGCGTCGTCATCGAGAGTCCAGCTGATCGTGTCGGGCAGGTCCGGATCGCTGGCAAAACCGGTCACGCCGGTCAGCGTTCCCGCCATGGAGTTCTCGGCCACCTGGTTGACCGCCGGATTCTGGTCGCTGACCGGACCCACGCCGCCTTCGTTGACATTCGTCACGCTGATCGTGAACGACTGGATCGTGAACGAACCGTCGGCGGACGTGGCGCGAACCAGCACGTTGTGGCCGGTCGCCGTCTCGAAATCAAGCAGACCCGCGACGGTCACGACGCCGGAGTTCGCGTCGATTGCGAACCGGCCTCCGGCGTTGTCATCGAGCGTGTAGGCGATCGTGTTGTTGGTGGCATCCGCGTCGCTGGCAAAAGCCGTCAGCCCGGTCGCCGCGCCAAGGCTTGCGTTCTCGGCGACACTGTTAGCCGCCGGATTGAGGTCGCTGACCGGGCCGACGTTCAACTCGTCGAGATCGTTGAGATTGATCGTGAAGCCGGTGTCGGCGATCGAGCCGTCGCTGCTGGTGGCCCGAACGGTGATGTTGTGCGAGGCGGCGACTTCCCGGTCGAGCAGCGTCCCGTCGGCCACGGTGACGACGCCGGTGTTGGCGTCGATGGCGAAACGCCCTCCGGCCGAGTCGAACAGGCTGAAAGTCACCGTGTTGTTGGTCGCGTCGGCGTCGCTGGCCGAGGCCGTGATCCCGACCGTCGTGCCGTTGGCGGCGTTTTCGTTAACGGCGTTGGCGGCGGCGTTGGCGTCGACCGGTGCGGTGACATCGAACTCGTCGACGTCGTTGAGGTTGATCGTGAAGGCGGTGTCGGCGGTCGAGCCGTCGGAGCTGGTGGTGCGGACGGTGATGTTGTGCGAGGCGGCGGCCTCGCGGTCGAGCAGCGTGCCATCGGCCACGGTGACCACGCCCGTGTTGGCGTCGATCGCGAAACGCCCGCCTGCGTTATCAGTCAGGCTGAACGTGACCGTGTTGTTGGTCGCGTCAGCATCGCTGGCGGAAGCCGTGACGCCGACCGTCGTGCCGTTGGCCGCGTTCTCATTGACGGCGTTGGCGGCAGCATTCGCGTCAACCGGATTGCTGACATCGAATTCGTCGAGGTCGTTCACGTTGATGGCGAACGACGTGTCGGCGGTCGAGCCGTCGGAGCTGATCGCCCGGACGGTGATGTTGTGCGAAGCGGCGGCTTCGCGGTCGAGTAGCGTGCCATCGGCGACGGTGACCACGCCCGTGTTGGCGTCGATCGCAAAACGGCCACTCGCCGAGTCGAACAGGCTGAAGGTGACCGTGTTGCTGGTCGCGTCGGCATCGCTGGCGGAAGCCGTGATCCCGACCGTCGTTCCGTTGGCCGCGTTCTCGTTGACTGCATTGGTGGCAGCGTTGGAATCGGCTGGCGCGGTGACATCGAACTCGTCGACGTCGTTGAGGTTGATCGTGAAGGCGGTGTCGGCGGTCGAGCCGTCGGAGCTGGTCGCCCGGACGGTGATGTTGTGCGAGGCGGCGGCCTCCCGGTTGAGCAGCGTCCCGTCGGCGACCGTGACCACGCCCGTGTTGGCGTCGATCGCGAAACGGCCGCCCGCGTTATCAGTCAGGCTGAAGGTCACCGTGTTGTTGGTAGCGTCGGCATCGCTGGCCGATGCCGTGATCCCAACCGTCGTGCCATTAGCGGCGTTTTCGTTGACCGCATTGGCGGCAGCATTCGCGTCGACGGGTGCGGAAACGTCGAACTCGTCGACGTCGTTGATGTTGATCGTGAAGCCGGTGTCGGCGGTCGAGCCGTCGGAGCTGGTTGCGCGGACGGTGATGTTGTGCGAGGCGGCAGCTTCGCGGTCGAGTAGCGTGCCATCGGCGACGGTGACCACGCCCGTGTTGGTATCGATCGCAAACCGTCCGCCGGCCGAGTTGGTCAGACTGTAAGTGACCGTGTTGTTGGTCGCGTCGGCGTCGCTGGCCGAGGCCGTGATCCCGACCGCCGTGCCGTTGGCCGCGTTCTCGTTGACCGCGTTGGCGGCAGCATTGGAATCGGCTGGCGCGGTGACATCGAACTCGTCGACGTCGTTGAGGTTGATCGTGAAGCCGGTGTCGGCGGTCGAGCCGTCGCTGCTGGTGGCCCGGACCGTGATGTTATGCGAAGCGGCCGCTTCGCGATTGAGCAATGTGCCATCGGCGACCGTGACCACGCCCGTGTTGGCGTCGATCGCGAAACGCCCGCCGGCCGAGTCGAACAGGCTGTAAGTCACCGTGTTGTTGGTCGCGTCAGCGTCGCTGGCCGAGGCCGTGATCCCGTCCGTCGTGCCGTTGGCCGCGTTCTCGTTGACGGCGTTGACGGCAGCGTTGGCATCGACCGGTGCCGTGACATCGAACTCGTCGACATCCGAGATGTTGATGGCTAGCGTCAGCGTACTGAACGAGGCATCGCTCGATGTCGCCCGGATCGTGATGTTCCACGAACCGGCAGCTTCGCGGTCGATTCCGCTGGCCACGGTGACCACGCCTGTGCTGTTGTCAATCGCAAACCGCCCGCCGGCATTGTCGTCCAGCGAGTAGCTGACCGTGTCAGTGGTGTCAGGATCGGTCGCGCTGGCCGTCACGCCGACGGTGGTGCCGATGGCCGAGTTCTCGGCAACCGCATTGGCGGCTGCGTTCACGTCGCTGACGGGACCGACACCCGCTTCGTTGACGTTGGTGACGTTGATCGTAAAGGTCTGGGTTGCGAACGAGCCGTCTGCCGAAGTGGCCCGGATGGTCACGCTGTGGCTGGTATTCGTTTCGTAGTCGAGCGCGCCGGCCACGGTCACGACGCCCGTGTTGCCATCGATGGCAAAGCGGCCACTTGCGCTGTCGTCGAGCGAGTAGCTGATGGTGCTGTTGGTCGCGTCGGCGTCCGAAGCCAGGCCGGTCAGTCCGACAGTGGTGCCAATCCCCGAATTCTCGGCGACCGAGTTCGCCGCGGCGTTCGCATCGGTGACCGGTCCGACATCGAACTCGTCGAGATCGTTGAGGTTAATCGTGAAGGCCGTGTCGGCGGTCGAGCCGTCGGAGCTGGTGGCGCGGACCGTGATGTTGTGCGACGCGGCCGCTTCGCGATTGAGCAGCATGCCGTCGGCGACCGTGACCACGCCGGTATTGGCGTCGATCGCGAAACGCCCGCCCGCGTTATCAGTCAGGCTGAACGTGACCGTGTTGTTGGTCGCGTCGGCATCGCTGGCCGATGCCGTGATCCCAACCGTAGTGCCATTGGCGGCGTTTTCGTTGACCGCGTTGGCCGCAGCGTTGGAGTCGACCGGCGCGGAAACGTCGAACTCGTCGACGTCGTTGATTGTTACGCTAATGTCCTGTGAATCGGATAGCGTGCCGTCGCTGGCAATGACAGTCACTTCGTAAACACCATTCAAGTCGGCATCGGTGTGGACTTCGCGGTTTCGGCCCGAGACAAATGTCAGGACACCCGTGTTGACGTCGATGGCGAACAGGGCGGAATCGACTCCGGAAATTGAGTACGTCAGTGTTTGACCGGGCAAGTCGGCGTCGGTCGCAGTAACTGTGGTCACTGCGGTCGTGTTTTCTGCGATGCTAATGCTGGCAGTTGCCCCGCCTCCGTTGCTGGTGATGGTCGGCGAGTTGTCATTGACTGGCGCAATTACGAGATTAAAGGTGCCGGCGGATGTCGATCCAGTTCCATCGTCCACGCTGAACGAAAAACTGTCACTGCTGGTTTCGCTGCCGCTGTGATCGTAGGTCAGCAGTCCCGAATCGATGTCGGCCTGGGTAAACATGTCGCTCATCGCCAGCACCGTTCCGCTGCGTCGCAACGTTCCGTTGGTCGGCAACGAAGTAATCGTGTAGACGAGTTGGCCGGTCGTATTGTCTACGTCGGTCGTTTGCAGCATCGCCGTTGATACCACATTGCCCAATGAGCCTTCCGGGACTGTAGTCCCGGCATTGGTACTTAGCATCTGCTCGTCATTAACGGCCGTGACATCAATCGTCATCGTGTTCGGTGCCTGATCGGGCAATACCAGGGAGTCGAAGACGGTGAAAGTAAAGCTCGCGTAGTTCGTCCCGTAACCATCCATTGCCGGTGTAAAGACCAGCATTCCGCTATTAATGTCGCTGGCGAGAACGAAGGTACCGCCGATAATCGCGGTTCCGTTTAGCTTCAAGGTTCCGGCTGCTGGAAGCGTGTTGATGATGACGCCAACCATCGAATCACCGATATCCGGATCGGTAAACCCGAAATCGGCAACGGCAAACGTGTAATTGGTGTCTTCGCTCGTGGTAACCGTGTTGTCCGTTCCGTTAGGGTAATCGGCCTGCGCGTTGACCGTGATATTGACGGTGTCCGTATCGGCCAGAGCACCGCCGGTTCCGGTATTGCCCATGTCGCCCGTGACGATCTGTACGCTGGCCGCGCCGTTGTACTCCGGTGTTGGCGCGAAGTTCATGCCGTTGAGCGCCGCGTTAATATCGGCGATCGTGCCGGTGATATTCATCAGGGCATCACCGGTACCGTCGCCTGAGATGAAGCTCAACCCCGCCGTGCCACTCAGGGTCAGAGTCCCGTTGGTCGCGCTCAGCAGGACATTGACGATGTTGCTTCCGGCATCCGCGTCGCTGATCGAAATCTGGTTGCCGTTTCCGCTGGAGAAAACGAGATTGATATCCTCGTTGGTCGACTGCGCTCCGGGGACGGAATGCACGGGCGCCGTATTGGGAACCGCCTGATTTACAATCGTCAGGTCTGCTGGATCGAGCCCGTCAAAGTTTAGATCGCTGCTGGTGGCGCTGCCAAGTACGATCTGATACGTCTGATCGCCGTCATTGAGGTAATCCTGCAGCCCCGTGATCGTGACGATCTGGGGGATGTTCCAGTTCAAGGTCGTAAATGTTACCGAACCGATGACAAGACTGCCTTCGGTTCCGTCGCTGACAGTGATTGGAATCGTCACGTCGGCAGTCGGAGCCACTTCGAGTACGACCTGGAACGTGGCGGTGCCAGCCGCTTCATTGGTTGTCAAGCCATAGCGTTGCATGAAGACGCCATCGGCGTCACCTGCCCCGTTGCCGCTCCAGGCCACAATGAAACCGCCTCCCGCTTGCGCCACAACCTCCGCGTAAAGTTGGTTGCCAGCAGTCGTCGTGTTGACCTGGAACTCGCCTCCCAGCCCTGTCCCCGACCAGTCCATGCGGCGACCGATCACTCCAGTGCCGGCGCCATCGGCGGGACTGCCCCAGACTACTGTGATGTTGCCGCTGGCATCAGCCGAAATCGACGGGATGGGCTGGTTGCCCGTGATCGTTATTGTATTGACGCGGGTTTCGCCGCCGTCGGCCGTGCCGTCGGCCGCGTACCGCTGGATATACACCTCATAGTTCGCACCGGCTCGGCTCTGATACGCGACAACGAATCGGCCGTCCGCCAACATCGCGACATCGTGATAAAGCTGGCTATCGGCTGTCGTTGTGTTGATCAGGAACTCGGTGCCCTGGGCGACACCGGCGGCATTGAAGCGTTGGCCATAGACCCCGTAAAGCGAACCATCCTGCCCGTTGCTGGCCCAGATGATGACGAAGTTGCCCGCGCTGTCCATGCCGATAGACGTCAGTTGCTGGACGCCGATCGTATACGTATTGACCCGGAACTCAGTCCCCTGCGCCACGCCGCCAGCGTCAAATCGCTGTGCATAGATGCCGGAGCTTGCATCCGGGTCCTGAGCACCGTCAGTCCAGGTGATCACGAAACTGCCGTTGGCCGACATGGCGATGCTCGGCGTGCTCTGGCTGGCGGCCGTCGTCGTGTTGACCAGGAATTCGCCCCCTTGTGCCGCGCCGGCGGCGTTGTAACGCTGGGCAAAGACGCCGTAGCCACTGCCGTCCTGCAGATTGCTGGACCAAGTCACAACAAAGTCGCCGGAGGCATCCATCGCCACGCCGGGATTGTTTTGATTGTCAGTGGTCGTCGTATTGACCAGGAACTCGGCGCCTTGCGCCACACCATCGGCATTAAATCGTTGAGCATAGATGCCGTAAAGGCTGCCGTCCTGCAGATTGCTGGACCATACCACGATGTAGTTGCCATTGGCATCAGTCGCTATGGCTTGAGCAACATTGGGATTGATTGCCTGGCTGTCGGTTGTAGTCGTGTTGACCAAGGTCTCGCCGCCAATCGGCACAACGGAGATCGGCGTAATGCGAATGCCATCGGCTACATTCGAGACGGTGACCACAATGGATTGGGAGTCCGTAAAGCTGCCGTCCGAGACTTGCACTGAGACGTTGTAGACATTATCGCCGCCGACATCCGCCGGGTTTTCGTAATCCGGTGTCGAGACAAACGTCAGCACTCCGGTCGAGCCGTCAATGGCGAATCTGGCCGCATCCACACCGCCGCTGATTGAGTAAGTCAGCGTTTGGGATGGGAGATCCGAATCGGTTGCCACCACTGTGGTTACCGCCAACTGATTTTCGTTAGCGGTGAGATTTGCTGTCAGACCTCCGCCGTTACTGGTGATAACCGGGTTATTGTCGTTGACAGGGGTGATAGTGAAGTTGAAAGTGCCGCTGGAGATCGCTCCGACACCGTCATCAACGCTGAACGAAAAGCTGTCGCTGCCGGTTTCGCTGCCGTTGTGGTCGTACGTCAAGAGCCCTGAGTTGATGTCAGCTTGGGTAAAAATCCCGCCGACACCCAGTGCCGTACCATTTCGCCTTAGCGTACCGTTAGCTGTCGTGGCTGAAACAGTGTACACAAGCTCGCTTGTTGTGTTGTCGACATCCGTGGTTAGCAGCCGCGTATTGTCAATAACGTTGCTGGTCGAGTTTTCGGCCACCGTCAGGCCGGTGAAAGTTGTCAGAACCTGTTCGTCGTTGGTAGCCGTGATGCTGACCGTGGTGCTGCCAGTGGCCGTCAATGCTCCTCCGGTCCCTTGGGCACCGCTGTTGTTGTCGTTGAACGTCCAGTTGATCTGGGCGGAGGCGGGTGGAGTGTCGCTGTTGTTGCTGTAGGCGATCTGCTGCATCACCGGGTTGACCAGCGCGTTGGTGGCGCTGGCGTTGAAGGTCAGGACCAGCGTTCCCGAGCTGTTGGTCGTGACCGTGCCGATCGTCGTGCCGCCCACGACCAGGCTGCCGCCTTGGGTCAGGGCACTCAGCGTTCCGCTGGCCGAGAAGACATCCTGCGCGCTGGCTCCGCCGTTGCGGACCAGCGTCAGTGTCGCGCCGCTGAAGTTGTTCAAGGCCGAGAGTTCGGCGTCGAAAATCGTCACATTCGAATCGAAGACGACCGCCGAGCCACCTTCCGTAAACGCCGGGGTGCCATTCAGCGACGTGAATGCAGCCTGGTCGTTGACGGCGTTGACGTTGATGGCAACGCTGTCTGTGTCTGTGAAGTGGCCAGCGGCCATGGATGCGATATCGCCGGACGACAGAGCACGGGTGAAGACTCGCGCGTCGTCGATCTTGCCATTGAAATCCCAGTTCGGATTCGTGCCGCCGCCGTGGCGGCCGATAAACGTGTCGCCGCCAAAGTACGTGATCGACTCGGTGTGGTTCGCGGTCGCCGCCAGTTCGCCGTCGATGTAGACCCGCTGGACATTGTTCACGTCGTCGAAGGTGAAGGCGACGTGATGCCAGCCAGTACCCGCGATGAGCCGCTGTGTATTGATCGAAACCCAGGTCGTTCCGTTGTAGAACATGCCGGTCACACCACCGCCGCCCGCTTCGTCCATCCGCAGCACCAGTGAGTCGCCGAGACTGATGACCTCGGAGCCGTTGAGACTGGCCTGGTTCAGGTTCACCCAGGCCGCAAGCGTGGCGTTGGCCGGCTGGCCAAAGACGCCGGTGATCTGGGCGTAGTCACCAGTGCCGTCGAGGCTGAGCACCGTTCCCTGCGTCGGGTCGCTGATCGTAGTGGCGTTGCCGAAGAACGTTCCGTTGTTCGCCGCGCCGGCGCTCTGGTCGTTACCATTGCCGCCATCAAACGAGTACCAGCCTTCGAGATTCGCGGCATTCGAAGTGGCGATTTGCAGGTTGACCGAGCCGTTATAGTTGGATGTCGGAGTAAACGTCAGTCCATTCAGCGCGGCGTTGATGTCGCTTTCGGTGCCATTGATCACCATGCTGCCAGTCCCATTGCCACCGCTGACAAACGTCAGACCCGTGGTTCCCGCCAAGGTCAGAGTTCCGTTGGCGATCGACAGGCTGACTTGCAGTAACGAGTTGGTAGTGCCGTTGGAGTCGGTGACCGTAATTGCGTTGCCGTTGCCGGTCGAGAAGACAAGGTTCGTATCTTCGTTGGTCGATTGTCCTCCGGGCACGCTGTTGGTCGGCTCGACAGTAACGTTGTTCAGCGCGATGGTGAAGACTTTGTCGAAAGTCGCACCGCTGCCGTCGGTAACTCGGACGGTGACCGAGTGGCTCGGCTGCGACTCAAAGTTCAGCAGACTTCCATCTGCGATCGTGATCGCGCCGGAATCGCTGTTGATCGCGAAAGCCCCAGCCATGGTTTGCGCTGTGATCGAATACGACAGGGCGTTGGTCGCGTCGAGCACGTCATCGGCGTTCCATTCGACGAAATGGCCGTTTGGCACGGCGCTGCCATTGTTGGCTTCGTCGTCCCATAGCCCGTTGGTGTACATCACCTGATAGTCGCCGGTTCCGCCGTTGTTGTTGGGTTCGCCGACGGCCCAGTTGGTGTAGGCACCGTTGATCGCGTAGCCGGTGGAAGTCCCTTGCCAGAACCCGGAAGCATCACTGCCGGCGGTTTGCCAGCGCCACTCGCCTTCGACGGAAAGGTCGTTGCCGGAGAGCCACATTTCCGTGCCGGCCGCAGCCGCAAGGATGCGGAGGAAGTCGTTTTCAGACCCGGATTGCACGGTGGCGAGCTGGCCCCCCACGCCGTTGAGCATCGTGGCCAAGGCGTTGGTCCGCGCAACCGTCCAGTCAGCGGTCGCCGTGACCACCTTGTAGAACTTGCCAGCCGAGGCGTTGTAGTAAAGCGTCGGATCGCTGGCGAGCAACTGCGAGATTCTGGCTTCGCGGTCGAGATCGATGCCGCTCACGCCACCGACAACGGTGCCGTTGGACGCGCCTTCGCTGGTCTGGAAGCCGAGCGACGGAGTGCTGGCGACAAAACTGGTCCCGGTGGCATGCGCGACGGACAGGTCGCGGCCGCCCACGAATTCAGTCGTGATGCCGGAAGTTGACAGGTCGTTGAACCGCCAGTTGGCGACGAGACCACTGGTGGTGTGGGGCAGAGTGGCGGCGCGGCCGGCAAGGACTTCGGCCGGCGTTCGCACGTCATTGAACAAACGCAGGTCGTAGAGTGTTCCCTTGAACGCCTGGCGGGCTTCGAACGAGCCGCCGGCCGTGTCCTGCTCGTTGCCGACGACCAGCACGCCCGAGCCCGTCGTCGTGTAACCCGTCTTCAGCCCTGTCCCCGACCCGACATTGACACCGTCGACATAGAAGACATAGGTGCCCGTGGCGTTGTTCCACGTCACGCTGACCGTGTGGGCATTGCCGTCGAGCAGGGCGGCCGCGTCGTAACCGGTTGCGGAAACGCCGACCCCGTTGATGTAGATGTCGAGCGTAGGGGTGCCCACGGGCCGGCGCAGGGCGAGCCGGACTTCATTGTCGCTGCCGGAGTTGGCATACGAGACGATGCACATTTCGTCGCCGACCGCGAAGTTGTTGGTGCTCGCGAAGCGGGCCTCGATGGTCAACTGCGTCCGGCCGCCGAAAACACCACCGGCCGCGGTGTTGACTAGGTATGCGTCGTTGCCCCCGTCAGTGTTCAGCGCAAGGCCACCGTCAGTGGTGGCGGTGGCCTGGGAGTCGCCGGGCGCGCTGTTGCCACTGGTCGCGGTGGCCACGACGCCCTGGGAGTACTCCGAAGTATTGCCGTTGGCGCCCGGCGAGGTCGCGGTCACCGTGATGATTTCGCCTGCGGTAACGGCTGAGGCAAGGGTTACGCCGGTGAACGTGCCGTTGCCGCTGCCGTTGGTGTTGACCGTGGTCGAACCGAGGTAACGGCGGCCTTCGCGGCGCGCGAGGTTGCCCGTCGTCGGCGTGGCATAGAAATGCAGGATCAGGCCCGTCAGGCTGGCCAGCGTGTTGACCAAGCCGCTGATCACGACCTGGGTGCCGTTGGTGGTGGCCGAGCTGATAACGGGATAGTTCTGCAGATTGTTCGCGCCGCTGTCGGGGTCGAGATTGTCATTGGCATTGACGCCGCTGGCTCCGAGGTCGATTCCCAGCCCGACATTGCCATAAATGGCATTGCCGGCGATGGTGTTGCCGGTCAGGGCCGACAGAGCGACTTCAATGCCCGCCGTGTAAGTGCCTGCCAGCCCACTGGCGGTGATGGTGTTTCCCTGCCCCGCCGTCGTGCCGCCAATCGTGTTGTTGGTCGCACCGTTGGCCAGCAGGATGCCGCGCTCGTGGTTGCCGGCGACCAGCGTTCCGGCGGCGTTGATCCCGATGGTGTTGCCATAGACAACCGTTCCGGATGAAGCCCCATCGATGCTGATGCCGCTGTGCAGGCTGCCGACGATGACATTGCCGGTGCCGATTCCGCCGATGGTGGTGTTGTCGGCGCCGCCGCTGATGAGGATGCCAGAGTTGCTGTTGCCCACCACGGTGATGCCATCCGCCGCCAGCCCGATCCAGTTGTTGCGGATGAAGTTGCCGTCGCTTGCCTCGCCATTGATCTCAATGCCGTCGCCATTGTTGCCCGCGATGATGTTGCGATGCGTCGCGGTCGTTCCACCAAT
Organism: Planctomycetota bacterium; assembly: GCA_031405895.1. Lineage (GTDB taxonomy): Bacteria > Planctomycetota > Planctomycetia > Pirellulales > Pirellulaceae > BJ22. The sequence continues at coordinate 11,478 of JANOFL010000193.1, forward strand.
GGTGTTGCCCGTGGCTCCGCTGAGCAGCCGAACGCCGTCAAACGTGTTGCCCAGATCGATCAGGCCGGTCGCATCGGTACCGACATAATTGCCGGCGATCAGGGTGCCCGTGCTTCCAGCACCTTCAATGACGATGCCGTTCGAGTTGCCCGCGATCACATTCCGTTCGGCGACGTCGTTCGTGCTGTCGGCGTCGGTGCCGATAATCGTGCCGGTTGCCGCCGTGACATAAATGCCGATGCCCGCGTTGCCCAGGATTGCGCTGCCGGTGGCATCCAGCCCGATGTAGTTCCCCTGGATTTTGTTGTTGGCCGGGCCGCTGCCATCGCTCCCCATGTAGATCCCATTTCCGAGGTTGCCGGAAATGATGTTGCGCGCGGCAGCCAGGTTGCCACCAATCACGTTGCTGTTGGACGTCCTGTAAATCGAAACGCCGCCCTGGGTATTGCCCAGCGCGACCAGCCCCGTGAAGTCGGTGCCGATGTAGTTGCCTTGAACCGTGTTGTTGTCCGTTCCGGCGTTCAGGAATTCGAGGCCGAACCAGTTGTTGCCTGAGAGGACATTCCCGGCGCCGGCGGCAGTTCCGCCAACCACATTGCCGGCCGAGCCGTTGGTGATGACGATTCCCGACTGCGATCCGTTGCTCCCCGTTCCATTGACGTCGCCGGTTCCGGCAGCGTTCGTTCCGACATAGTTCCCCTGGATCGTGTTGTTGTCGGAATTGTCGAGGAAAATGCCCTGGAGGGTGTTGCCGGAAATGACGTTGCGGGCACCCGCGGCCGTTCCGCCGATCGTCGTGCTGCCGCCCAGCAGATTGATGCCATGCAGGCTGTTGGCGAGGGCGGTCGTGCCCGCCGCGTTCAGGCCGATGTAATTGCCGAGGATCAGGTGCCCGGTCGAGCCCGCCGAGACATGGATGCCCTCGCCGAGGTTGCCCGAAATGATGTTGCGCTCGGCGGCGGTGGTCCCGCCGATAATGTTGTTGAGGCTGGCCGGGTCAATGTTGATCCCGTCATCGGCGTTGGCCGAAGCAGCCGTGCCGGCGGCATTGGTCCCGATGTAATTCCCGACGATGGTGGTGTTCGAACCGCCGATCTGGATGGCGTCGTCACCAAACCGGTTGATGATGAAGCCGCGGACCGTGCTGCCGGCCGTCGTGGCGGTCGTGAACTTGAGTCCGTCCGCCCCACCGGCCGCCAGGCCATTGAGTTCGATCACCGGTGTGCTGGCGAAGTCGGGTTCTGACCAGCCATCGAGAAAGACCGCATCCGTGATATCGGGCAGGGCGGCCGTCACGTTGATGGTGTGAATTCCCAGCCCGGCGATGTTGAACTGGATCCGGTCGAGGATCGTGCCATTGTGTGCCGCGTTGACGGCGGCAAGGGCTTCGCGCAGAGAAATCAGCCCGTCGGCACCCTTGTTGGCACGGAGGGCATTAATCGATGTCACCGTCCCGTCGCTGGTGTCACTGGTCGTATCGACGATCAGCGGCGCATCGTGCTGCTTGAATGCGAAGTAGTTGTAGGTCCCGGCTGCTGCGTTGACTCGGTCGGACGTTCCGAGCTGGAAGCCGTCGGCTTGCAGGGCCTGGAGCTGGTTCGTGGTCTGGGCCAGTCCGTGTCCAAAGACGGTTTTGTCCACGTTGTAGCCGGTGGACTCGGTCTTGACCGCAATCTGGGCGTTGGTCACGCTGTCGACGCGCTTGACCAGAAGCAGTTCGGACTCGAAACCGACACCGGTGATATTGCGGTTGTCCGCAGCGGTTCCGGTGTAGGTGTTGAGCGAGAAGTAGTCGGCATTCTGGTTGAACGCGACGTAGTAAATCGTGGAACCACTGTTGTTGGCACCCGACGCCGCACCAACGCTGAATCCGTTGGCGTCCAGCGAGGTGACGCCGTTCGCGACGCCGCCCGTGTTGGTGAAGTTGAAGGTGCTGGCATTCAGCGAGCTGCGGAAGAGCGGCATTTGCGTCCCGCTGGACATCGTCATCACATATTCCGGAGTGAAGCCCACTCCCGTGACGCTTTGACTGGTCCCGTTGCCCGTGAACGCTCCAAAATCGATGTCGGCACCGGCCCCGAATGCAACCCAGTGATAGACCGTGCCGTTGGTGTTGACCTGGGCATTGGTTCCGATCGTGAACCCGTCGGCGGTCAGAGACTGGATGCGGTCGGCGGCCAGTGCAGTCGCTCCGGTCATGCTTTTGGTCACATCGCCGGCCATGTCCGAAGACCGAATCGCTGCGATATTCGCGCCCTCGGAGAATACGAACACCAGATCCGGCCGGAATCCCAAGCCAGCGATGGTCCGGTTGTCGGCTCCGGTTCCCGTGTAGGTTCCACTGATCAGCAGGTTGGGCTGGTTGCCGAGGATGTTGCCAGCGAACTCCGAAGTCGCGCCGAACGAACCGCCGCCCAGATCGACCGTGGCTGTGGCCGTCACGGTCGCTCCCGTCTGCAGCGTGACGCCGGTGAAGAGGGTTGAAAAAGTCGCCTTTCCCGCCGCGTCGGTCGTGACCGTGGTCGCACCGAGAAACGTGCGGGCTTCGCCATAACCTGCCGCATCCTGGGCTCCGCGCGAATTGCTGAAGAATTCCACCCGAAATGTGGTACTCGCCAACCCGCGGACAACTCCGGTGATCGTCGTATTGCCTCCCGACGAAATCGCTGTCTTCAGGATGGGAAAGTTCACCAGCCCATTCGCACCTGCATCGGCATCGTTGATATCGTTGTAGGTAATTCCGTCGGCACTCAGGTCAATCGCCTGGCCGGTGTTGGAGTGAATCGAATTGCCAAGGATGGAATTGTTGCTACCGTCAACCACTTCCACGCCGTCCCCGGCGTTGTAGGCGATCACGTTTGCTGCGCCAGCCACCGTCCCGCCGACCAGGTTGTTGGCCGAGCTGTTCTGGATCTGCACGCCATGGCCGACGAGGTTGCCGCGGTTCTGCGCGCCGGTCACGTCGGTGCCGATGTAGTTCCCCTGCACCACGTTGTCGGAAGTTCTGATCTCGATGCCTTCGTTATTCCGCGAGATCACATTGCGAGCCGCGACCGACATTCCACCAATCGTGTTGCCGCTGCCTGAGTAGACGGCGATGCCGACGTCGAAATTCCCAACGCCGGTCGAGCCGTCAGGATCGAGGCCGATCGTGTTGCCCTGAATCACGTGGCCCGTCACACCCGAGCCTTTGAGGTCGACGCCTTCGTCGTTGTTATTGGTGATGACGTTGCGAAGAACGAGGGCATTTGAGCCAACGATTTCGAGGCCGTCGTCGGTGTTGCCGACATTGGCGTTCCCGTGGCCGCTCGTGCCGGTGCCGTTGGTGCCGATCCAGTTGTCGGCGATTGTCACGTTGTTGGCACCCGATGCAATGTTGATGCCGTCGAGTGTGAAGCCGGTGATTCTCAGCCCCTGGATCGTGCTTCCACCGCCGCCGGCACCGATACTGATACCGCTGAAACCGGCTGCGGCGCCGTCAATCCGCACGACGGGCGTGCCCGAAACGTAGTCGGGCTCGCTCATTCCATTGATGATGACCGAATCGCTAATTGTCGGTAACGCAGTGCTGGTGTTGATGGTATGAGTTCCGCCCACCAGCGCAGCGGCGATGTTGAAGTTGATCGTGTCGGCAACACCGGCCGACGCATTGGCCTGGGCAATTGCGTCGCGCAGCGAGCCGGCACCGCTGTCGTTGGTGTTGGTCACCTGATAGATGGCGAGGACGCCATCCCATTCCGCTGAACCATCAGCCCAAAAAGCGATTTCGCTGTTGAGCCGCCCCGCAACGAACTCCAGGTCCCAGTCACCTCCCAGTGCTGCCTGTCCCGTCAGGTCGTCGCTGGCCGCGACGTCAGCACCAGTCAATGACTGGATGGCATTCAGAAGCTCCACTCCGGAATCACTGCCGGCGAGATTACAGCCATAGAACAGGATGTCGGCGTCGGCTGACAGCCCGAGACTCCAGCCCGCGATCGCCCCGGCGTGGCCGGCAAGCGAGTTAGCGGACAGCAGTGTCGAGCCGAGTTGCAACTGCCCTGCAGTTCCATGCGAAATGACATGGACCGCCGTGACGCCATGGTGCTGCTGAAGGAGGGCGGAAATCTGGGCGACGCCGTCGCTGCTTCCGTCGAGCAGATGCACCGCCAGCCGTCCGCTGAGCAGTTCCTCGCCCCGCGTGGCCTGCAAGGCAGCCAGCAAACCGGCATGGTCCTCGACCGCCGCATCAATCAGGACGAGCTCCGTCGCCAGCAAGCTGTCGGAGACCAGCGCCGGAATGGCATCCACCCAAAAGTCACCTTCGGGGAATGCGTCGAGCACCAGCGGGCTGGCGTCAACGTCCGCCGCGACATGCGCTCCGAGATCGCCGCCGAGCAGCGCCGCGAGCGGCGAGGCGTCGTACAGGACCCGCGGTTCCAGCGCGGCGAGCTGCGGGCCGGGCAATCGGGCCGACGGGCGCACCATCTTTGCCAGACGCGCCTGCAATGATTGCAGCACATCCTTCTCAGGACGACGAAACTGAAATGTCATGGGACCACTCTCCAGCGAACCAGCCTTGCGGGCAGATAGCCAGAAACCGGACCCCAGCCACAGGCCATACATTCAGAGATGGCAGGTGGTGGTCAACGGTGCGCGCCGGGATCCGCCGCCAAAGGGAGAAACGGCGGTGCACCAACACGCCACGCGGGAAACGAAGTCCCGGCCTCCGACAGGGCGGACCGTGAACCAGCCACAACCGCCTGCAGGTTCACCGCCCGGGGCAAGTGAAACCGGCTGACAGCCGGGCGTGGATCAGTGAACGCGTCCAAGGCTGGCCCTGTCGGGCTGCCTTCACCTGCGGACACCGGAATTCAACGCCAGCGGTCCGCCGGGGTCTCGTGGCTGGTTGACCACGCCTTCCCGACCGGACGACCGCTCCCGCGCTATTTTCTGGAAGTCAACCATCGCTCATGAAAGTTGACCCAGACGGCACAGGCCCGGCGGAACGGAAGACTTCGGCCTAGGCCATGTTCAAGTTTGATGCGCAGCGAGAGATTGCCGGTTGGCCGGGCTCTACGGGACGGAGCGGCCTTGCCGACAACGCCAACTCTGCCGAAGAGCCGGGTTGCACCTGCAATTCCAGTCGTAACCCTGACGCGCGATGGCAAATCCGGTTTTCATCGCGCAACCCTGATCGACACAACAGGTACAGGGCGATGAAACGATACAACCGCTCCAAAGCGGGTGAGCCGGCCCTGACCAAAACAGGCCAGGACCCCCAATCCCAGGCGATTGCAACCTCATGCGCGGCAACATCGGGAACACGAGCTGGTTCACCGCGCTGGCCGGAGGGCTATGCCTGGCTCAGGGCCTTGCCGCCCAGGTGATGCCGCCCGCCAGCAATTCGGCTTCGATCATTCGCATCCTGCCGCCGCTTGGCGTCCAGCTGCGGCCTCTGCCTGTCGAGCCTCCCGCCGCGGGAACGCAGTACCAGCCCGCGCAGTTTCTGCCGTTGCCGGATGATGGCGCGGCAAGCCCGGCGGAACCACAAGGCCCGGCCGGGAACCCTGCCGGGAACTACGAAGGGCAATTGAACACGGGCGAGTCGCCGGCCATTCCGCCGCCGGGGCATGCGCAGCCGCTACAAGTCGTCAATTCATTCTTCCATTCGTCCGCCGCAATCCTGTCGCCGGATCAAGGCCAGCCTGTCGATCCGGCCCAGCCTCCAGTTGCCAACGCTGCGATGCCTCCAGTTGCCGCCGCGCCCGTGTTGCCGGCGACCAGCCCGGTTAACGAATCACCCGAAGTCTCCCGGCCAACAGGTTTCCCGGCGTTGCCTCAACTGCCCTTCCCGGAACCAGCATCTTCAGATTCCTGGCACGGCCAGGTTTCGCATCCGGCCCTCCAGGCCGGGTATTCCAGGTTCTCGTTTCCCAATCCGGTCCCTGGTGATTTAGCCGATCAACCTCCGGCAATCGAGCCGTTCGATCCCGTGGATTCCGGATTCGACATTCCGCCTGAACTGACGTACCAGGAACCGGAGCGTGAGCCGGACCCACCTGCCGGTGCCGCGACCCAACCAGCCGCGGAACAATCGGCACCATCTGCTCAATCCGGTGTCACCAGCGAATCGTCCGGCTATTCGGCGCTGGGCGGCGAATTCGACCGGGGAGCCTGGTGGCGCGCGGCGGTGGCCCAGCCGATCACCGGCCAGCCATCGTCCGCCGGGATCGACGTTTCGTCCCTGGTCGCGCAGGGCTTGCGATCCGCACCCCAGATTCAGGCGATCAGCCTCACCCCGCTGATCCGCGAGACCGAAGTCTGCCTGGCGCGGTCCGATTTCGATCCCGGCCTCTTCGCCAAGTCGCTCTATGAAGACCGCGTTGACCCGGTTGGCAATACGCTGACGACGGGCGGCTTGCCCTTCCTCGAAGACAACATCTGGTCGGGCCAGGCCGGTTTCCGCCAGAAGTTCTACACCGGAGGGAACGTTGAAGTTGCCCAGAAGCTCGGCTTCCAGAACAGCAACTCCCGCTTCTTCGTCCCCCAGGACCAGGGCACGGCCACGCTTTCGATCAACCTGGAACAGCCCCTGATGCGCGGCCGCGGGCAGGCTTACAACCGCAGCCAGATTTTTCTCGCTGAAATCGCCGTTCAGGCGGCCGAAGACGAGTTTGCGGCGAAGCTGCAGGAAGAACTGACCTCGATCGTGACCGGCTACTGGAACCTCTATTCCAGCCGGGCCCAGCTGTTGCAGCGCCGCAAGAACCTCGAGCTCGGCCAAGTCGTGCTGGAGCACCTCGAGGGCCGGGCCCAGTTTGACACCTTGCCACTGCAACTTTCACAGGCCCGGGCCGCGGTCGCGACCCGCGAAACGGCGCTCGCCAACGCCGAACGCGATGTCCACATCGCCGAATCGGAAATCCGCCGCCGGATCGGCGACGCGCAATGGCTGGCGGCCAGCGACGTCGAGCTGCTGACCGCGGAAGCACCGCTGGATGATCCGGCCGGAATTGAACTGCAGGACGCCGTGGTCACCGCCTTGCAAAACCGCCCCGAGCTCCGCCAGGCGACCCAGCGCACCAAAACCACCGCCCTCCGCAACCAGATCGCTTCCAACGAACTGCTGCCGGACCTGCGTCTGCTGCTGAGCACCTATGTCGCGGCGCTTGAAGGCGAAACCGGCATCGAACGCGCATGGACCGGGCAGTTCAGTTCGACCCCGGGCTACGCCGCCGGCCTGCAATACGATTTCCCGTGGCGCAACCGGGCCGCCCGCAGCCGCTTCAAGCAGGCCGAACTCGAATACAGCAAGGCCCAGTTTGAGCTGGAACAGGTTACCGTCAACCTGATCGCCGACGCCCAGCAGTCCTGGTACCGGCTGGCCTCGGCCCGGACCCGCCTGCACTCGTCGCTGTTGGCCCTCGACGCCGCCGCGGCCGAACTGGAACGCAACAACCTCCGCTGGGACACCGCGCCCATGGTCGAGGGCGACTGGTCCGACGGCCAGACCCAAAGCCTGATCCTTGACCAGTTGCTGGCTTCCCAGCAAAAACTGTTCGAGGCCGAGCGGATCGTGGTCGAGAGCGAACTCGAACTCAAGCTCTCCCAGATCAATCTCAAGCGGGCGACTGGAACACTGCTCGGCGTCGGCGACGTGCCCGCTTCATCGACTGCGCTGCCGGCTGAAATCCCGGCTGAAGGCGATGCTCACGCCTTGGTGCCGGACCTGTCGCTTTCCGGCAGTTGAACCGCAGCTGGCCGTGGGAACAAAGCTCCTGCTTTGTTCGTCAGCACCGCGTCCCCATGCCCCTTCCCGTCCTGATCGCTGCATTCCTGACTTGGGACCAGTCAGCCGGACAAAGCGGGAGCTTTGTCCCCACGCTGCAAACGGTTGCCTGAATTCCCCAGCTGACCTCTCTTGATGACAGCAACCCGCCTGCTGCGGGCACACGGAAACATTTCCGGAAATCTCTCTTGACAGGCACCTAACTGGGCTTGCTCCGCCGTTTCGTCCTCGCTACTTGTCCCCGGCCCAAAAGCATACCGTGCGTTTTTCGCGGATGCCCGGCTGATCCTGCGCTGTGAAAACTGCGTGGAAAGGGCCGGCGCATCGAGTCCCGGCAGGGGCTGTCCCGTTTCGTGGCTGAACGGCTGTCGCAAGACAGCCGGGGGATGCGAGCGACGCTGTTCCGGTCCTGTCAGGCGTCACGAGTCCAAGGAGAATTGCGTGAGAGTCTCCGAGTTGTTCCAGTTCAGGCACTGGTCGGCGGGAGTGATCGGTGTGATCCTCTCCAGCCAGCTTGCCGGTGGAGTTCAGGCCCAGTCGGTGGCGCAGATCACCGGTGCCGGCCAGCAAAAACCGGGCAGTTCTGCCCAGGTGGACAGCTTCCTCCGTGACGCCCAGAAGGCCTTCAGTGCCGGCGATACGGGAAAAGCCACCCAGTTCCTGCAGGTCGCCGAAGCGCTCGCGCGCCAGCCCGGCAACCAGTCGGACGAAACCCAACAACGGATCGCTGCCCTTAAACAGTCGCTGAACCCGGGCCAGGCACCCGCCAGCGGACCGGTTGCTCCGGCAACCGCCCCGAATCCGGCGCTCAGCCAGGTCGCGGCCCTCGAGAAGATCCTCGGCGTGAAGCTGCCCGAACAGGGCTTCACGCTCGAGATCAGTCCCATCGTCTCCGGTCTCAACGAGGGCCAGCTGGATGGCGTGGTCGGCGGGATCATCGCCGTTTCGCAGCAGGTAGCGGGCGATGGCTCCGTGCGCCCGGCTCAGCTCCAGC
>JANOFL010000213.1:0-6103 GCA_031405895.1 Planctomycetota bacterium
GGCGAAGCCCCTGGAAAGCTGACCGCTTGTGATCAGGAGCTGCCCGACGCAATCACCGCTGCCGGTTTTGACATGGAGTGCAGAACAGTTGTCCCCAACAGCACGTCCGCGCAACCCAAGCCTGCAGAAGCCAGGAAGACGAGCAGTTGGGGACAACTGCTCTACACTGGGAAAGCTGCTCAGTTGATCGCCGCGGCGGTGATCGCCGGCATCATGGTGGCGACCATGATCGCGGCCTGGACAGCGGCGACCGCTTCGGCGGTAGCTTTGCCGATCAGCTCCCCTTTGGCAATCTGTTCGATCCGTTTCCTTTGGGACCGGACTTCCTTGCGGCCGAAGACCGGGGCGAGCAACTGGGCTCCGTGGGCCAGTGCCACAAGGACCGCTGTCTCCTGGTCGGGGGCCTGGTCGGCAAAGATCACCTTCTGCAGCCGCTCGCGGATTTTCTTTTCCGGCTGCGGATTGACTTCGGGAAAGACCTTCCGGCTGAAAATCAGCAGCACCTGGTCCTCGCGGGCCTTGAGAATTCCCTGTTCGACCAGTTGTGTCGCCACATCGCCGCGAAGGTTTTTCGTCCGTGCGATCCGCGTGACCCAGGTGCTGAGCGGTGCCTTGCGGGTGGTCTCGGCAATCTTCTTCAGGCTGGCGTCGATGACGGGATCACCGGTCGGTTTCTGGTCGGCGACTGAGACCAGGGACTTCGTCCCGTCGACCGCCAGCTTCTTCTTCAGCAACAGCTCTGCCAGCACCGCACCAGCCACCGCCTGCTCGACCCACGGGCTGATTGGCGTGCCCTCCTTTTCACGAAGGGCCAGCAACAGGATTTCCTGATACAACGGCAACCGGGTAACTGGCATGCTCGCGTGTTCCTGACGGGGTTCGAGGATCAGCTGAATGATAACAGCCGGCGAGCTTGGTCGCGGGATGGACCGCCGCAAACGACTTCTCACACCATGAGACAGTGACTCATTGGTGCCAGTTGCTTTCCCGGAAGCCCAAACAGGTCAATTGCGCCCTGAGATTCCGGACGGAGAATCGATTTTCTGCATGCTGGCGTTCTTGATCGCCCACCAGATCCACGGGATCGCGAAACCGGCGGCCATCCCAATCATTCCAAACTTCACCGCATGATGGATCACAAGTTGTAATTCGGCGTGATACTCGGGGCTGCCGGGTGGTTCCCGTTCGAGCCAAATTTCCGGATTGGAGTGATATCTCCAGCCGCCGATCTCGGCTCCAACCCAGGCCATCGCCACACCCACGACCGGCGCAAGCACAATTGAAAGGCAGATTGCGATCAGCAATCGCCACTCTCGCCTGCGCTGGAAACGGGCTGAGTTTGGCGCTGAAGCAGTCGCGGCTGCAGGCGGCTCAAACGGGTTTTCCATTGACCCGCCCCGGCTTGGGTTTCCTCGTCCTGGACGGACTTTCCGCCCGAGTGCGACGGCGCTTCGCCTTCGCTGGCCTGGTGCGGGTGGCAGCGGCTTGCCGGACAGCGTTCTGAAGCTGCTCGGCAACCCAGGCGTTGAGGCTCATGCCGGAGACCGCGGCCGCGATCCTTGCCTGCCGGTGAAGTTCGGGCGAAATCCGCGTCACGAATTGGCCGGAGAATGGTTTTTCAGGATCCTCGCCCCGCTCGGTGCAAAAGGCCAGATAGTCTTGGACCGAATCGCGGAAGGCCCTGGTCAGCTCGTCGACGCTCCGGCCCTGGAACGTGATGACATCGCGGGTGTTGATGACCTCGCCGTGAATCAGGCCAGCTTCACTGTCGAATTCGACTTTGCCCAGATATCCCTTGTACTCGATCATGGCATGACTCCCGCTTCAACCAGAAACCGCCGCACGGAACGGATGGCACCCTTGTCGGCTTCCTTCCGCGAATGGGGGCGGTGAAAAACGGCCCGGACGCCCCGCAAGGCGACCCGGATCCGGGAGCCGGCACCCACGGTGATTTCCGCACCGGCACTTTCGAGCAGGGATTCGATATCCCGCCAGGCGATGCTGGACCGGACGGGATCCGCGAAGACCGCCTGCAGGGTTCGCCGGTGTTTAGGTCCCATTTCATTCCTATAGTATCATGTTGTGATACTAAAGTCAAGCCGGCCGTGGTTGGCAGCTCTTCGCCCCAAAATTCATCTAACGCCTCTTTCCACCTGGTTTTTTGCGTCCTTGCTGCGGCGCTGCGGCATGCGGCGGAGGGGGGGGGCTGCCCGGATCGGCGACCGCCCTGGCGGTCGGGTCGTTTGTGGCAGGCGTGATCGCCGGTCCGTCGGGCGTGGCGGCGGATGCGACCGGCTGGTCAAGTTCGCCCAGTTCGCGGCGGAGGATCTCCAGCGTCGTCTGGAGAAAGACGACGATCATGGGGCCGATCAGCAGGCCGATCGGGCCAAGGGCCGAGATGCCGCCGAGGACGGAGAGCAACGCCAATAGGGGATGCAGGTTGGACTGGCCGTGCAACACGAGGGGCTTGATCAGATTGTCGACCATCGAGACGACCGCCGCTCCGTAGACCGCCAGGCCGATCGCCGCGCCGGTCCGGTTCTCCATCGCGTAGAGCCAGACGCAGGCCGGGACCCAGACCGCCGCCGCGCCCAGAAAAGGAATCAGGGCGAGGCAGGTGGTGATGATGGTCAACAGGAAGACCTGGTGGAACCCGGCCACCATGAGGCCCGCGCCGCAGAGAACCCCCTGGGCAATCGCGCTCAGTAACGTCGCGACGACGACGGCACGGCTGACCGATGCAAACTCGGCAATCAGCTCGTCGTCATGGTCCTCCTCCAGCGGCGAGATCTGCTTGATGGTGGCGAGCATCGAGGGACCGTCGAGCAGGAAGAAATAGAGCGCGACAATCATGATCGTCAGGCCAAAAGCGAAACTGATCAGCCAGGCCGTGGTCGCGCCGCCAATCGAAGGGAGCTGGGAGCGGAGAAACTGCGAGGCCGATTCGCTGTACTCGATCAGCTCGCTTTCGGTCGGATTGGTGATCAGCTTGAGCCACGACCAGGTCTTGCCGCCGCAATGGACGGTCTTGAAGCTGTCAAAGTCGCGGGTGGTGTTGCGGAGGGCTTCAGTCGCGGTCAGCGGCGCGTTGGCCTCGGCATCCTCGTTAGCCGATTCTCCGGCATCTGTGCCCGGAACGTGATCCGTGTTCCCAGCGGCGGATTCCTGTTCCGTTTCAGCAGGCCGTTCGCCAGCCTGACCGTCCGGCAAGGGATTACCGGCAGCTGGCGGGCCAGACGCCGGGAAGTTCTTCCCTGTCACGGCTGAATGCAACTGGTTGACTTGATACCGGAACCGTCGCCAGGCGACCTCCGGCGCTTCCGAGCGGAAGAGCCGTCGCGCGGCCGTCAGCGCGCTGTTGTCAGGCGGAATCCACCCTGACTCCAGCCCGGGCAAACCGGTCGCGAGCTGGAACTTGTTGGCAGCCTGATCCAGTTCATCCAGCTGGCGGAGAAAGGCAGGTGACGGTTCATCGGGGTCCTTCACCTCCAGCAAATCAGCGAACTCGGTCTCGAGGGCCCGCAACTCGCCCACCGACTCGATTTCCAGTCCGAGGCTTTTGCGCAGCTGCATGCCCTGGTTGAGAATCGAGTCAGGCGTGTGCCGCTGGTACATCATCCGGCCTTCTGAGGCGGCCAGCATGAAGACGATCGCCAGCGGAGCAAACACGAGCAGGCAGATCGAGGTGGTGGTCAGCCCCGCGGCCAGCTGCTGCCGGCCACGGCATTTTTCCAGCATCCAGTCGTGGAGCGGCCGGAAGATGACGACCAGCAGCGCGGCGAGGAAAAGCGGAATAAAAAAGCCCGCCATCACCTGGTAGAACAGGATGATCAGCAGGACGATCACGGCGAGCAGGACGCCAAAGGCGAAATAGCGCGACACTCCGCAGCTCCTCGGTCAAGCAGGGGGATTGGGTGGCCTGATAAAACGGCGAACTCTTGTGAGCCCGAGGCGCTAGCCGATTCCCTTGGGTGTGTGCTAACGGTTGAATCAGCGTTTTCGGCTAGCGCCTCAGGCTCAGGTTTTATCAGCCCAGGGATTGGGGGTCAGGATAACCGGGGAACGAAGATGAAAGAAGGAAGAGCGATTACGAGCACCATCCCAGAAGACCGGGACTGAGTATGAGTACGAGGGTTCAGCGGAGCTTCTTGAATCGTGTCACGCCATGAACTGGCACGCTGACGCAAGACTCGACCAACCCCGTGCTCGGGCTCCGTTTTTCTTTTCATCCTGATTCCTCAAACCTCGATCCAAAATTCATCACTGCCGCGCCGCCGCGAGATGCCGCGCGACAATCGCCAGCATCGCCTCGTGCAGCCGGCCGTTAGTGGCAAGAATGTCGGTCTTGCCGGGCAAGAGCGGGGACCCGTCACAGCGCGTCACACGGCCGCCGGCTTCGCTCACGAACAAGGCCCCCGCCGCGCAGTCCCACGCGGCAACCGTGTACTCGAAATAGCCGCCGTACTGGCCCAGCCCGACGCCAACGAGGTCGAGCGCGCAGGCTCCACAGCGGCGAATCCCCTGGATCTGCTGGCCGAAAAGTTCCTCCATCGCGCGGAGCGTCGCGCGCATCAGGTTGCCCCGGTCATAGTAGAAGCCAACTGCCAGGAGGGCCTGGTCGAGTCGATCGTGCTTAGCCACATGGACCCGCTGCCCGTTGTGCCAGGCACCCGCTCCGAGTTCGGCGATGTACCACTCGTCGCGGACCGGATCGACTATCGCACCCAGCAACGTATTGCCGCGGTGTTGGCAGGCAATGGACACGGCGAACCAGGGGAGTCCGTGGGCGAAGTTGTTGGTGCCGTCCAGCGGATCGATCACCCAATGCCACTCGGCAGGTTCAATGGTCTCGGCGGCGCTTTCTTCGGCAAGGATCGAGTCGTCGGGAAAGCGGTCGCGGATCAGGTCGAGAAGGACTTTCTCGGCGGCCAGGTCGGCCTCAGTAACCAGCCCCAGCGGGATGCCGCCTGAAGCCTTGGCCCTGGCCGGGCTGGCATCGCGGCGCCTCGCAAAATGGTCGCGGAGGACCGCCGCCGCCGCGCCGGCCATTTCCACCGCCAGGTGAAGCCGTGACGATGCGGCAAATGGCATCCCTCCGCGTGGCTCAGACGTGTCCGGACGCTGGCTGGACATGGTCATTCGGTGATGGGCTGAAACGCGGGTTGTTTGCGAGGCTCCCGACGCCGGGTGGCGAAGCGTCGGTTATTCTGCTGAACGACAGGCTGGAAGCCTATCCCACGGATGACACTCACTGACCGCCAGAGCGTGATGACAACGTCGCCAGAGACCGATGCAGCCGGTGCCCAGACAGGAAGGCGAGGCCGCAGCCGGGTCTGGGTCAGCGTGCCGTTTCTTGTCTGGCTATGGCTCTGTTTTCCGTTGCTGGCCGGCTGGGAGATGATTGGATTCCGGGATGCCCCGAACTGGTACCAGCCAGCGTGGGAATGGGTCGACGGGCAACCGTGGCGGTGGGATACGGCACCGTGGAACCCCTGGGATGGGGCCGGCGCGCCGGTGGCCGCGGATCCGACAATCGCGCTGTTCTATCCGCCGCGCTGGCTGATGCGGCTGCCAGTCGGCACCCATGTCTGGCGGTTCAGTGTTTTTCTCGCGCTGCATGTGCTGATGGCTTGCGCGACGGCGGGACTGTTCGCGCGCCGGCTGGGCTGCAATCCAGCCGGTTCGGCGGTCGCGGCAATGGCGTATGGACTGGGCGGGACCGTGCTGTTTCAGGTGACCAACCCGATCTATCTGGTGGGCGCGGCATGGTTGCCGCTGGCGCTGGTGGGTGTTTGGGATGTTTCACGGGTGGCAGCAACCGGGCGCGAATGGACTCGCGGATTTCTGCTGTCGTCGGTTGCCCTGGCGATGATGGTGCTGGGGGGAGATGTGCAGCTGGCGTATTTGAGTCTGTTGATCGCGGCGGTGACGTGTTGGACAGGTTGGTGGAAGGGGAGCAACAAGCGAAGAAAACCCAAGTCATTTCTCCAGACGAAAAAGACAACAGCCAACGAGCCTGAGGCTGTCGTTCTGGCCACCTCTGTCCCCCTCACCCCAACCCCTCGCCCCCCGCCCAAAGCTGCGGGGGGCGAGGGGCAAGAGG
>JANOFL010000228.1:0-3792 GCA_031405895.1 Planctomycetota bacterium
CATGGAAGTCCGACCAGTCGATTTTGTGCAAGGGGGGCTGTTCGCGGAGCCAAGGCTAGCGGCACTCCACGACATCGACGATTTGAGGCCATTCGACACTTACCTGATAGTCGATCATGGAGTCCCGGTCAACTTTCGGGCAGTTCCCCAGCGCGCGGGGGGTCAGATGTATGCCGTGGATCAAGCCAACAACCCCCACACCATTGCGCTGCAAGCTGGAGGGGGCTATCTGATCAGCAGTTGATCAAAGGACAGGTAGGGACGGTCGGACATGGCAAGCAATCTGATGAGCTTTATGCGGTGTTTGCGATGATCATCCGGAAGCGGTGTGAAAAGGTGAAGTCGTTCTACGTCGGGCCAGAGGCCGCTGTCATGCTCGACAACGGCGCCAGATTGTCCGCCTCACCGAGGTCTCCGCAGACGTTCGACCTTGTTAGGTAGTCGGCCAAACCCAAAGACTTGTTGCCGAACACCTATGCGGTTCGGAAGCAGCCGAGCCCTTGTCAGACGAGCGGGGCCAGGCCTACGGAGCGCTCCTCCTCGGGGAAGCCAAGGAGCTTGGGGGCTTGATCGACACCATGAACCTGGCCCGATTCGGTGGACTGTCCCACGGAATCGTCCGAGCCTCGGTCCAGGTTAGCAGTGGGCGCCGTTGACCGTCCTTGGTGCCGGTCATCAGCAACATCATTACGGCTGCGGTCACCCCGATGGCGGTATCCGAGATCTTGGGAAAGAGATCGACCAGGCCGGGGGTGGTGAAGCTGCCGAGTTCTTTTCGTTTCCTGAGGAACCGGGCCAGCGCGGCGCCCCCAAAGATCATCAGAACCCGAGCCTCACCGCCCTGGATCGGTCCCAACCCAGCCAAGCGGGTCCGGAACCATGTCGCTCGCGTTGCCGCCGAGGGCGGTCTTGCTCGCGCACCGGTCGACCGTCCTCGCGCCCGATTCAACCGGTCTCCCGGATCGCGGAGCACTCACTCGCCATCCCCTCAACCGATGGCCAACCCGAAGATCGGGCGTTGTGTGAACACCGACGTGCGGTTCCCGGCGAACGACAAGGCGGTGCGGGACGCTAGGCTCCTCGGTATTCGACCGAGTTGACCGCATTCTCGGCCACCCGGATGCTGGTGAGCCGCCCGGTCGGGATCCGACCAGCCAGTTGGTCCCAACAGTAGACAGCAAGGTGCTCCGCCGAGGTCAGCCGATTGGTGAACCAGGGAACATCGAGGTTGAGGTTCTTGTGATCGAGGTTGGCCACGACGTGCTCGTCGGCGATCCGCTTGAGCCGATCGGCAACGACCACGTACCCGGTCTCCGGGTCGATCTCACCCTCGACGGTGATCTCCACCTCGTAGTTGTGGCCATGGAAGTTGGGGTTGTTGCAGCGTCCGAAAGTGGTTCGATTCCACTCATCGGATTTGCCTGGGTTGTGGAGTCGGTGAGCGGCGCAGAACTGAACCTTCCGCGCCACGACGCATGTCGCCATGGAAACCTCGCCTCGAATCCGGCGCGTCGTTGCTGGTGGACCTGGTCTCCCGATTGGGGTTGATGATATCAAGGCCGGTGCTACGTTCCTCAAGGGCGCGGATCGTGGGAAGGATGTAACCAAGTCCGCTGGCAAGGCGGCGGATATTGGTGGCGATGTATCCCCGCATTCGGCACCTGATTTCATTGTAGCTAGCGATCGGACGGCTATTCCAGTGAGCCAACAGAGAATGAGAGAGGGCTTCGATAACGCTGGATTTCCGCGGCGCGAAGCAACCGGGACAGTAGAGGCAGGCTTCATCCGTGAGGTGCCAACAAAGCACGGAAAGGTCGACGTTCGTACGATGGAGGGCGGTAAGGGGAAGGGCCACCGCGCGGTGACAACTCGCCCTGGGACGGACGACCCAACGCGGCTTTCCGGCGAGCGCTTTCGCCGGAACGAGTCACAACAACAGCGGCGGGCTGGCGGGCACACGGATCAAACGCCATGACCAGGGAAGATGTCATCAAGACGTCGGATCGTCACGTCGCGACCCGGGTTTTGGCACGCCTCGTGGTTGGCGCGAGCTTCTCAGCCGTGAGCTACGCGGCTGGCTTTCGGGTCGAGCTGTCCAGGGGCGGGGCCAACCAGCTGGGCGAAGTTCCCCGTATTTCCTGGCTTGGCTTGCTGAGCGAGTGGCGGGTCGGTGACAGCGCTGATTGGCAGCGCGCCCTCGCCTCAGCGCCCTGGCAACCCCCGGAGGGTGAGCCCGATGATCCGATGCGTGCCTACGCCCTGGCCTGGCTCTGTGGTACACGGGTGCTCGACGCCACCATCTCGGATGAGAGCGCTCTTCACTTGCGGACGGACGTTGGGAAGGACGTATGGGTGTCGGGCCACAACGACTTTTTTGACAAGTCCTGGACTGTTACCGTCCCGGCTGACATCCCACACCACGGAGGATGGTCGGTGACCTGCGCTGACGACGGCGCACTCTGGTGCCGCTATCCTGCTGGAGGTATCTGACGGTGGCTGGGCAAGTCATCGAGGGCAGCCCGTCGATAGATTGAGAACGAGCGCGGGCGATCTTCAGGCGCCACCTCCGGGCACACTGGAGTTGACCGGCGATTTCAAGCGGTCGCCGCAACAGCGTTCGCAAAACAAGCCGCCGGCGTTTGCCATCCTGACGTGTGACGAGATCGTCGGTTCAGGTGTGAAAGCTAGGGAATCTCTGATTAATAGCAATGACTAGCGCCTAACGCTATTGAAGTGGCGGGCGGGGCCGGTTATCTTGGGTCATCTCTCCCCGCGGACCGTCCCATGGCCACGCAACGGACCTTTGCCGATTTCTCCCTCGCGATCAAACCCACCCGCCGCGCCCAATTCCTGGCGGAGATGGACCAGGTGATTCCCTGGACCACGCTCCTGGGTGTGATTGCGCCGCACTACCCGGCGCCCGAGGGGGCGGGGCGGCGGCCGATTCCGCTGGCCACGATGCTCCGGATCTACTTCTTGCAGCAGTGGTTCAACCTGTCGGATCCTGGGGCTGAGGAGGCGCTCCACGATAGCCGGGCGATGGCGCAGTTCGTTGGCGTGGCGCCCGGGATCGATACCATTCCGGATGAGACGACCATCTGTAAGTTTCGCCGGCGCCTCGAGGACCATGATCTGCCAGCCCAGCTGTTCGCGGCGGTGGGGGCCTTGCTGGAGGCGAAGGGCCTCTTCGTCCGGTCGGGCACGATCGTCGACGCCACGATCATCGACGCGCCGAGTTCGACCAAGAATGCCACGAAGACCCGGGATCCGGCGATGCGCCAGACCAAGAAGGGGAACCAGTGGTACTTCGGGATGAAGATCCATATCGGCACCGATACCCAGGGCCTGGTGCATTCTCTCTGTACCACGAACGCGGCGGCGGCGGACATCACGCAACTGGGCCACTTGCTGCACGGAACCGAACGGACCCTGTATGGCGACAAGGCGTATTGGACGGATGACGATCGGCGTCTCTGGACCGATGAGGGCCGGTGTTATCGGGTCCAGCGGCGCGGGAAGAACCTGTCCCGCCGGTGGGAACGCCTCAACGTCGCCCGCTCCCGGATCCGCGCGATGGTCGAACATCCGTTCCTGGTCGTCAAGCGGCTGTGGGGCTTTACGAAGGTCCGGTATCGCGGCCTCGCGAAGAATACGGCGCGCGCGTACACGGCCTTCGCCCTCGCCAATCTCTACCGGGTCCGGCACCAATTGTTACCGACCTGAGTCCCTCCCGATCCGGGAGTGGCATCCGCCGACGGGCCACTCGGCGACCGCCCGAGGAACTGCCCACTC
>JANOFL010000300.1:0-7961 GCA_031405895.1 Planctomycetota bacterium
ACCGTTTGTGAGCAATGGCCATTGGACCGGGACAGGCGTGCTGACTGATATCCGCCCCGGATTTCAGGGCTCTTCGCCATCCGGATACACTTCCGCCGGAACGATGCTGGTCTTTGCCGCGACGAGTCCGGCCGCCGGCCGGGAACTCTGGACGCTCCGCAATCCCCAGTCCGCCGCGCCGCTTCCGCCGGCATTGCGAATGACGGGAACGGCAACCAGGGCGGACAGTCCTTCCGCTATGGGAGGGAGTGGATTCGATGGATGGGCCGCGGCCCAGGCCTGGCAACAGCACCCGCAATGGCCGAATCCCCGCTTCCTGTCTGGCTCGCCGAAACCGCGCCCTGAAATGCCGTCAAGCGAATCGGTCTCGGACCACGACCTCGACGTGCATTTCGAACCGGCAATGGTCAGGCCGGTCTGGACTTATCGAAACGACAAGAGTGCCCACGCCGAAATCGGGCTGAACGAACGTGATGAGCTATTTACGGTTTTTGGACATAAATGCTCACCAGTCCAGTCAGAGCAAGCAATTTGGAGCTGATCCGTGCGTCCCGCCATTGCCTCACTGCCGCCGGCCTGCTTCTGGTTCGCAAATTCGGATGAACACCTGTCCGTTATTCAGGACGAACACGTTGTAGCGGCAGTCAGTGCCATTTTTCAGATCTGACCGGGGAGATTTCCGCCAAATGCGGCAAAGGATTTGATCAGTAGTTAAGGCCGGCAGGGTCCCGGTAACGGCATGGCGCAAAGCGCATGTCCTTGAGACAACGTCACGGTTGCGGCTGGCTGAGGGGAACTCGCGCGCCCATCGCCGATCGGTTTTATTGGGAAACTTCCGGTTTTCCCCGAATCGTTTTCCCCGCGATTGCGGGACCTGAAGAGGGCGTTCTCCAGCCGGATTTGTCCAACGGTAGCTGTGCGCCGGTGGACGGATCCCCCCAGTATCGTTTCCGAAGGAGCCTTGCACGCTGCGGATGAACATCGCCTGCCTCGTCGGGCAGGTCGCCTCCTAGAATTTCATTTTCTCCTGCGAGGATGCCCAAACCGTTCCCCAAGCTGTCGCAGACCGACCGCGGTCGTTGAAAAATTTGTACCGGTCCGGTGGGCGGGCTAGAATCGGCGCAGTTTCTAAATCGCAAAGTGTGCCGGTGAGGGATGTGAAGCTTGCCGCGACCCGCCTTGTGGGGGCGAAGGCGGCGAGCGGAAGCTGGCTTGGCCCGCAAGGGTAATGAGAAGCCAGCCGGATGGTTCAATTGGCCTTTGATGTGAGAGCCTGACCATGAATTTGTTTCTTGCTTCCAGTCCCAGCCGGGCCAAAAGCCCTTCACCGCGGCGCGGCGCCAGTCCGGGTGCCGTATGGCCAGCGACTTTTTCACTTGAAAACCGGGCGCTTTTGGCCGCCGCTCCGGTCATGCTCGACCTTCTGGCGGGCGAAACGGGATCCAGTCCGCGCGAATTCACCGCGGTCAACAACACCGTTTTCTTTGAGACCAGTCTCACAAATGGTCAGACCGGATTCTGGAAATCGGATGGCAGTCCGGGCGGCACGACCATGCTCCGGGCGTTTGAGGATCTGAGCTTCAGTTACTCGGTGCAAAGGTACGTCAATGTCAATGGCACCCTGTTCTTTGTGGCCAATGACGGCGCGACGGGTGCCGAGTTGTGGAAATCGGATGGAACCACAGCCGGAACCGTGCTGGTCAAGGACATCACTCCGGGCTTGGGCTCTTCTTTCGATGGCTTTCTAACGCCGCCCGAACTGCAAAACATCAACGGCACACTTTTCTTCGACGTCACCGATCATGCCGGCGGCATCAGCCTGTGGGCCTCCGATGGAACCTCGGCCGGGACTCGTCAGCTCAAGGCCTTTCAGGACACCTACCTATTGGACCTGACCAACGTCAATGGCACGCTGTTCTTTGTGGCCAACGACGGAGTCACTGGGTTCGACCTCTGGAAATCGGATGGTTCAACCGCCGGCACAACCCTGGTGGAGGACCTTGTTTCCAGCGGCAACGACCGTTCGGCGGCACCCAATTTCCTTGCAAATGTGAATGGGCTGCTGTTCTTTGACGCCGGCGATCCTTCCACGGGGCGCAGCCTCTGGCGATCGAACGGTACCGACTTTGGAACCGTGCCCATCAAGGACTTTGAGCCGCCAGGTTATTTCCAGGGCGAAGAGCGAATCGGCAGTCTGGTGAACGTGAATGGAACGTTGTTCTTTAGTTCAGGCAGAACGGGTTCGTTTGGTGGAGGGATCAACGCCCGTCTGTGGAAATCCGATGGCACGGCCGCGGGGACCGTTGTGGTCAAAAGCCTGGAGGGCAGCGACAACAGACCGCTGATGTCTCTCGTCAACGTCAGTGGCACACTGTTTTTTGGCCACGCATCTGGTCCAGGTTCCGGCTATCAGCTCTGGAAATCGGACGGGACTGATGGCGGCACAGTAGCGTTTGGGAGCGCGAACAGCGGATTTTCAGGTTATCCACTGCTGAACCTCACCAACGTCAACGGAACCCTTTTCTTTTCTGGCGTGGAAGGTCTCGACAGTCAGCTGGGCATCGAACTCCTCAAGTCTGACGGTACAGCGGGTGGCACGGTCCTGGTGGCCGACCTCCAGCCCGGTCAGCCTGGTGGGGGCTTTGACAGTTCGCACCCCCTCTGGCTGACCAACGTCAATGGGTGGCTGTTTTTCACCGCCAATGATGGCGCACATGGCCGGGAACTCTGGGTCATGGACGGTGGTGGCGAGACACCGGTACAGGGACGCGGGGTGGCCGGACCCGGTGTCGGGCCGGCAGGAGTCGCCGGACCGGGCGTGCCGGGCGTTGGCGTCAACCAAAATCAGGTGTCGGGGCTGGGCGTTCCCGCCTCCTCGCCGCCGGCCACCCAGGAACAGATTGAATTGGTTGCAGGCTTCAAGGCGAGCGACCCGGACCAGTTCACGGATACGGGCAACGGATTTTTCTTTGCCGCCTGGCGGCCCGAATTCGGTCGCGAACTCTTCTTTTCGGATGGCACTTCCGCCGGCACACGCCTGGTGCGAGACATTGTGCCTGGCACCGTTGGAGGAGTTCCCCTGAACTTGACCAACGTCAATGGCCGGCTGTTCTTCACGGCCAGCGATGCCACCGGTGGGCGCGAGCTGTGGGTCAGCAACGGGACTACAGCCGGCACAAAGCCAGTCCGCGACATCCGGCCGGGAGTCAATGCCTCCAATCCGGAGGATTTGACCAACGTCAGCGGCCGGGTTTTCTTCACGGCTGACGATGGCATCCGCGGGCGCGAACTCTGGTTCAGTGACGGAACGGGAATCGGGACCTTCGGAACTGATCTCCATTTGGGGCCTTTGGGGTCGGACCCGGACGAACTGGTCAACAGCAAGGGTACGCTTTTCTTCTCGGCCGACGATGGCGTGCATGGCCGGGAGCTGTGGCGGAGCATCAACGGGACATTTGTTGTCGACACCTACATGGTCCTTGATCTGCGGCCCGGACTGGCCAGCTCGCGGCCTTCGCAGCTGACCAATGTCGGCGGGGTGGTGTACTTTGCCGCGAACAACGGAACGAATGGTTTCGAGCTGTGGAAGTCCACTGGAACAGCGCCCAACACGCTGCTCGTCAAGGACATTCAGCCCGGATCAACGGGTAGCGGCGTCAACCAGCTGG
Organism: Planctomycetota bacterium; assembly: GCA_031405895.1. Lineage (GTDB taxonomy): Bacteria > Planctomycetota > Planctomycetia > Pirellulales > Pirellulaceae > BJ22. The sequence goes on from JANOFL010000300.1 coordinate 3,669, forward strand.
TCAACTACAAGGGGATCCTTGCCTTTTCGGCCAATGACGGCGTCCACGGCTACGAACTCTGGCGGAGCAACGGGGCCAGCGGAGGTACGTTTTTGGTCCGCGACCTTGAAAGCGGTGCGGGCAATGCCAGTCCCCTGAATGTGGTGAACCAGAATGGCACGCTGATGTTCACAGCCTTCCAGAGCGGTGTCGGCCGGGAGCTTTGGCGGAGCAATTCGGCGTTTTCCGGCACCGCACTCGTCAGCGACATCCGGCCGGGGCCGGGTGGCTCCTGGCCGCAGGAACTGGTCCATCTCAATGGCCGGCTGTTCTTTGTCGCCAACGACGGCGCGCACGGCATCGAGCCCTGGTCGAGCACGGGAACCAGCGCTTCGACGAACCTGGTCGCAGACCTCCGGACGGGCCGTGCGGACTCCCTTCCGATGCACCTGGCTACGGCAGGTGCGACCACGCTGGTGATGTCGGCGATGGCGGGCGAGAACGGTCGCGAAACCTGGGTTCTGCGGAACCCGATTCCGGCGCCGGCAATGCGGATGGCCGGACCGGCATCCAGACCGGGCATTCCTTCCGGCGTGGAAGAAATTGAATTCGATGGATGGGCCGCGGCCCAGATCTGGCAATCGCGCCGGCTGAGGACGAATACCCGCTTCCTGTCTGGCTCACCGGATCGTCGACCTGAAATCCCGTCCGGCCAATTGGAGTTGGGGCACGTCCTGGACGGGCAGATTGAATTGGCAGGGTTCGGGCCGGTCGAGACGGATCGAAACGGTCCGGGTGCCCCCGCCGAAAACGGGCTGTCCGAACGGGATAACCTGTTCTCGGTTCTCGGACTTGAAGCCAGACTCACCCGTCTGGACTGAGTCGAGGCTGGCTGGAACCGGCTTTCTGGCCAGCGTACTGTCCCGAAAAATTCGCGGGCTGCCCCCTCGTCTCGCGCAACTTTGTCAGAAGATGAACCATGTCCGAACTGCCAGACCTGGACTATCGCGGCGATCGTGAGAAACGAGCCGGTTACCGAACCCAAACAACCCGGCGCAAGCGGCCCGGCGGGCCTGCCGGAGGAATGAAGCTCGAGCAGCTGGAGCCGCGGACGATGTTGGCCGGGATGCCGGTGTTGTTAAGTAATTTTTTTACTGATGTAAACCCTCCGGGCGAGTTCACCGACGTCAACAACACGTTGTTTTTCCATGCCGACGACGGATTCCACGGAAGTGAGCTCTGGAAATCCGACGGCACCGCGGCGGGGACCGCGCTGGTCAAGGACATCCACCCAGGGGGAGTCGATTCGTATCTACGGGAACTGACGAACGTCAACGGCACGTTGTTTTTCAGTGCATTCGACGGAATCCACGGCTGGGAACTCTGGAAATCCGACGGTACGACGGCGGGGACCGTGCTGGTCAAGGACATCCTCGTAGGGGCAAACAACTCGACTCCACGGTATCTGACGAACGTCAACGGCACGTTGTTTTTCGGTTACAACGACGGAAACCAGGGTTATGAGCTGTGGAAATCCGACGGCACTGCGACAGGGACCGTGCTCGTCAAGGATATCTACGAGGGCATGGAATCTTCATTATCAATTGACTTTTCTCCATGGTACTTTTCGAACGTCAACGGCACGTTGTTTTTCTATGCGCACGACGGAATCCACGGCCGTGAACTTTGGAAATCCGACGGCACGGCGGCGGGGACCGTGCTCGTCAAGGACATCAGCGCGGGAGCATCCGGATCGTATGTTTACAGTTCGCTTCCAACTTACCTGCCGAACGTCAACGGCACGTTGTTTTTCCAGGCCAACGACGGAATCCACGGCGCTGAGCTATGGAAATCCGACGGCACGGCGGCGGGGACCGTGCTCGCAAAGGACATCGTCGCAGGCTTGTCCGGGGGGGCGCCGGCGTACCTGACGAACGTCAGCGGCACGTTGTTTTTCCAGGCCAACGACGGGATTAGCGGCTGGGAACTCTGGAAATCCGAAGGCACCGCGGCGGGGACCGTGCTCGTCAAGGACATTGTGGCGGGGGTGGGCCATTCGTATCCAAACGAGTTTTCGAACGTCAATGGCACGTTGTTTTTCCGGGCCAACGATGGAATCCACGGTCATGAGCTGTGGAAATCCGACGGCACGGCGGCGGGGACCTCGCTCGTCAAGAACATCCGCCCGGAGGTATATTCTCTGTCTGGTTTAAAGCCGACGAACGTCAACGGCACGTTGTTTTTTAAGGCCAACGACTTTACCCACGGTTATGAGCTGTGGAAATCCGACGGCACGGCGGCGGGGACCGTGCTCGTCATGGACATCGTTGCGGGGCTGGACAATTCCTGGGCACTCCCCTTGGCCAACGTCAACGGAAGGTTGTTTTTCAGGACCCAACCAAACGGTTCTGGCGGGCTGTGGGTCATGGACGGTGGTGGCGAGCCGGTCGTGAAGGGACCTGGCGTGGCCGCTCCGGGGGTTCGGCTGCCTGGTGTCGCAGGAGCCGGCGTGCCTGGCTTTGGCACTAATATCACACAGGTCTTCGGCCTCGGCGTCGCGCCGGCCACACCACCCTCCGACCTGTCGATGATCGAGATCGTCGCCGGGGCCGGAGCCAGCGATCCCGACCAGTTCACACATACGGGGAACGGGTTCTTCTTCACCGCCACCCGGCCGGATGTGGGTCGCGAACTGTTTTTCTCCAGCGGAACGGCGGCCGGGACGATCCTCGTCAGGAATATCCTCGCCGGTGCTGTCGGCAGCAACCCGCTCAACCTGACCAACGTCAATGGCCAGCTGTTCTTCACGGCGAATGACGGAACCACCGGCAGCGAACTGTGGGTCAGCAATGGAACTGCCAGCGGCACGTTCCGCGTCCTTGATATCCGGAGCGGGGCGCTCGGCTCCGATCCGGCCAGCCTGACCAACGTCAACGGCCGGCTCTACTTTTCCGCCAACAACGGCACCAGCGGACGTGAACTCTGGACCAGCCTCGGAGCGGCGTCCGGCACGTACCGCGTCCTTGATATCCAGAGCGGGGCGCTCGGCTCCGATCCCGACGGTTTGGTCAACAACCGCGGCGTGCTCTTCTTCGCCGCCAATGATGGAACGAACGGCCGCGAACTGTGGCGAAGCAGTGAAGGGCTGGGGACCAAAACCTTCATGGTTGCCAACCTCAACCCCGGCGCAGGAGATTCCAGTCCAGCCAGGCTGACCAGCGTCGGCGGCGTCGTCTACCTGGTCGCCAACAACGGCACGACCGGGGCCGAACTCTGGAAATCGACCGGACCGGCCAACACGGTTCTCGTCCGCGACATCCGCACAGGCTCGGCCGACTCGGGGATCGGCAATCTGGTCAACTACAAGGGGACGCTGGTCTTCACGGCCAATGACGGGACCAACGGGGACCGAACTCTGGCGCAGCAATGGGGCTTTCGGCGGCACCTTTATGGTCCGCAACATCGAGGCCGGGGCTGGGAGCAGCAACCCATCCAGCCTGGTCAACATGAACGGGACGCTGATGTTCAGCGCCTTCAAGACCGGTTCGGGGATCGAGCTCTGGCGGAGCAATTCGGCTTTCGCCGGAACAGTTCTGGTGAAAGACATCCGGCCCGGCGCGAGCGGCTCGGGGCCGCAGAACCTGACCGTGCTCAACGGGCTGGTCTACTTTTCCGCGGACGATGGAACGAACGGCCGCGAGCTGTGGCGGAGCGGTGTAGGCGGTGCTTCGACGACGCTGGTCTCGAACATCAATCCGGGAGCGGCGAGTTCCAGCCCGCAGAGCCTTGCTGCAGTCGGCGCGACGACGTTGGTCTTTAGCGCCACCAACGGCACGGCTGGCCGGGAAGTCTGGGTCCTCGCCAATCCGGAAGGGGCCCCGGCTCCGGAACCCGCTCCTCCCGCGCCCGGCGAAGGCGACGAAGGCACAAATGATTGGGGCGATCTCGGCGGCACATTCCTCCGCCCCGGCAACGACGGCGGGAACGCCGGGAACGGCTCGTCGCGACGAGGTTCGGGATTGCGGGCAGAACCGTACGGGTTCCCAGAACGTGGCGCGCCACCGGGATTGTTCGCCCGGCATTCTGATCCCGGTGCAGCTTCGGTCCGGCGGTTGGCAGGGCGGGACGCTTTGGCGGACCGAAAGCCGGCCATCGAACCGTCCGCCGAAGCAGCAACTGATCTCTGGTTCGCCAGTCAGGAAGCGGTGGCTAAATGGGCGGTGGAACTGGCCGGATTCTGAATGTGGCCGGTCCAGCAAGCGACCGGCTCGAATGGCACTGGTCTGCTCCCCTAACAGCCCGTTGAAAAAGGTG
>JANOFL010000305.1:0-4402 GCA_031405895.1 Planctomycetota bacterium
CGAGCCGGCGTTTGTGAATGGACTGACCACCGGCAGTCTGAAGAACTACCTGACAACCAAGGGCCCGATCCGACTCCGCCAGCTGGATGGTTCGGCAGTGTCTTCATCGGTCATCGGTTTGCTGGGTGACGGCGACAAGGGTGACTCCGCGGAAGCCACGCTGGTTTCGGACCTCAGCCCCCGACTTGGTCTGACCGCTGGTGTCACGCTGGCCGAGTCGTTTAACGATGGTCCGAGCCTGCCCGACGGGCTTGGCAAGTGCCTGCCTGTGGCAACCGGTACGGCGATTGCCGCGTTCGAACTGATCGCGTTGCCGAAAGCCGGCGACATCGTGACGTCAGCGGCGCCGTACACTGGCTCCAACACGAAGCCCCTGATCCTGCAGGATACGCGCGACTGGCGGGCCTGGCACAGCCGCTACTGCAACATCCTGTTCGCCGACGGCAGCGTTCGACGCCTGTACGACGCCAATGGTGACGGCTACCTGAATCCCGGTTTCGTCCTCAACGAGACCGAGGACCCGGAACTTATGGGCTACACCGACAACCGGTGCGAGATCAACCCGTGGGAACTCTACCTGGGCACGTTCCTCGACTCCAAGTTCAACGTCAAGGCGTTTGAATGAAACCGGGGAACGGCTGGGCGGCCGGCGCTACCGCATGGTGCCGAAAGCTCCCGCCCGGTCAGTCACGCCGGTCATTATGACACCGGGGCCCTGTGGGCCCCGGTGTTTTTTTTCGCAATTCCGCGTTCCGGCTGTTCCGGATGATCCGGTGGGAGAGCAGTCCCTGCCGGCAGCCTGAAAACGGCTGCTGATTGTTTGAATTCCCGGCTCCGGACTGATATCCTTGAAAGGGAAGCGTGATCGGGCCAAATCGGGGCAAGTGGATTGACCGGAAAACGTGCCGGATGGGGCTTGGCCGACCCAAGGGCTCGGGTCGGGTTTTCCGCTGCGCCTTTCAGGCAGTGGAATGCCGAATGGCGTGGCGGGGGAATTCTCGACGGCTGGAATGTGACGGGAGGAAACACGTGAACGGAAAACGGTTCGGTGGCAGAGGCAGCAACGTTTGGACAGGCCTGCGATTGAAGGCCGGGTTGGCACTAACAGTTTGCTGGCTTGGTTTGGGGTTCGTCCAGAGATCCAGCGTTTTCGCTGCACCCGCGTTGCAGGCTGAAGCTGCCCCGGCACAAGCTGCCTACGAAGAGCTGCCGATGGCCGCCGATTTCATCGTGCTGCCCGAGCCCACGGAGTTTGCCGATCCGGCCGAGAAGAAAGCGATCCTTGCCCGCAACCGCGAAGCCAAAGCCAAAGTCAGCGCTGGCAAGGCAAAAGCGATTCAGGTTCTTTCAACGGCAACGCCGCGCGACGAGTCGTTCGATGCCTGGTTCAACGACTACGTCTTTCCATCGATGGCGCAAAACGCCGACGCGACGGTTTCGCAACTCGGCGAACTCCGCGCGCAGTTCATCAAGGACTTCGTCAGCAATCGCACCGGTGCGAACCGGCAGTACCTGCTCGACACCCTGACGCTGCCGATGTGCCAGCGGCTGGCGAACGGGAATTTTCATCCTGCGGTCCGGGTCAATGCGATCATCCTCGCCAGCCTGCTCAAGGACCGCGAAGGGGATCCCGCCGCCGCTGTCTTCCCGGTGCCCTACAAGCCTGCGATTGATTTTCTGGTCGGGCTCTGCACGGCACCCGATACGCCCGACTTCGTTTTCGCCGCCGCCGTCAGCGGACTGGCCCATGTGGCCGAGATCGAGGGAGCTGAATCCCATCACGATGTTTCCGGAGTCCGCGCCGTCGCCCAGGCGATCCTCGCGGGTACCGCCGGCGGACAAGCCCAATGGAACGAGGACACGGTCGATGTTTTGCAGCGGCGGGCTGTGCAAATATTGGGCTTTCTCGGTGATCCGGCGTCGATGGGCGAGTTGAATCTGATCGTGTCCGACGGGGCGCGGAACGCCAACCTCCGCCTCGATGCAGCGGATGCACTCAGCCGGCTGAAATACACTCCTGCTGCCAACCCGGCGGATATCACCGCTGCGGTCGAGAGCATTACCCGGCTTGCTTCCGACGGGATGGACGGCGAGTCGAAGTCAATCCGGTTCATGATCGAAGACCTGATCGCGGTCAACCTGCTGTGGGGCAACGTCTATCTCGTCGACCCGGACTTCAAGCCTGATACGGGATCGCAAAACCAGGGTAGCGGAGAAGGTGGCGGTGGCAGCCGTGGCGTGGGCAGTGGTGGTCTTGGTCTCGGTGGGCCGGGTGGCGGTCCCGGCGCTCCGGGCACTGCCAGCGAAGGTGAAGGAGGAGGCGATCGAGGCGGAGGATCCGGGGCTGGCGGCGGAGGCAGTCGCGGCGCTGGTGGCCAAGGTCCCCAAGCCAATGACCCCGCCAAACTAAAGTCTTGGCGCGAGTTCGATCTGCCCAATTACCAACTCAACCTGGTTCGCCGACGAAGCAAGGCGACCATCTACATCTGCCAAAAAACGCTTGACGTGCTGAACAACCTCCCGGCAACGCCTCCAGAAGCCAAAGGCATGGCGTCGTCCGCCAAAAACATTCTCGCGGCAGCCATGAAGGACACCGATGAAGGCCTGACGGATCTGGGTGCCCGGCCAAGCCGGGCCTCCGCCGAACCGGTCCTGTCGGCCGACAAAAACGCGGTGAAGAACTCCACCACGGTCAAGATGATGGAGATGTTTGCCAAACACTCGGTCAAGCTCCGCGAGCTTTTACCGGCGGCGGAAGCCAACCCGACGCCACCTGCAACCCCGGCAACCACCGCCAGCACCACGCCGGCATCAGGCGCGTCGAACTAGTGTTTTGTCAAAGCTGGAAGTTTGGATCAGCCGCCGGGCGTTAGCCCCCGGTTGATGCGCCAAAACCGGACGCTAACGCGTGCCGGCTGATCCTTCAGTCGACTTGCGACAGATCACGAGCCAGAGCTGGCCTAAGTCAGCCTGAACAGTCTTCGCGGCCCGGCCCAACGAGACTTTATTTCGAGAACCGGCTCACTCGCTGACAGGCACCATCGCGCCGTTATCGTGTTGCGGTGCCGCATGTCGCGCCATAGCAAACTGCCAGGCCAGCAGGGGCGCGGCGAGAAACAGCAGATCGCCGGCCAGCGTCCGCCAGAAAAACGGAATCCCGGCCAGGTAGCAGCTGGCCAATCCGCTCCAGTCGCGGACATACAAGCCGCTGCCAAGCCAAAACGCGAAGTTGGTGGTCAGGTAGAACTGGACGGCACTTGCCAGGACTCCGGCCGCAATCACCATCTTGGTCCACGACCCATTGCCCTGTTTGGGCCATCGTCCCGCCGCGAATCGGAAGCCGGCGAGATTCAGCCAATAGGCCAACATCACGGCCACGGTTAGCTCAACCGGAAGCCCTCCCAGCCGCCAGTCTGAAACGGCTGCGATCGCTATGGGAACCAAAGCCGCCAGCCACCAGCGCGACAGCAGCAGGCCTCCGATAACGCAAACCGCATTGACAGGCTTGAAATTCGGCCAGTCAACCAGCAGTTCGCGACTCGCGATCCCGATCAGGACGAGCCCGGCGGCAATCAGCCAGTCACGATCAACAATCGGCCCTTGTCGGCTCATTCGGGAACTCCAGGCTTGCAAAACTGGCCGCGAATCCCGCGCCGGACGTTGCGAAGCCACTATTTTGACCTGGGCCGGTTGGACGTCAAGGATAACGCCCGAAGCGCCAGACCAATCGGTCACCCGGACTGACGCTCCGGACACCCGCACTGCGGTCGCCGAGCTGGTCGCTGACCAGATAGACCCAGTTGTCTCCCGTGGCACCTTCGTTGACCACGCTTCCAATCGACACAACGAACAGGCTCGCGCCGTTCCCGCGGTGTTCAACGGCCAATCCCTGCTGGTCGGCAAAGGCCTGCAACGCATCGAATGCCGTAGCCCCCGCAGGGACCGAAACCTTGCCCGCAACATCCGCAGCCCGGCCGTGAAACAGGACTTCGCAGCCAATTTCAACCGGCGCGGCCAAGCCGGCTGCCGCCGGCGCGGGCGGAACGGCTTGCCGTTCGCAGCCGACAGCCGGCCACATCAGCAACGGGATGGCCACGGCCAGCCACGGCGCTGTTCGCATTTTGGGCTGGAGGTGATGGGCCGTCTTCAAGACACAACTCCCATCGTGCAACACGTGCAAACCAGCCCACTCGTCACGGAATGCAAATCGCCGCGTCCATGGAATCTTTTTTCGCCGGGTGGCTGCGCCCAGTCCGGGACAATCCTAACGGCCGCCGGTGGCTTGCGAAACGGCGGCCCTTCCCGCACGATTGACCCGGGTGCGTTGCTCTAATTGCGGCAAACATGTCTGACCACCAGCGCTGGAGCGAAACCACTTCTATTCACCGCGCGGTCATGATTG
>JANOFL010000356.1:0-5011 GCA_031405895.1 Planctomycetota bacterium
AGCAGGCACATTCCGTGTGCCGTCCGCAAGCCCGGATGGACGGCACACGGAATGTGCCTGCTACATCCGGCCCGACCTCAGCAGGCCCAATCAGAGTTTACAGCACCGGCGATTTTTTCTAGAAGCCAGTCCGTTTTCCGCCGGTGGAGGCACCCGATTGGGGTGCGGCCTTCTGCGCGGGCCAGTTTTTCAGCCAGGACTGCCATGTTCCGGTTTTTGTTGAGCACCGTTCGCGGCATGGATTCGCCCCGACAATGGGCAGCCGGTCTCGCGCTCGGGCTGGTGGGGGGCTGCATTCCATTTCAGTCGCTGCTTGTTGTGGTGTTCGCCGTCGTGTTGCTGCTCAGTGGAGCCAACCTGCTGACCGGTGCAGCCGGCTGGGCGGGCGGCTGGCTCGTGGCGCGGACCCTGGCGGGCCCATTCGAGCAGCTGGGTTTCGACCTGTTGACCGCGCCCCGCCTGCAGCCACTGTGGGTTTTGCTCAGCGAATCTCCGGGCGGCTGCTGGTGCCACTGGAACAACACGCTCGTCACGGGTTCACTCGCGGGCGGTCTGATGATCGCGGTGCCCCTGTTCTTCACCGGTTTGTTTGCGGCCCAACGCATCCAGCGCAAGCTGAATGCCTTGTTCAGCCGTTTCGCACTGACCCGCTGGCTGATTCAGGATGCCGGGCGGGCCGTCAATCCGGGGATCGACCCGACATGAAAAGCGGCAGGTTTTCCATTTTCGCAACCCGACTGGCGATCTTCGGCCTTCTGCTGCTGATTGCCGGCCTGTTTGCGCCGCGCCTGATGCAGAAATCCGCCGTCCAGTGGCTCGGCCGGCAGACCGGCAATGAATGGACATTCCGGCTCGTCGCCGGACGTCCCGGTTCTCTCCGGATTCTCGTCTCCGAAATCGCGGCAGGTCCGCGTGTGAATGGTGTGTTGATCGACGCCGCGGCGGCGACGCTCGCCAGCGAGGCCGAAGCGCGCGTCGCGAAGTGGGGCTGGCTTGACGGCGAGGTCGTGATTGACCGGCTGTCAGCGCGTGGCGTTCACTCGGCGGCCATCAATGCACTGCTTGGACCTGAGCTTGCATCGGCCTGGCACCGGGCGAGCAGCGAGACCGTTGCCGACGTCAGCGCTGCCTTCAGCGCAGTTCCGCCCGAGGCCAGAGCCTGGGTCGATTCGATTGCCGTCGAACAGGCGAACATTCCCGAACCCCGGTTCGAGGCGGTTGCGACGCCGCTCGTTCGCGGCTGGGAGGAACTTGGCGGATCGCTCCAGCCAGCCTCGCAAGCCCTGGCCGATGGGCTGGCCGCCATCCGCCAAACCGGCGATCCATCCCCCGACAATCCGCTTCGGGAAGGCCTGCTCCGCCAGCAGAGCGCCGAAAAGGTCCGCCGGCTGAACGAAGTCGCGGAACCGTTACGCTTTCGGCTGGCGACGATTGAATCAGCCCGCGCCGCCGATCTGGCTGCGCTGGGGAAGGCCCGTGATGTCGATCTCGCCGTGATTCAGGCCGCGTTTCAGGCCGTCCCGGTGGTGCTGGGGCGCGCAGACCTCGCCGACGCCGCCCTGCTGCGGCCCGAGGCCACGCGGCTGGCCGAACAGGTCCTTGCATGGACGAAGGCCATTCGACACGCTTGTCTGGCTCAGCGAACACCCGGTTCCGGTGGCTCGGGCGGCCGCACGATCAACTTGCATGGCAGCTCGGCAGCGCCGGGCATTCAGGTCCGTGAACTTGTCCTCGAAGGCACGGCCCGGCTGCCTGGCGCGCGGTTCGAGTACGTCCTGACCGCCGAAAACCTGTCGAGCGCGGGCCCGACCGGACTGGCCCCAATTCAGCTTGTTCTGCGCGGGCAGGGGCCGCATCACCTGCTGGTCGAGTGCACTTGTGCCGGTCCGGATTCGGGCCAGGTTCACCTCACCAGTTCGGCGATCCATTTGCCCGGTCTGAGACTGGGCACGGCCGGGTTGCTGGAAATGGAAACCGGAGCCGGTTCGTTTTCGGTCGATGCCCGTCTTAACTGGTCGGCCAATGAACTGGTCGAGGGCGAGATTCTGCTCAACCTGGAACATGACCATGCCAGGATTGCCAGCCTTCATCCACTGGTGTCCGCGCTGATCGGGGCCAATCAAGTGGATTTGTCGCCCGCACTTGCCGGAGCGCCGACCGGATTCAATTGCCGGATTGGCGTCGAACAGCTCAAGGGCCATACGGAGGTCACCGTCAATGGTGGCCCGGGCGAAGCCCTCATGAGCGCCCTCAACGCCGCGCGGCAGACCCGGCAACAGCAAGCGCTCAACGCCGCCATCGAAACGGTTCACCTCCAGTACGGCAAGGCAATGGCCGCGATTGAATCGCGGGCCGGCGAAAGTTTGACGCGGCTGCAGGGGCTGCTGCAGGACGAAGCGACGCTGATGGCCGAACTGGAACGGCTCTCACCTGGTGTGGGCCGGACCACGTTGCGGCGATAGCCGGTCCGGCAGATCGAACGGCTTCGCCACTGGGCACCCGGCCGCCGGTGGTGTGCGCACGCCACCCGATCGCCCGACTTCAGCGCGGCAGACGTCCCGTCAAAGCCAACTTCTTCGTGGAACCGGCGTCCGGCTCGCGCCTTACCTGGATCTGGTCGACCAGCGAGCGAACTCCCGCAACGCGGCGACAGGAGTCCATCGCAACCTGTTTTTCATAGAACGATCCGACTGTTCCATCCAGTGTCACGGTGCCATTTCGCACTGCGACATTCAGCCGGCTCAACTCGTGCAGCTGGCGCGTTCCCAGAAAACTTGCCACCCGACTCTGGACATCGTCGTCGGGGTACTCGACATGCACACACTCGAGCGCGTTCATGCAAGGCCTCCTGCGGGTTGTGAAACCACCATCGTTTCCAAACCACTACGGGATCAGGATCGCGGAAGGTTCACGGCCGAAATGCCCGGCCGTAGACTGGTCACTCTGAACCGGTTACCGCGATCTCCGTTCGCCGATGTCACGCATGCTGCTGTCAGTCTGATCCCAAGTTCAACAAATTCTATCGCATTCACGCAATCGGGAAACGGCGGTTTCCGGATTCCGCGATAGCGGTCCGGTGCTGGCATGGTGGACAGTGCAGCGGGCGTTGGGGCAGGGTCGGATCCCGATTGTTCAGCGACTGTCGCTGACCACTCCGTAGTCACGCGTCTGGTTAGCGGTCAGTACGGCATTTTGCGAAACGCACTCCCGCGGCCTTTCTGCCGGCATTCTGATCCCGTGCGAAAGCGTGGCGTCCATGCTGGCTCGGCCGGATGTCTGATGCGGCGCGGCACTTTCGAGCTGCGCAACCCGAGATGGGCTGTCAGGCCGGACCGCAACAACTGGCTCGAGCGCGAGCGTGTTTCGACGTCGACGATTGCCCGGCGTCCGATTGTCAGGTTTACAGACGGCATTCCATTCCGCATACTGGCCACCCCCTGAATGGACAACCCCTTGCCGGGAGACCGTCGATGGTTCCTGATTCGGTCGCCGTCAGCCAGACTTCCACGCGTCACTGGAGTTTGTTTCGCGACCTGATCCGGTACTCGCACTGGGGGTTCAGCTCGATCGGCCTGTCCCGGTCCAAGGTCGATGAATGCGGCGTGGCGGAAGCTGCCGACCTGCTGCACGAGATGCGAATGGGCGTGTCCAGCCTTTCCTGGGCAGGCGGGTTTACGGGCAGCGACGGGCGCTCGTTCCAGGACGCGATCGAAGACGGTCAGCAAGCGATCGCCGACGCGGCGGTGCTCGGTGCCCGAACGCTGATTCTCTATCCGGGTGGTCGCAATGGTCACACCTGCAGCCACTTGCGACGGCTTTTGCGGTTGGCGCTGGATGAACTGGTCCCCTGTGCGGCCGACCATGACGTTCGCCTGGCGCTGGAGCCAGTTCTGGGGCCGGAAGCTGAGCGTCTGGATTTTACTGGCCGGCTGGATTGCGCCGCGGACCTGCTCTCCGGCTGGCCGGCCAGCCAGCTCGGGCTGGTCGCCGACCTGTTCCATCTCGGCCGCGATTCAGCCGCGGTCAAGCTGCTGCCCCAGGTGATCGACCGGATCGCCCTGGTCCAGCTCGCCGACTGGCGAACGGACCGGCTGGGTCATCCGGTCCGCTGCCTGCCCGGGGCGGGGAATCTCTCCGTTTTCGCGTGGCTCAACCTTCTTCGCTGTCAGCGTTATTCTGGTCCAATCGAGATCGAGCTGCATGGCAGCGAGTTTGAATTCCTCGGCCATGACGACCTGTTGATGGCTTGCCGGGAGTATCTTGAGGCCTGCGCAATCCCGGTACCGTTTCATCCCGTTCCGGCCGAAGGCGCGGCGGCGGTGGTTCCCCTGCTGGTTGCCGAGCCACTGGTCCCGCGCCGCCGCCTCAGCTGATGGGCTGCCTTGGCCGGCCGAAAGTAGCAGGCACATGGAATGTGCCTGCTACTTTCAACGCAGGTACCATTGGGCGAAATCCAGTTGAAGCGGGCCTGTTCCTGACCGAGTTGCAATGGCCGACCTTGTCGTCAATGACCGGCTGACCATTCCTGAAGCCGAATTGCGGTTCACGTTTTCCCGCTCGCCCGGCCCAGGCGGGCAAAACGTCAACAAGGTCAACAGCAAGGCCACACTGCGCTGGTCTCCTGCGACTTCCGCCGCGCTCCCGCCAGCCGTGCTTCACCGGCTGTTGCGACTCGCCGCGACGCGGATCAGCGTCGCGGGTGAGCTGATCATCTCCAGCCATGAGCACCGCGACCAGAAGCGGAACGTCGAGGCGTGTCGCGATCGTCTGCGGCAATTGGTCCTGCGTGCGTCGGTCGCTCCCCGAAAACGGATCGCCACTCGCCCCACCGGCGGCTCGGTCAAACGACGGCTGGGTGACAAGAAACGCCAGTCCGACCGCAAACAGTCCCGTGGCGGCCGTCATCCGCCTGGCGAAGACTGACTTGTCGAACTCTACTTCGCGCAGCCATTTTTGAGTTTGGCGAGCGGCAGGGCGTCAGCCCTCCGTGTCGTGCGCCGGACACGGAGGG
>JANOFL010000371.1:0-11804 GCA_031405895.1 Planctomycetota bacterium
CTGAGGCGCTAGCCGATTCCCTTGGGTGTGAGTTTATGGCTGAATCAGCGTTCTCGGCTAGCGCCTCAGGCTCATTTTTTGACAGGCCAGCCCCGGACCGAGTGAGCGCACTACTCGACCGGCAGTTTGCGGAGGTATTGCCACATCCGGGCATTCAGGCCCTGGCAGTCGTTGCCAAAGGCCGCGGCGAAGTCCTCCAGCCGCTCGACGGAACCATACTCGGCAAAGTGCTCGGCCCTGGCGGTCGAGCGGAGAAAGTCAAAGTACTCGCGCGGCTGCGTTTCGGCGAGGTAGAACGTGAGGCCCCAGGCGAGCGAGTAGGCATAATCCGGATCGCTCCGGAACAGGTCATCGCGCTGGATCAGCTCGCTGATTTCAATGTCGCCTTTCCGCGCCGCGAGAGCGAGCAGGAGCTTGAGCCGGCCAGCGTGAATCCGTTCGTCGATCCGGCCGTACCAGGCGCTGCTATGAACGCCACGGGCTTCGAACATCGTCGCCAGCCCTTCGCTGATCCAGAGCGGGCAGGCGGCGAAGCGGGTGTGGATGCCGGTGTTGAAAGCGGTCTGGTGGGCCGCCTCGTGAACAATGGTGCTGAGATCCTGCAGCTGCCCGCCGCCTTCGACGGTCTGGCGGTAGGTGATGATCCGGTTGCTCCGCGGCGCATAGTAGCCGAGCACCTGGGCATCGGCCGGCTGGTGCTGGCTCAGGAAGCGGTCAAACTCCGCGCGGGTGTTGAGCACGACGGCCACGAGCGGAAAGTCCGGTTCTGGCACGGCGAAACCACGGCTCGAAAAATAGTGGCCGAAGCGGAGGAACAGGTCTTCGAACGGCGTGGCCCACTTCTGAAAATCCCCCGGCGGATGGACGACGACGAAGTGGGCGGTTTGCGACACGGTGTAGCCCCCGCCAAACTCGGTCTGCAGGCTGGCCCGCAGCAGATCGGCGGTTTGGGCCGTGAATCTCTGACCGGTCGGTTCAATCGCCGCGACCTTGTCGCGCGGAATAAAGTTCATGCTGCCTTCGCGACGGAGCAGCACCACGGTCTGGTTGTCGGCGGCCAGCAGCCGGCCTTCGACTTGCCGCTTTCCAATGGTCAGCGAAACCAGCTCCTTGCCCGTCCCTTGGGCGACGACCGGCAAGGCCTGCCAGAGGACCAGGCCCAGCCAGCTGGCGGCGGACCACGCGGTTGAGCTGCGGCCTGCGAACGCGAATGGAGCCATGCCTGTGGGGCTGCCGGGCGGAGATGGTTGCATCCGGCCCGTGGCGCGGAAGATAATCCAACACTAGGTTTTTGCCGCTTGGCGCGCTGCTTCCCACCAGGTTGCCCGATGCAGTTCCAGACAGTTGTTCGTGTCGCCGCTGCCGGTTATGCCGGTAGTTCCGCCGACCGTTGCGCCAGGATCCTGGCCGGGCTTCTGGTCGTTGGCCTGAGTGGTTTCTTTTCGCCAGCCGCCAATGGTCTCCAGGACGACGAAGTCGACCCGATGAAGCTGATCAACCGGATCAGCGAACTGCAGGTGGCGTTGCAGGCCGACGACCTGGCGGCCCGCGACTCGGCGGAGAAAGAACTGCTGGCGATGGGACCGCTTGCGCTCGACTATTTGCCGGCCGTCAGCGCGGACCAGCCGACCGACATGCAGGAGCGCCTGCTGCGTGTCCGGACCGGACTGGAACGGCAAGCGGTCGAGTCGGTCAGCAAGCCCTCCACCATCACGCTCAAGGGCAAGCACAAGATCGCGGCCGTCCTCGCGGCGATTCGCAAACAAACCGGCAACAATGTCCAGCTGGCGGGTGACGCGCCAGGCGAGCTGGAGGACCGCGACGTCGAAGCCAACTGGGACGGGGCAGAATTCTGGACCGTGGTTGGCGAGATCGGAGAAAAATCGGGCATCTTTCACGACCACTTCGCTGGCGAGCCGGGCCAACTGGTCTTCGGCGGACCCGGATCGGGCAGAGCGGCATTGCCCTGCCGGACCAGTTCCAGCGTCCTGCTGCTGGAACTGCTGCGCGCCGACGCAGCCAGGAACTTTGAAAGTCCCCAGACCAACGCAACGCTCCTGCGGTTGCGGGTCTCGTGGGAGCCCCGGCTCAAACCGATCGCCCTCCGGCTGCCCATGTCGACGGTCGCGATCATCGACGAGTTCGACGGCGAGTATCAGGCGGGGACGCCCGATCAGGTCGCCGGGATCATGATTCAGCCCGAGTTCTCGCAGTCGGAAACGGGACTTTCCCTGCCGCTGTTTGACCGCGGCGTCGAGTCGCTCAAAAGCATCTCCGGGACATTCGAAATGACAGTCCCGGGCCGGATTGAAACATTTGAGTTTGAAGGGCTCGCGAGACTGGCCGAGGATACCCAACAGACCCGCGCCGGCGCGACCGTCACGTTTGCGGGGATCAGCGATAACCTTGATCTGAAAGCGTTGCGGCTGAGCCTCTCGTTCGATCAGCCCGAAGACGGCATGGAAAGCCACCTCGGCTGGGCTCAGCAAAACGAAGTCTACCTGCGGCGCAAGGACGGCGAGCGGCTTGACCCGATCGCTTCTGAAACCTGGCAACAAGCCGAGTTTCTCTATGGCGTGACCTATTTTTTTCCGGAAATTCCCGCTGACGCCGCGCTGGTCTACCGCACTCCCGCGGCGATCGTGAAACTGCAGGTTCCGTTCGTGCTGCTCGGCATCCCATTGCCCTGAACGCGGGGCCAGCTCGTTGTTCCTCGCTCGGGAATCAACAAGACCTTTCGCCGTAGCAGAAGCCGTGAGACCAGCCCTGTGAACATGCATTGAACGCCAGCAGTTTGGGCGACGTGGACCTCCGGTTAGGTGGAACCATGGACTTTCTGGGAGGTCGCGATGTTTTCGAAAGAGTTGCTGGAAAAGCAGAAGGAGAAGTGCCCGGAGGTGCTGGTCGTCCGGGAGTGGATCAGGTTTTCTGCCCAGCATTGGGGCTTTTCATCAAGCAGAATTCCGGCTGACGCACGCAAAACCCGGCAGGACCGGTCAGTTACAGCTCGCCAGGGGTTTGGCGGAATCGCAGCGCCTGGCCATTCTCGTTCAGTCTGTTAACCCGGAGCCCAAACATCGGTTCTGCGGTAAGCCAGTGGTTGGCCGCGACAACAACGAGGCACCTGAAAGTTGAATTGATGTTTGGACTTAAAAACAAAAAGCTTAACCTGGAAACAAAGTACAGGCAGCTCCTCGACGAAGCTTTCCAGCTCTCACGCACGAATCGAAAAAAAAGCGATGAGAAAACTGCGGAAGCTGACGAAGTCCGCAAGCAACTGGATGAAGTTGAAAGAAACGAGAGCGGCACAACCCCGGATGTCGTCAAGCAGTAACTGGAGCACGCCTGTTTTTCGGGGATGAGACGGGCAGGCAATCATCAACAAACAGGACCGCTGGGCCATGAGCAGGAAACAAGTCGGGGTATACCTATTTCTGGTCGCGGCTGCTTTGTCCTTTCTGTTCTCGGTTTCTCTCTGGTTTAGTGGCCATCGGGAAGAGGGCGCCTTTGTTGGTCTTTGGGTTCCCTCCATTTTGGCCCTTGGGTGCCTCGTGCTCTCGTTTAAAGGCGGTAGATCGTGAGCACATTTCCAATCTTTTTGATGGGCCTTTTCGTGGCCGGTTTAACATTTTCTGCCGTAGCTCTGATCGGCCTGCAAGAGGCAGCTGATCCAGCTCTCAGTCGTGCTGAAGACCTGCTCGAAATTGAGAAAAAAATCGTCGGCAGATAAAAGTTTCGAAGGTTCTTTGACTCAGAACGTCTGATAAGTCCAAGTCCGAATTCGGGGCCGCTCCAGTCCGCACCTCGGTCTGACGGATCTGCCGCGCCGTAGTGTTTGCCATGCGGAGCGGGAGTGGACGCAGAGGCTGGTGCGGGAGTGCTCGTCTTCGAGGCGATTGGCCAGGCACGCCATCATTTCCGGTCCAGCGTTTTCCGCCCATTTGCACGCCATCTGTCCGTGTGGCGCGGCCGCTGGTCGGCAAGGTCCCAAAGCCGTTCGCTGCGGCCGACCGGGCCCTTCCCGGCGCGACTGCATCAGGAACAGGTCGTGACCAGCATGGACGGCAAGGGACGCGCGTTCGACGTCGTCTCGATCGAGCGGCTGTGGCGGACGGTGAAATACGAGATCAGCTAACCCAAGGAGTACTGCTCAGGTGCCGATTATCACCAGGGGCTGAGTGAGTACTTCAACTACCACTGCCACGAACGACCGCACCAGGTTCTGGCCAGCCAGACACCCTGGCAAACTTTCCGCCCAACCCGACGCCACTCCCTTCGATCACCATCCTGGCCGCCCGCCCCAGTCGCCTGACAAACGCGGACCACTTCAAAGACCTGTTGTTCGTGAGCTTGAAATGCGCGCAACTGGACCAGTCCGCGTTTCTTCTCCCGTTTGCCAACCCCCCGGCCAGAATTCCGCGCGGTACTGCCAAAACATTCCGGTCGTTGCATCGGACATGTCTTTCGCGAACCGTCGCCGCCGGAGCACGCGTCGGCACCAGCTGCTGGCAGCTTCCGCCACGAGTTTCTCAGTTTAATCCGGGTGGAGTATAAAAGTGGGCGAGGCTCATCAAACGTGGGCCACGTTTTTTGATCTGTCATCGAATGAAAAACAGACTGACGACAGGCTGGAAGCCTGGCCCACGTTGGCTGGCGGTCGGGTTGGCGCTTTTGGCTCTCCACGCTGACACGAAAGCCGCTCGCGGACAGGAACCGCAGCCGCCGCAGCCCGACTGGCTGGCCGGACTGCCTGAAATCGCGGCGACAGTCGATGGCCAGCCGGTTTTCGCGCGGCGCGTGATCCTGCATCTTGAGCGGACGGTGCCCCGCTTCCGCCAGTTCGACCGCGCGGCCACGGAACGGTTGCTGGGCGAGGCGCTGGAGCACCTGATCCGGCGCGAGGTCGTGCTCCGTCAGCTGCTCGCGGCCCGCGAGGCCCCAGGCAAGTCCGCAGTCAAGCTGGAACGGACCCGGCTGGAGGCCGAGCTGGCGGCGCGTGGCGAAACGCTGTCCGCACACATCGTGCGGACCGGGCTGAGCGAAGGCGAATTCGACCGCGAACTGCTCTGGAAGCTGGCCTGGCAACAGCGGCTCGACGCGGAGCTGACCCCAGCGGTCGTGGAAGGCTTTTTTGAAGCGCACCATTTCCGGTTCGATGGCTCAACCCTCCGCGTTGACCAGATCCTCTGGCAGTGGCCCGATCCGCGCGACGAGATGGCCGTAACCAGGATCCGGGAGGAAGCCGCCGATGTAGCCGACCGATTGCGACGGAGCCGGCTGGAATGGGACATGGCAGTAAAGCAGTGGTCGATGTCGCCCTTGGCCAGGTTGACAGAGCGGCCCGACATGGGCTGGATTGGTTTTCACGGGCCAATGCCGGAAGCCTTCGCGGCAGCCGCTTTTGCCCTCCGGCCGGGCGAAGTATCCTTGCCGGTCGAGACCCGCGTTGGATTGCACATCATCAAGAGCCTCGAACTGCGGCGCGGTGAGCGGACATTTGAGGAGGCAGAGCTGGAAGTTCGGGCGGCGATCATGGAAGAACTGTTTAACCAGCTTGCTGAAGGATCGGCCAGCGATGTTCCCATTGTCCGGACCGCCGGTTTTCCTCATCCCGGTTCCGGGCCGGACGGACTGGAAAACGGGGTTTGACCGGCCTGCGCCCTTTTTTTCCCGGATTATTGCAAAAGACTGTCGGAATCCCGGATTGCCGTCCGTCCAGCTGTTGAATCGCCGACCTGCGTTCCGGGCAAACTGCCCATGGGCCGGCCGACAGTCAGTCCCCGTTTCTGGAGAATCAGATCATGGCCAAGTTCCTGTTCATTTACCGCGATCCGGTCGAACCACGCCCCCAGCCTTCGCCCGAGGAGATGCAGCAGTTCCTCGCCCTGTGGGGACAGTGGTTTGAGAAGTTTCCGGGCGCTGTCGTCGACGGTGGCGACGCCTTGCAGCCGACCGGCCGGGTGGTCAAGCCCGGCGGGATCGTCTCGGATGGACCTTACGTCGAGGCCAAGGAGATGCTCGGCGGCTACTCGGTAATCGAAGCCCCTGACTACGACCGGGCGGTGGCGATCGCCCGCGCCTGCCCGATCGCGATGGTGGGTGGCGCGGTTGAAATCCGCGAGTTCGCGGGCTTCGCGTAAACCGGCGGAGGGAGCGCGAACCATGCAGCCCGGACCACGGAGTGATCCGCGACTGTCGGGGGAACGCCGGCGATGACCGAACAGAGCCCGCTGGTCGAGCACTTCTTTCGCCACGAGTACGGACGGCTCGTGGCGGTGCTCGTCCGGACACTCGGCGCGCGGCATCTGGAACTGGCTGAAGATTCGGTTCAGGAAGCGATGCGGCGGGCCCTGCGTTCGTGGGGCCTTGGCCGTGTTCCTGACCAGCCGGCGGCGTGGCTGCTGCAGGTCGCGCGGCGGCTGGCGGTTGACCAGCTGCGCCGCGCGCGGTTGCATCACCGGTTCCTCGCCGGCCAGCCGCCAGGCGCTGGGGATGAAATCGCGGAAGCCGAACCGGTGCAACTCGCTGGCGAGATTGGCGATGAGCCGCTGCGGCTGCTGTTTCTCTGCTGCCATCCGGAAATTCCGGCCGAGTCCGGCGTGGCCCTGGCCCTCAAGACGGTCGCCGGCTTTGGCACGCGCGAAATCGCAACCGCGCTGCTGGTTCCCGAAACAACGGTTCAGAAACGGATCGAACGGGCGCGGGTGAAACTGCGCGAGCTGGCTCTCGAGCTGGAGCCGCTGCACCATCCATGGATGAAGCGCCGTCTGGACGCGGTTCGGGCCGCGATCTATCTGCTCTTCAACGAAGGCTATCTGTCGGCCCGGGCCGAGTCGCCGATCCGGCAGGACCTGTGCGACGAAGCCTTGCGGCTGGCGCGGCTGCTAAGCCGGCATCTGGTCGGGAACGATCCGGAAACGCACGCCATGGCGGCACTGATCTGTTTTCACGCCGCGCGGGCGGCGGCGCGGGTTGATTCGGCGGGAGCGCTGATCCTGCTGGGGGAACAGGACCGGTCGGCCTGGAACTGGGAGCTGGTTCGAGAAGGCATGGACTGGATGGCGCGATCGGCCGTTGGCGACGCACTCTCACGCTACCACCTTGAGGCGGCGATCGCCTGGGAACATTGCCGGGCGACCAGCACGGAAGCCACCGACTGGGAACAGATCGTGCAGCTCTACGAACACCTTGCCAGCCAGGTCGGCGGTCCGGCCATCGAGCTCAACCGGGCGGTGGCCGAATCGCGCTGCCGCGGCCCACAGGCTGCCCTCCAGCGCCTGTTGGCCGTCCCCGCCAAGAGCCTCCCTGAGCCCTGGCCACTCTGGCACGCCGTCCTCGGCCAGCTTCACTGGCAGGCCGGCAAACGGGCCGCCGCGATCCGGCATTTCGAACAGGCTCTTGACGTCTCTGAATCGCCCGCTGAAAAGCAAATCATCAGTTCGCGGCTGGCGATCCTGCGCGGAACTGCTTCGCCAAGCTGGCTGGACGGTTCAGACTGACTGGACGGACCTGTCCGGTCGCAACTGGTTATTCGCGAAGAGAAACCGCCCGCCGGGGCGCCGGCGCAGTGAAAGCACGGAAACTGAGCCCGCCGTTGACGCTCAGCTGCCGGCTGCAGGCATCATTGTTGATCGTGGTTACACTCGCCTTCGCGTTGGGCTGGGCGAGAATGTTTACAACCACTGGAGGTGTCCCCGTTTCGTTTGGGGAATCAGGCCACTTGCCGCCGGAACCGAAACGTCGTTGCCAAACCTGCAAGGATCAGGAGCGCTGTCGACGAGGGTTCGGGCACCACATTGAAGCTGAGCTGGTAAGATCTGGATTGCCCGCCAGTCAATTCCTGAAACAGGTAGCTGTACGTTCCTGGACCAAGCGGCGCGGTAAAGCCTGTGCTGCCGAAGGCGCCCGCCGCCAGGTCAGGCATGACATCCGTTCCCACCTGAAAATCAAAGATGAGCTCCAGGCCGAGAAAGTTTCCGGAGGGATCCTCGCCTGGGATGAAACTTGTGCTTCCGGCGTTGATCGCGTGAAAACTGGCCCCAACAGGCGAGAAGGCATCCAGAAAGATCGCCGTCAACAGCTGGTTGGGGCCGATGGTGAACGTCATGTAGTCCCGCAAGTCGGCACCGGGTTCGGTTACCGAGGCGATCACGGTATTCAGCCCGTTTGCAAAGCTCACAGCGGTCGGTGAGCCGGGAAGGGACGACAGGTCGCCCTGGACGCCCTCATCCCAGACCACATCGGCCTGGAGTGTCGCGTTGCCAAAGGACAGCCCGGCCGAGACGATCAGAGTTGCAAACGCGCGCAGAATGAACTTCATTTTTTTAGTCTTCGGGTGGAATTCCTGAGATTGCTTTTCGACCAGACAAGCCCGCCGTAACGGGTCGCCGGGCGAAAGGCCACGGCATTCAGGAAATGGCTGAAACGATCACCGGCCCTCTCGATCATACTTTCCATGGCCGCCGAATCAAGGCTTGCCGGTCGCGGGGAGGAAAAAGTCTGGCATCCGGACTGGGCGAGGGCAGGCATCGCGTCCGCCGCAGCCATGGAAGATGGTGGTTTTGTGGTTGGCAGGGGGAGAAAACGGGAACAGCAGCGCGTCGGCACACGCTGGAGATGGGTAGCGGATGAAGAGTCGCATGAGGCAGGATCTGGCCGGTGACCCCGACATCATGTCACCATTAGGTGACAGATTGTCCCGGTGCCGCCGGACCGGTTGGCGGAAGGGGAACGACCCGGGGTTGTTGGCCAGAAGAAGGACGGCTTCCAGAAGTGGCCAAAAACATGGCTCATCGCCGAACGGCAAGGCCTGAGCCCACGGAGGGCTGACGCCCTGCCGCTCGCCCACCGAAAATGGCGAGCCCCCAAGCGGCGGGGCCTGAGCGTTCAACCGGTCTGGCTGTTGAGTGCCGCGATGACGTCGTCGGGGATGCTGAAGTTGGCGATGACGGTCTGGATGTCGTCGTGGTCGTCGAGTGCTTCGACCAGCTTGAGAACCGACTGCGCGGCATCGCCGGCAACTTCGACCGTGGTCTGCGGAAGGCGGGTGACGCGGCTGTCGGCGGAGGCAATGGCGGCCTTTTCCAGCGCGGCCGAAACGGCCGACCAGTTTTCGGGAGCGCAGGTCACTTCAAGAAACTCGCCTGCGCCACGGACGTCTTCGGCCCCGGCCTCGGTCACGACTTCGAAAAGCTGCTCCTCGGTCGTGGCACTGGCCGGGATGATGAAGAGGCCCTTGCGTTCAAAGAGGTAGGCGACGCAGCCGGTCGCGCCGAGATTGCCGCCATGTTTCTCGAAAAGCTTGCGGATTTCCGGTGCGGTCCGGTTGCGGTTGTCGGTCATGATCTCGCAGAGGATCGCGACGCCGCCAGGACCGTAGCCTTCATAGAGAATTTCCTCGACGTCGCCGCCATCGATCTCACCCAGCCCGCGCTTGATCGCGCGTTCGATGTTGTCGCGCGGCATGCTGACCGCCTTGGCGTCGATGATCGCGGTCCGCAGGCGCGAGTTGGCACTCGGGTCGCCACCGCCGAGTTTGGCGGCGACGATGATCGCCTTGGAGAGCTTGCTCCAGAGCTTCCCGCGTTTGGCGTCGACGGCCGCCTTGCGGTGTTTGATGTTGGCGTATTGGGAGTGACCGGCCACGAATCAAATCCGAACGGGAACCTGTTGCCTGGGAAGTAAAGCCGGGGGTTGAACCAACACGCCGCACGCCAGCGCGAGGAAGGCAATTCGCCGCCGGCCGAGGGGCTGGAGCGGATCGAATTCGACCTGGATTGGATGATTGTTCAGCGGGGTTTCTTGCGGGCCAGTTTGCGGGAGGAGTCACGGCCAGCGTCCTTGCGGGCCGGCGGTCTGGACTTGCTGGCCGCCGGTTTGGGCGGGACGGGTTTGTTCTTCTTGCCCGCGGCCGGTTTGCTGGAGGCAGCGTTCCGCGGCGGCGGATTCGCCGGCTTGGCGGCGATTTTTTTGGGCGGTGCTGGACGGCTGAGTTCCGGTTTTTCAGGCTTCTTCTTTTTGGGCTCGGCCACGGGCGGCGGCGGCGAAGCAGCGACCTTGGCCTTGCCGCCCCGTTTCGGAAAACGCGATTCGCAGTCGGGTGCGATTTTCTTCAGCAGCGCCCGCAAGTCGTTGCTGAAGGGGGTCGTGCGCCAGGCGACCGCGAGCTGATGCACGACCGAGCCGAACTCGACCCCCTGGTTCTTGGGGATCACCCGCTCCATCCCGGTGACTTTCATGCCCTGGGCCTCGGCCGCATCGACGATCCCAAGAATCACCATCAGGTTCATCAGCGACTGATCGACGGGAATCGAGTGCCCGCCGAGACCATGCTGGGTGACCCACGCGACGGCAAACGGGGTCATCCCGCGGTACTTGCCGATCTGTTCGATCGCCTTGCCGAGATTCTCCTTCTTGAGGAACTCGAGATCGAACGAGTAGTGGGCTTCGAACAGTCCATGCAGCGAGCGGCGGAGCCGGAGCGCGGTGACATCCGGCTCGGGCATCGGCCGCATCAGTTCGGCCAGTTCGACCGGTGTGGTCACGCGAATCTCGTTCCAGTCGACATAGTCGAGCTGCAGGCGGGCGAAGACTTCATCCGCGGCGTCAAAGGTCGCGTCCTCCAGCAGGCAGGCGTAGACCAGATGCTCAAGGAGCGTCCGGTTGGCGGGCGGTGAAACGGGCGAAAACTTCGGCCGGGCAACCCGGAAGAGCTTGCTGATCCGTTCGTTGCGTTCGGTGGCTGTCGTCATGTTGGTTCGGGAAATGATCGTTCAGGAAGGGGTGGTTGTCCGGTCGACGGGGGGCTGCGCCAGGGCCTGCGGACGGCATTCAGCTCAGGACGGTTGCTCTTCCCCGGCCGCTTCATCGCCGTCGCTGCCTTGATCGACGGTTGCGGGATCTGCGGCAGGCCGGGGCAGCACTTCATTGAGAATCCGGGTCACATTCATGGCGTTCTTGACTCCCTGGTCGAGCACAAAGGTCAGGCGTGGGGTGTAGCGGGTGTCGAGCCGGTCGCCGATCTTTTTCTGCAGGTGGCCGGTGCTGTTGCGAAGACCGGCGAGGCTGAGGTTCTGGCGGGTCTCGTCGCCCATCACGGAGACGTGGACGCGGGCCTGGCGCATGTCGCCGGAGACTTCGACGAAGGTCACTGTGACGTCGCGAATGCGGGGGTCCTTGAGATCGACGAGGATCGCCATCCCGACGACTTCGCGGATCGCTTCGGCGGCTTTCAGAACCCGGCGGGAACTCATCGGCAGTCAGTGGGCGAAACGGCGGTCCAGGGAAACGGGGATGCCGGCTCGGGCGGGGCGTGGTTCCGGCCCGAGGGCGGGCGGGCTCAGGATGAAAGGGTGCGCGCGACTTCCTCGATCTTGAAGGCCTCCAGCGTGTCGCCTTCCTTGATATCATTGAACCCGACCAGCCGGATCCCGCATTCCATGCCGCGCTGGACTTCGCGCACGTCGTCTTTCTCGCGGCGGAGCGAGTCGATCGGATACTCGCCGATCACCCGGCTTTCACGGATCAGGCGGAGCCGGCAGTCGCGCTGGATCGAACCGCGCATCACGCGACAGCCGGCGACCATCCCGGTCTTGCCGATGCTGAAGGTCTGCAGGACCATTGCCATGCCAACCTCGACCACCTGCTTGTCGGGTTTGAGCCGCCCTTCGAGCGTGGCCCGGATGTCGTCGGTGACCTTGTAGATGATTTCGTAGCGGCGGATTTCGACCTGCAGCTCTTCGGCCAGCGAGCGGGCGGCTTCGTCAGGCACGACATTGAAGCCGATGATCACGGCCGTCGAGGCC
>JANOFL010000384.1:0-3282 GCA_031405895.1 Planctomycetota bacterium
CGTCCTGTAGTTTGCGCTTCACTCGAATTCCATCCTTGGGGTGCGTGTCATTGGACTGGTTACAACCCAATAGACCCCGCAATTCACGGATGGTTTCGAGCTTTTTCAATTCAACAAGGATTGGCCCACGCTTGGTTCAGGGCTAGGAGAAATGTACATGCTATCGACTCGCAGCTTGACTCTCGGTGTTTTCTGTCTGCTGCTGGGTACTCGCTTTAACGAGGTGTCCGGCCAGACGTTCAAAGCCAGCGCCGCTCCGGACGAAATAGCCGCCGCGGGCGAACCCCGGAAAGCGGAGAATCGGGTTATCAAGCTCGACGCTAAGCCAGAGCTAATCACTTTCGAGACCGCGAAAACCGTAGTACTCGTCGTGGACATGCAGAACGACTTCGGCTCAAAGGGTGGCATGTTTGACTGTGCCGGGATCGACATCACCGGCATTCAGAAAGCCGTCGGCCCCACAGCCATGGTCCTCGCAGAGGCGCGCAAGGCGGGCGTCAAGATCATTTACCTGAAGATGGGGTACAAGCCTGACCTCTCAGACTTGGGCGCAGCCGACTCGGTAAATCGCGTGCGGCACCTGCGGCTCGGAGTTGGAGAGAAGGTGACCACTCCGGATGGCAAGGAGAGCCAAATCCTCATCCGCGACACCTGGAACACGGACGTCATTTCTGAACTCAAGCCGCAGGCGGGCGACGATGTCATATACAAGACGCGGTTCAGCGGGTTCTACGAGACCGACCTGGAAGAGCGGCTCAAGAAGCTGGGGGCCAAGCACCTGATCATCACGGGTTGTACCACGAGTATTTGTGTGGACTCGACCGTTAGGGACGCCATGTTCCGCGACTACCTGTGCGTCTTGCAGGCTGATTGCATGAGTGAGCCGATAGGGCACGGTTTACCTAGAAGCAACCATGACGCCTCGCTTTTAGCTGCGGAAGTCCTGCTCGGCTGGATCTCGGACTCCGACCGGTTTGTAAAGGCTTTCCAGCGGTAATGGCACTAAGAAAACACGGCCGAACAACGCGATGCACCAAAGCCCGACTTGCGGTGTTTATGAAATGGAACGATTGCTGATTCGGGCTCGGTGATCGCCAGCGTTCGGCCGAAGTAGCCTATCCACTCCCAAGAGGAATACCACTATGTCCAGCTCCATCCGCACTTGTCTCTGGTTCCGCGACGGGCGGGGCCGTGAGGCCGCGGAATTCTACTGTTCTTTGATCCCGGGAAGCCGGGTCGAAACGGTCTTTGTTATTGGTGCCGGACATGGCACCCTCATCGACTTTTCGCTGGGCGGGGGCCGTATCAGATCCTCGACGCCGGACCGCATTTCACGCTGACTGAGGCAGTATCAATTTCGGTCGAGACCGTCGATCAGGCCGAGACCGATCGGCTGTGGGCTGCACTAACCGCAGATGGCGGCGAGGAAAGCCAATGCGGCTGGCTCAAGGACCGCTACGGAGTGTCGTGGCAGATTTTCCCGAAGCGGCTAACGGAATTGACGCTGCGTGCTGACAAGGATGTGTCGGCCAAGGCGATTGCGGAGATGATGAAACAGTCGAAAATCGACATCGCCGCCACTGAGTCAGCGGTTCGTGGCTAGAAACCAGCGGCCGAACAATCGGTTCAGCCGGAGCCGCAGTCCGCACGTTTTCTGAAATCAACGTTGGCTGGCCGCGGCCCGGTGAGGGGCAGTGGAGCTCTTGATCGATTGTCGCCAACGGGGATGGCAGTCGCAGGCGTAAGAAGATCACTTGCTTGCGCTGCGTGCTGGTACGCCGGTCGGCGTCAGTTCCAGTTTCGGCATCGACAGATACAGAATCGGCATCTCGCCATCCTCGGTGGTGAAGTACGCGATGTGATAGATCCCGCAGGCAAGTTTGCCGCCGCCGGTTGGGTCGACTTGCTGCCAGCCACCGGCAGACGAGTAGAACTCGGCCCAGGCGTGGCCAGAAGTTCCGTACAGCCACCCGGCGACTTGCCGGGCCGGCACGTCCGCGGCTCTGGCGAGGGTCACGAAGAGATCAGCGAAATCCCAGCAATGGCCGAACTGCTGGTCGAGGACTTTGTTGACGCCATAGCGCGAGCCCGTCTCGCCGTCGTAACGGATGTTGCGGCCGGGCGTGAGCCATTCGAGGATGGCCGCCGCTTTTTCGTCAGGGCCAACAGCGCCATTCGTAATCGTTGCCGCCAGCTTGGCGATTTCCTGGCTCTCAACCGGCCACCAGGCGGTCGCGACGGTCAGTGCTTCGTCTGGTGCCTCGGCCTTGGTGAAGCCCAGTTTATTGGCTGAACCGAAGAGGACCGCGGTGACGAGCGGAACACCCGCGCGGGCCAGCGGCTGGTCAAAGGTCAAGACTGTCTGGCAACCTGAATCGACCTGGCTTGTTGGGGCAGGTTCGAACTCCGCCTTGATCGAGTCCGCTTCATCGGAAACCCGCCGGATCCGCAGCTGGTTGCCGCCACGAACACCTTTGGAAAGCGCGGCAATCCGCTCGTCGGCGGCCGGGTCATTGCCGGCCTGCTGTGTCAGGAAGGCATTGAAGAGCGGATTGAGCGTCATGTAGTCGGCTTCGGCGACCAGCCCGAGCTCGGCCTCCAGCCGCCAGGTTACCCGTTCGGGTTTCGGTGCCAGCCCCAGTTCCCACGCCGTTTTCCAGCCGAGGGCTTCACTGCCCGGCGCGGCCACAAACTCGACCACGCGATTTCCGTCGCGCCACAGGAACGGTTGCGACTTCATCGCCGCGAGGCTCTTTTCGATCGCATCGGCGGCGCTGCCGTCTTTCGCCGTGATGACATTCACCTTGATCGCTGCCCCGTGCACAACCAGCTGATTGTTGCTCAGCCGGCGGATCGCGCCGCCGAGTTTCTGGCCAATCGCCTGAGTCTGGTCCGCGGGAGCATCGATGGCGGACGTGACGGCGATCCCCGGCGGGAGGTCGCGAAAGAGCTTGTCCTGGCCCAAAGTGCAGGTAACGGAGCCCATGACCAGGATCAGAAAGACTGTAGCGGACTTGACAGTCTGAATCATGACTTTCCGGCCGGCTGAAAAGTGCGTTGAGTCTGAACGGACATCAACAACTGTTTTACACTCAATCAAGTCATGTGTCCCGCGAAGCAAGTTGGTGCGACGCCCTGGTCCCCCATCGATGTTTTGTCGCCGGGTGGTGTAAGCCATCCGCGGCCAGAATTCGCATTTGAGTGTCGCCTTTGGCTCCCCGAAAGTATGATGCGTGAAAGCAATCTTAGTCAAAGCACACACCTTTAGCGGAGCGAAAGGCG
>JANOFL010000388.1:0-8011 GCA_031405895.1 Planctomycetota bacterium
GCTGACGCCCTGCCGCTCGCCCAGATCAAATCTTGCCACACGCGCGGTTTGACTTCCCGGCCGGCCCGGCCGATTGGGCTGGTTCGGCCAAAGATTGCCCGCCTCGAATGCGAAACCGGCGAACACTTGCCGTTCGGCTCCCGAAAAGCGGGCGGTACGATAGCAGGCTGATCAAGTCGTTTCAGCAGCGGAATGCCGGTTTGTCCTGGGGTGGCCCGATGTTGGTTCCATGTTCCTGCTGTTCGGTTCGCGGGCCGCGCCGCTGGCTCGCCAGCCGGTTGCTGCAGCGTTTTGAACGCTGGGGGGACGGCTGGTACCGCGAGGACAAGTCGGCCCTGTTCTGGCCGGTCGCCGGCCGGGTGCTGGAAATCGGTCCGGGGACGGGAGTCAACTTCGACTACTATCCGCCCGGGACGCGTGTCTATGCGGTCGAGCCCAACCAGCACTTTCATGCCGGACTGGAACGGCGGGCGCGGCAAATGGGGCTTCGGTTGCGGCTGATTGCAGGCGAAGCGGAACGGATTCTCTTGCCATCGTCGAAGTTCGATCATGTCGTGGGCACGCTGGTGCTGTGCAGTGTCGCGAGCCCGACAGCCGTGCTGTCCGAAGTCTTGCGGTTGTTGCGTCCAGGCGGCTGGTATCACTTCATCGAACATGTCGCGGCCGGAAGCGGCTGGATGAGGCCGGCCCAATGGGTGGCGGCCTGGCCGTGGCGGCTGGTCTTTGATGGCTGTCACCTGAACCGCGACTCGGGAACCACGATCGCCCATGCCGGATTCGCATGGCAGGTGATGGCCCCATGCCGCTTCGGCCCGGCATGGCTTCCGGTCCAGCCGCACATCATCGGCCGGGCAGTCAAGTCCGCGGTCGCCTGAGTCTTTCGACGAAGCTGGTTTCAGCCATGCGAACGCGTCGATGACCATCCCTTCCACCGGGTTCGTTCCAGCGGACCGGAACCTGCGGCTGTTCTGCCGCGTGCTGCGCTACCGCCTGTTGAACAGGTTGCTGATGCCGTAGGTAAAGAACGTGCCGAGGGCAAGGTTGGCAATTTCTTCCTGCGGCTTGTACCGAAGCAGGATTGTGTCACCGGCCTTGACCAGCAAGCGGCTGCGGGGATCGTTGATCGCACGGTTGAGGTCGATCCGGATCGCAATTTGCCGCTGGCCTGGCAGCCTGCGCAGCAGGATCAGCTCCGTCGGCGACGCCCCGGTCACACCACTGAAGGATCCGCCAAAGCCGCCACCGCTGCCGAGCTGGGCACCTCCGGCCAGCGAAACAGCACCGATGACGTCGAGGTCATAGTCGCGGGGGATCAGGAACTCGCCACCCCGCAGCAAGCCGCCGGTATAGAAGAAGTCGGTACTTCGCGAATCGACGTAAACAATATCGCCGTCGCGGAGGATGATGTCCTCGGTCCGGAACTGCGGATTGTCAGTCGGCTTGATGCGGGTCGGAATCTTGACCACGCTGGATTCGTCACCGATTGCGGGTAGCTGGCCGTAGGGGAACTCTTCCGGACCGTGCGACCGGTAGAACTCCTCGACTTCGGCGTCGCGCTGTTTCTGCGAGAGCCGGTTACCGCGCAGGATGCGGACTTCCGAGCGGGCGTTCAGGCCGGGCAAGCCGCCAGTCTGGGCCAGCGCGTTGAGCAGGTCGTTCTTGTAGGCCGGCATCTGCAGGACGAAGCCGCGCCCGGACTGGTCGCTGCGGTCGGTCACGCCGATCGAGAGCGCGGTCTGGGCGAAGATCGGATTCTGGGCGTTGATCGTATTGTCCTGTCGAACCACAAAGACCCGATAGGTCCGCTCCCGCATCAACGTGACGATGATCCGGGCGTCCTCGGTCAAGAGTGGCTTCTCGCCATCGCGGTAAGTCCGCGCGATCAGCTGCTCGACTTGCTGGATGTTCAGGCCGCGGACCGCGATCGGCTTGACCAGCGGCAGTGAAATCGTGCCGTCCTCGCGTACAGGAATCGGAAAGCCGACGGCCGGTGGCAAGTCGCTGGCCTGCTCGGGCGGTGGCATCACCACGGGAGGTGCCTCACCGATTTCGCCCAGGATCCCCTCGACATAGATGCCAAGAATGTCGTCCTTGTCGATCAGATAGTATTCCGGTTTGGGCTGCCGCAAGCGCGAGACATCGATCGGGACCTTGTCCGACTGGGGCTCGGCCAGGAACTGGGGCGGGACGCGTTCCGCCGGGATCGTGTCGATCGGCGAAAGCAGCGTCGTGCAACCGGTCAGCAACGGCGTCGCCGCAAGACAGGCAAGCAGGGCTGCCCTGGCGAGCAGGCCGGCCGGCTGAGGGGCTGGATTGCTGGTAGACATCATGTCGTCGGCACTCCGGAAGTTTCGGGCTCCGCCCGGTTCAGGTGGATGGTGCTGCTGGGACAGCCGGATTCGGGACGCATGTCCCTATTCGATCCTGTCGCCGCGATTGGGGAAAACCATCGACCAGTCGCGGTTGGGCAATGGCAACGGTGGCTGGCTGCCGGTCGGTTCAGCGACTGGTACGGCGGTCTCTTCGTCCGCCTCGCGGTTGACAATCTTCACGTCGGAAGGAAGTGTCACACCGGTTTTTTCCTGCTGGATCGCAGCGTCGAGCATCCGCGAGACATAGACGTCGCTGAACCGTCCGGCGCTGTCGCGCCGGGCAGCCGCGGCACCCTGCGGATAGCCTTCGAACCAGTCGTTGACACACACAGCACCCTGCTGGGACTGGTACTGCGACGACCAGTAGTTTTGCGGTGGAACGGCGGGCACATAGCCATCCCCGCCTTCGCACACGTTGCAGTAGCCGTCCATGTAGCCGCTGCGGTAATGGTCGCCATACGGGGCCACGGCACCACCGCTCTGTCCGTTATAGGCCCGCGCGGCCCAAACCCGGTCGCGGTAGCCCATGACCAGTTTGTCAAACACCAGCCCGCCGTTGCCCGTGCGAACGGTGTTGCACCCTGCCGATTGCAGAACGCAAAGTCCGAGCAGGCTGGCGGCCATCAGCCACCGGGCCCTGTTTCGTGCGGACCGCACTGGCAAATCGCGCTGGGCCCCGTCTGATTTACTGGATTCCATTCGATCAGCGGTCATCCGCGGCACTCCCCTGACTTTCGTCGGTCGCCCACCGGATGGCCGGCCGGGCGTGGAACAGGCATGCAAAGACGGACCGTCAGCCTGAGCCTGTCCGTCTACCTATCCATCGCCCAGCCGATTGCACCGGATTTAACGAAGTTGCCGGTTTTTCCAGAAATGATGGCGCGAATGCTGGCACCCGAGCCGGCGATGCCAATCTCTCATGCGCGCTCGGCCGCGGAATTGCTGGGTGGAGTGCCTGAAAAAAAATCAGTGTTTGCGGCGGGACCTCGAACCATTCAGCGGACGGAATTCAAGATCCGTCACAAGCAGGAGATCAACGATGTGGAAGGCGTCATCCGGCATGCAGACCACGACCGTACGGCCGCTCGGAACGGCCATGATGAACTCGCGGGAGGTGACCGGCAAGGTTCGGCCGTCGGCCAGGTGCATCACAAACGGGCGAAAGGGCTTCGCCTCGTACGCGGCCTTAAGCTGTTCAATCGTCATGGGAAATACCCCTCAGTTCGCCCGCCGGTAGCTCATCGCCTCGCGGACCCGGTCCTTGGCGAGCGTCAGCGCGGCGTCGCGCGGCTTGATCCGGTCGTCCAGTGCCAGCTGGAGCACCGCCCGGGTGTTCTCCTTCATCTTCTCCTCGATTTCCTGGAAGGCCGCGGTTTTGGTTCCGCCGTGGTATTCGACCGAGCCGCAGATCACTCCGCCGGCGTTGGCCACGAAATCCGGAACGTTGACGATTCCCCGGTCGTGAAGGATTTCCTCCGCCTCGTCCGTGCAGGGAATGTTGGCCCCCTGCAGAATCAGCTTGCAGTTCAGCCGGCGGGCTCCGTCGGCGTCGATCACGTCGGGCTGAGCGGCAGGCACGAAAATATCGACTGCGAGGTCGATGAAATCGTCCCGGCCAAGGATTTTCGTTCCCGCACCGCGATAGTCGGTGATCGGCTTGCCGGCTTTCATCAACCCGACCAGTTTTTCGATGTCCAGTCCGTCCGGGTTGTAAACCGTGCCGGCCAGGTCGGTGGCCGAGACCAGGATCGCGCCGCGTTTGGGGTGAGCGAGATAGCGGGCCGTGTGCTGTCCGACATTGCCAAATCCCTGAATGGCGACCTTTGCTCCGCGCAACTCCAGGCCGGCGTACTCCTGGGCGATTTCCGCACAGACCGCGAGGCCAAAACCGGTCGCGCCGACCTGATCGAGCGGGATTCCGCCCAGAACCGTGCTCAACCCGACGCTGCGGCGAATCTCGTCGCGGACCCACGCCATGCAGGTTTCATCGGTCCCCATGTCCGGGCCGGGAATGTACTGCGACAACGACTCGATCCCGCGGGCGAACTGGCGGATCAGCGTCTCCTTCTTCTCAAGGGTCAAAGAACGGGCATCGGCGATGATTCCGGACTTGCCACCACCATGCGGAATGCCGGCGAGCGCATTTTTCCAGGTCATGGCCCGCGCCAGCCGGAAGACTTCCCGGGTCGACACATCGGGCGTCATCCGGATGCCGCCGATCGCCGGGCCAATACTGCTGTTGTCGATCACGACTATCGCCCGCAACCCGCAGCGCGGCTCATGCAGATAGACAATTTTTTCCGGGCCGAATTCGTCACAGTACTGGTCAAAGACGCTGTCCATCTGCAAACCCGCCATCCGCTTTGGTTCCGCGACGCTCATGTTGCTTCCTCGCCAGTCTTTCGCCGATTCCGGCAGGATTTGTCTGCCAACGCCGGAAGTCTGGACTTTTGTTTGGTCACAGCGTGATTTCAGGATCAGCCGCCAGGCGTTAGCCCCCGGTTTCTTCGCGGCAACCGGACGCTAACGCCTGCCAGCTGATGAAGCAACGCATCGGATTGGCTTTGACAGACCCCCTCGACCTAAACCTGGAGTGCCAATGTACCGACGGCGGTTCCGGGCGGCCAGTCGCGGAAACGCGGCAAACTGCGCGCCGCGCGGCCAGTGACCCGGTTCAATCGTCCGCCGCGTCGCCGTCCTTGATTACGAAGCGGGCCTTCAGCCGGGCGACTTCATCGGCCAGCCCCGCCAGCGTTACCGAACGCAGGACTTCGTCAAAGTCCTTGTACGCCGCCGGTGCTTCGTCGCGCGGGTAGTTCCGGCAGTTGGTCAGGATGTCTGCGGCATCGAATGACTGGTCAACCTGTTTCTGATCCAGCTCGCGCATCGCCGCCTTTCGGCCCAGCACCCGGCCGGCCCCGTGATTGACGCTGTAGTGACTGATCCCCGCCGACTCACGCGCGACCATCACGGCTGAGCCAGCCTGCGGGTTGCCTGGCAACAGGATCGGATGTCCAGTTGCTGCGTACCGCGTCCCGATCAGACCCGGATGTCCCGCCGGAAACGCCCGCGTCGCGCCCTTGCGATGAACCCAGGCAAAACTGCCCTCGACCAGTTCCCGCCGGGCGATGTTGTGACTGATGAAGTAGACCAGCTCACCTTGTGTGCCCGGGAGAACTTCCTGAAAGGCCTCCAGCACCAGGGCGTTGATCAGCAAATGGTTGACGGTGGCGAAATTGGCCCCGATCGCCATGTCGTCGAGGTAGTCATTGGCTTCCGGAGTTCCCAACGGCGCGTAGACCAGCTCGCGGTCGTTGCCCGGCAGCGGAATGTCCCACCGCGCAAAATGCTTCTGCAACTGGCGAAACTGGCTGGTCGCGAGATTGTGGCCAATCCCGCGCGAACCGCAGTGCGAGAGGAACGCCACGCGGCCATCGCGCAAACCGAACGACTCGCCTACCGCGCGCAGCCGGGCGTCCTCGCTGAGCGTGACGACTTCGCACTCGCCGAAGTGGTTGCCGCCGCCATAAGAGCCGAGCTGTTCCAGCTTGCGGGCGGTTTCGCCGAAGGTCCGCGCGCGGTCGTGCAGCTCCAGCCGCCGTTCGAGGGTCGAAGTCGTTCCGTCATGGCCAGAATGGGCGGCGTCTTCGCAGGCACCCGCCCATGCGACCGGAATGCCCAGCGACTCGAGCACCGGCGCGGAAGCTCCTTCCACAAGGGCCTGCAATCCGGCCAGCAGGTCGATCCTTCGGCCCTTGGGCACACTCCGTTGGCCCTTGCCGGCCCCGGTCGGCGTCCGCGCGCAGACCGCCTCGATCAAGGCGCGGCGAACTCTGCGGTCGGCCACGGCTTCGGCCGGCAAGTCGGTTTGCAACAGGCTCATCGAGCACTTGATGTCGACCCCGACCGGCCCGGGGTAGATGTGCGAAGGGGAAACCATCACGCAGCCAATCGGCGCGCCGTAGCCGCGGTGGCCATCGGGATTGAGCACGACATCCGTCACTCCCGGGCCCAGCCGGCAATTGATCGCCTGCTGAAGACAGACCTCGTCAAACGTCTCGCGAATCCGCCGCGTGCCAATCACGGTGATGGGAGGCGTTTTGTCGCCAGTCGGCAGAATCGCGGTTGCCTCACCGGTTTCGATCATCGAATGGGTCATCAAATTGCCGGGCTTGTCGGGAGAACCAGGGGCTGGCGTTGCGAACCGTGTAGAACCCGCCTGTGGCGGGACCCCAATTGTTCATCCGCGCAGTTCACTCCGGGCGTTGACGGGATTGTGAAGAGGACGGATTCAGGAACAGTTGAGACAACTGTTCTACACTTGGGAAAAACAGTTGGGACATCTGTTCGACACTGGAAACGAAACATGGCCGAGAACGTCGAGATCAAGGCCCGGGTCCGGTCGCTGGATGAAATCGTCCGGCAGGTAACCCCGTTGGCTGACAGCGGTCCGGAGGAACTGGTTCAGGATGACACTTTTTTTCCGGCCCGGAGTGGCCGGCTCAAGCTTCGACTGTTCAGCGATGGACGGGGCGAACTGATTGGGTATCACCGCGCAGACCAGTCCGGTCCCAAAGTCTCTCGTTACGAAATCGTGCGGGTCGACGACGGTGCCGCATTGCGGGAACTGCTGTCGAAAACGCTTGGGACCATCGGTCGCGTCCAAAAGCGGCGCCAGCTCTTTCTCGTGGGCCGGACCCGCGTTCATCTGGACGAGGTGGAAGGCCTGGGCGAATTCGTCGAACTGGAAGTCGTCCTGCAGCCCGGCGAAGAACACGCCAACGGGCAAGTCGAGGCTGAGCGCTTGATGGCGCAACTAGGCATCGAGCCAGGCGATCTGGTCCGGCAGGCGTACATCGACCTGCTGAAGGAACGGTAGGTTCAGTGATTCGGTCCAGCTCAGTGCTCCGCCCTTGTTCCCGACTGTCGGCGGCGAAAAGACGTCCTGTCACTCGCGCCCCCGAATCTTTTTTTCGGGTTCTTCCGCAGAATCTATGGGTGAAACTGGCGGGTAGGGGACGTATTCGGAGGCTTGTGGCGTGCGTCTTGAGGGATGGCAGGGCAATTGAATGGGCTGAAGACCCCGCGTTTTGCGGTGATTTTCGTCATCGAAGTGAACTGCGGTCGGCGAGCTATCGCCGGTGTTCGAATCGTATGGACTTGCGGGGGCCGTCAAACTCTCGAACCCCGAATCGCAAATGCGGCCAATTCCTCGAAAAGCCCCGGAAAAATGGCCGCAAAGCCACTTGAACAGCGATTCGCCACCCACAGATTCTGCGGAGGAGGCGAAAAAATCGAGGCCATCTCAGGCTACCCTATGGGAATTGTAGGGTGAGACTTTCTGGACAGCGCCACTTTTCGCGACGTGGCGCATAGCTCTGCTTTGCGGTCCGGCCGGTTTTCTTGCTGGCGCTCAGAAAGGAGACCGGAACTGCCTCGGACCGCAAAGCAGAGCTATGCGCCACTTGGGTCTGCGCCGGCAACGAAAACGCGAAAAACCCATGAAAACGAAAAGGACCGGCATCCTCAAATCCCACAGGAGGTTCTTTCGTCAGACCCAAATGTGGCGCTGTCCTGCCAGTGCTTTGTCAACTCTGGAAGTTTGGGTCAGCCGATGGGCGCTAGCCCCGGTTTCTTCG
>JANOFL010000013.1:0-12500 GCA_031405895.1 Planctomycetota bacterium
CGAAAGCCGCGCTGACGGACATGGATGCGGACTTCGCGCAGGACCAGCTCGTCGGGCAGGCTGTCGTACTGCTCCTGGCTCATCCACTTTGGACGTTGGGGTTTGGGCCAGATCACAAGGTGGGCAAGAAACGGGGACAGGTCCAGTTAACGGCGGGGGGGGGTTGCGCGATAGCCTCCAGAAATGCCCAGAACACCCCGCTCCGCGTCCGGCGGAGAAACGGTGACAGGTCCCAGTTGGCAAAGGTCCTCAACGGAGGGAGAGGCTCACCAGCTGAACTCCCAGAAGTAAGCGTCCAACACCCGGGTGGGGTCAGTTTTTGGGGCGGCGGGCTTGGGCTTGGGCGAGGAGTTTGCCAAGAAACAGGGGACATACTGCTCTTTTCGGAAAAGAAGTTCCCTATTTCGCACGCTCGTTTCGCGCTGTACTGAGTACGTTCTGGACTGACCCGGTTACAGGACCAGATGGATATGTCACCGTTTGGTGACATATAACCAACTTGGAACAATTGACCGGGAGGAGCAAGCCCCGGATTCGTTTTTGGTGCGAAGCAGACCAGTGAGATTGCCAGCACTTTTTCAGGAAGGCGGACGGTCTGCGCTTGACTGGTTGTCCGGAATGGAGGACGGCTTTCGCTTCTTCAACCGGTGCCGGTCCGGTTCGCGGACGGTCAGATAGCCCCAGTCCAGCGACTCGTCCTGGACATACCGTTTGCCAAGCTGCATCGCCAGCTCCGCTTTGCATAGTTCATAGCCCAAATAGAACGCGTGTTCGGGACCCAACTGCTGGCGTTGCGTCTCCAGCAGCCGGTCAAACAGGGCGAATGGATCGGCGTCCTGCCACAGTTGGCCGTCGCCGCAAGCGGAAAGAGTCCGGTCACTGGCAAAGAGACGGTAATTCCGGTCGCGGACCTGATCGGCCAGCTGGCGAAGCAGGTCGTCCGGCCAGTCGGCCAGCCGCCGGTCGCGGGCGATCACCAGCTGGTCCGACAACCGCTTGAGCGGAACGCGTTGCTGCCACGCCAGCCAGGTCATTTGCCGCGCAATGGCGCATTCCCGCACACTGGTCCGCGCCCAGTTGATCACCTGGGTCGTGAGGACGCTCCGAATGCCAAGTTCCTGGCAGATGCCCAGCAGCAACAAATTGAGCGGTGCCGAGTCGGCATCCGTCAACTCCGTCACGTTGCCGATCCCCATCAGGATCTCAGCGTCTGGCCAGCGTTGCCGCGCTGCGTGATAACGGACCAGGCTGGCAGTCAGCCCAACGCAAGCAGGTTCCAGCACCGGGTCGACGCGGAACCGGACTCCCCGTGCGGACAACTGCTCAAGCGTGGCGTCGACGGCTTCCCAGGCTCCCGGATCGTCGGGCACGACCACGACTTCACAGCCCCAGTCGGCAGCGTGCGCGACGTTGGTGGAGTTGACGCTGAGCACCAGCTCGGCTCCGGCCTTAACCGCCGCATCAACTTCAACCGGATCAAAGCTGTCGACGCTGACCCGCAGCCCCTGATCGCGCAGCCTGCGGACGCAGTCGCCAATGCCCAACCATCCGCCGCCCGGTTCGCAGCCGATGTCGATCATGTCGGCCCCATCGGCCGCAAGGGAACGGGCTGCGCGATCGATGGCCTCTCCCGCCATTCGCGGGGCGTGGTTGATCTCGGCCAGGATCTCGATGTCCCATGGCCCAAGCTCCGTCGAGTGGCCCGGTTCGCCAAACATCTCGGGCAGGTCGCGCAAGTCGCGCGGCCCGAGCCGGACTGGCACGCTGGAGCGGGCCGCTACCTCTTCCAGCCCCGCCGCACAGTAGCCGGGCAACACGATCGCGGTCGCATCCGCCGGAATCAAGATCCGGTCGGCGATCCACCTGCCCGTCATCAGGGCCGCGACCGAAATCGGCATCACCTGGATCGAGTAGCCAAAGTCTTTCCCCGCGGCCAGCCGCCCCAGTTCGCTGCGCAAAGCCGTTTCCGCCAGCCGCCCCGTGATAAAATGAAGCTGTTCGCGTTCCACGGAAAGACTCCGGCAAATGGTCTGACTATAACACCGCCTGGATGTGGCCAGTGTCGCCTTTCGCTCCGCGAAAGGTTCGCAGCGCCCCGCAAGCAGCATCCTTTCGCGGAGCGAAAGACGACACTGGAGCATCAATCCTCAAACGCATCTGGTGCGACCACGCCCAATGACTCGGTCCTTGACCCGCTTGTTCCATGAACAACCTGCCCCGCACGACGGCCAAGGCGATCCGCTACGCCCGCCGGCTGATCGAGTTTGACTCGGCCAGCCAGCGGAGCAACCGGCTGATCGCGCGTTACCTGGAGCTGAAGCTGTCCAAGCATGGCTTTGTCGTCGAGCGGCTGCGTTACCACGACGGGGCAGGCGTAGCGAAGTACTGTCTGGTCGCGAAGAAGGGCATGGGGCAGGGCGGTCTGGCGTGGTTCGGGCATATGGACACGGTGCCGGCCAACCGCTGGTTCACCGAACGCCATGGCCCGCTGGAGCCGTTTCTCGCCCGGGGGCGGCTTTACGGTCGCGGCAGCTGTGACATGAAAGGGCCGATCGGCTGTTTCCTCGCCGCGGCCAATCCGCTTGCCGCCAGTGCCCTCCGCCGGCCGCTCTACGCCGTTTTGACCGCGGATGAAGAGGTTGGCTACGGCGGAGCCCGCTGCTTGGTTGAGGAGAGCGAGTACTTTCGCGAAATGGTCCAGCAGCAGGTCAAGGGCGTCATCGGCGAACCCACGTCGCTCGATGTCGTCCACGCGCACAAGGGTTCGCTGCTGCTTTCCGTCCGCGCGAAAGGCATCGCCGCCCATTCCAGCACTGTCACCGGCCGGAATGCCAATTGGGCCCTGATTCCGTTCCTTGCTGCGATGCACGCCTTGCGACACGAAACCGAACGCGACCCGCGCTGGATGAACCGCGAGTTTCAGCCGCCCGGGCTTTCGATGAACCTCTCCATCGCCGACAACTCACCCGCCCTGAATGTGACAGCGTCCGAGGCAACCTGCCGGATTTACCTGCGGCCGATGCCGGGCATGGACATGCAGCCGCTGGTCGACCGGCTCCGTGGCCTCGCCGAAAGCAGCGGGCTGGAATTTGAAGTCCCCCGTTCGGCCCCACCCTTGTACACTGACCCGCGGTCGGCGTTTGTACAGGAAGCCTTGCGGCTCTGCGGCCGGCCCCAGCCGCGAACCGTCGGCTATGGAACGGACGGAGCCCTGCTGGGCGAACTGGCTGATTTGATCGTCTGCGGTCCTGGCTCGATCAACCAGGCCCACACCGACGACGAATGGATCGCAGTCGACCAGCTGCACCAGGCTACGCTTCTGTACGACCGGATGATCCGACACTGGTGTGACTTTGAGGAATCCGCTGCCGATGCCTGACCGCCCGTTGAAAAAGGTGTCTGATCCTTTGAAGATTCCTTCCCATCGCGATGCGAGTGCCGGGCCGGCGACAGTCGGAAATCTTGTCCAGCCTGATGCCGGAACCACGATCGGGATTCAGCCGGCCCTGACCGCTGAGGCCGGCGAAATCTACGACTTTCTCCAGCCCTTTGTCGACGAGGGACATCTGCTGCAGCGGACGATCGACGAGATCATCCATCTGACCCGGCATGCCTTCGTGGCCCGCGAGGGCGACCGGATCTTGGGCTTCGCCGCGGTCGAGGTTTACTCGCGCAAGCTGGCCGAAATCCAGTGCCTTTCGGTTTCGCCCGAACACCAGCGGATGGGCATCGGCCGTCGCCTGGTGGAGCGGTGTATCGAACGGGCCGCCGAGCAGAATGTCCTCGAGTTGATGGCGATCACCGCCTCGGACGATTTCCTGAGAAGCTGCGGATTCGACTATTCGCTGCCCTCGCAAAAGCGGGCCCTCTTCGTCCAGCCGCGCGATTTCGTGGCGGAAGCGTCAGGGGAGTGAAGGTTTCCATTCGTCGGATCGGTCCCAGGGGTCCCATTGGTCGCATGGGGCTGATGGGAAGAATCGCAACGACCGGAAGAGTGGCTGTGTCGCCGTGACTCAAAAGCAAATGGCACCGCCGGTCGGCGGTGCCATTCAAATCTCAAATCTCAAATCTCAGATTTCAAATTTCAGATTTCAGATTGTTCAGCCTGCTATTCCTTCGACGCCGTGCCTTCGGCGACCTGCGCTGTTGCTGCTGCGACCCGTTCGGCGGCCGCGGGCAAAGTGCCGCTGGACGGTTCAGCCGACTCCGGCGTTGCTGCCGCCAGGCGTATGACGCCGGCGTCGGTCATGAACTGCTCGACGCTTGCGACCGTCTGGATCCCCGCGAGGTAGCGTTTTTCCCACTGGTCGCCGACCTTGCGGAAAATCAGCATTTGGGGCAGGCCGAGTTCGCCGATCAGCTGCGTGGCCAGCTCGGTCTGGTGGTCGTAGTCCACCGCCGCATAATTCACGCCCGCGAACGAATTGTGGGCCACCAGTTCCGGAATCGTCGTCGCCTTCATGATCTGACACGGAGGACACCACTCGGCAGTCACGAGGACAAGCAATGGCTTGTCGCCTTCAACCGTGCGGTGGTACGCGGTCGCATAGTCGACCGGCTCCTGGGCACCAGCGGCCGTCGCAACGGCCAACAGTGCGAATGTCAGAACTGTTCTCATCATCGAACTCCCTGAAACCGGCGAGCACTGAATTGGAAAGCAGTGGACTGGCCTTGGGGCCGCAGAGGCCCGCACCAGCCATCAGGGAAGTTATCGGGAGTGCCAGCAGCGAGGCGTCAGGCCGGGCCGCCCGTTCTTGCCGGCGGCCGGCCTGAAAGGGCGGATTTCTGTGACTTTGCGCCAGTTGTTTCTCGTTTGCTGTCGGCGCGGCCTGGCAAGCTGTAGCGGTCGGCCAGGCTTCGCAGTGTGAATCGTGTTGTCTTTGGGTCTGCCGCGACAATTTGCTATCATGCCGGGCGACGGTTGTCTGGCGCTTTCTATCCGTTAACTGGGGCATCGACGCCGCGATGAAACTGCGGGTGGGACTGATTGGTCTCGGCGAAAACTGGCTGACGCGGCATCGGCCGGCTTTGCTCGCGATGTCCGACCGGTTTGAGGTCAAGGCGATCTGCTGCGAGATCGCCCGCAAAGCCGAACAGGTCGCGCGCGACTTCAACGCGATGCCGATGGACGGCTTCCGGGCGATGGTCGAGCGGGACGACATTGACGCGGTCCTCGCCTTGTCGCCCGACTGGGTCGGTCCCTTGCCGATGGTCGCGGCCTGCGAATCGGGCAAGGCCGTCTTCAGCGCCGGCGCGCTCGATATCGCGGCCGAGCAGCTCGATCAGGTCCGGCGGCGGATTGAAAACTCGGGCGTCGCCTTCATGGCCGAGCTGCCGCGGCGGTTCGCACCGGCGACGATCCGGCTGAAAGAGCTGATTGCCACGCGGCTCGGTGCCCCGCGGCTGATGTTTTGCCACGAGCGGCTGCCGGCGGAGGCCCAGTCCAATCGCCTCCGCCGCGGACAGTATTGCCCGCTCACCTGGCGTCATTTGATGGAGCTGGTCGACTGGTGCAATTACCTGGTCGGCCGGCCGCCCCAATCCGTCATCAGCGCGTTGCACGAGCAGCATGCGCCGCACCGCGATGCGTGGTACCAGATGGTCAATCTTGAGTTTCTGCCAGAAGGTGACGGCCTGCCTCCGGTCATGGCGCAGATGAGTGTCGGGCACTATGTTCCCGACCGCTGGCCCGATGCGCTTGCCTACCGCCGCCCGGCCAGCATCCAGATTTGTTGCGATCGGGGCATGGCGTTTGTCGACTTGCCGTCCAGCGTCGTCTGGTTTGACGACTCCGGACCGCACTCGGAATCGCTGGAGTCGGAGCGGCCGGTTGGCGAACGGATGCTTGACCAGTTCCACCGCGCCGTGACCAGCCTCGTCCGCCGCAACGCCGATCTCGACGACTCGGTCTGCGCCATGCGCGTCGTCCAGGCGGCCCAGGAAAGCGTCCGGACCGGCCAGCGACAGATGCTGGAGCTGGATGGCTGAGCACAACCCCCGGCGGTTGGGTTATCCTGTTGGGGTCGCGATCGCCGTGGAGGAGGGCACGACCAGTGTCGGCTTTCGCTCCGCGAAAGGACACCGCTTTCGCGGAGCGAAAGCCGATAATGGCAACCGCGCGCGGCATGACACGCCGTCCCGAAAACCGTTTCTCACAAACATGATCCCGGTGCCTGGAACGATTTCATGAATTGCAGCGAATTCAATGGTTCATTCGTGCCTGCCAGGTTGGCCTGGCTGGCCGCATTGACAGTATGGACGTCTCTTGCGGCTGGTTCAGCTGGTGCCCAGGACGTTGTTCCTCCCGCAACGCCCGTTCCGGAAGTCAGCCCACCGGTTGCAGACCCTCCACCGGCCCAGCCCGCCGGTTATGTATTCAATGTGGAAAAGCTGCTTGACGCGACCGAGGTCAAGGATCAGGGGCGGACCGGGACCTGCTGGAGTTTCGCGACAGCCTCGTTTCTGGAATCGGAACTGATCCGCACGGGTGGCCCGGCCCTGAACCTGTCGGAAATGTTCATCGTTCGCGGCATCTACCAGGCCAAGGCGCGGAACTTCCTGCTGCGGCAGGGGAAAACCAGCTTCGGTGAAGGGGCCCTCGCCCACGACTATGTCAACTCGGTCGCCCGCTTCGGTGTGGTTCCCGAGGAAGCCTTCGCCGGCAACCGCGATCCCGCGTCTGGCGAACACAATCACAGCGAACTGGAAGCGGGTCTCAAGGGGATGCTGGAAGCCCTCGCCGAACGCGGTGAACTCTCGGCCAACTGGCCGGCCGCCGTCTCGGGAGTGCTGGATGCCTACATCGGCAAAGCCCCCGAGCGGTTCACCTGGCAAGGCAAGTCCTTTTCGCCAGAGGAGTTTCGCGACCAGCTCGGCCTCCATCCGGAAAACTACGTCAATCTGACTTCGTACGCGCACCATCCGTTTGGCCAGCCCTTTGTGCTGGAGATTCCCGACAATTTCTCCAGCGGCGCGTTCCTCAACCTGCCCATCGACGATATCGTCTCGATCATCAACCGGGCGATCGACAGCGGTTACACCGTTGCCTGGGACGGCGACGTGAGCGAGTTCAGTTTTCTGACTGATCAAG
Organism: Planctomycetota bacterium; assembly: GCA_031405895.1. Taxonomy (GTDB): domain Bacteria; phylum Planctomycetota; class Planctomycetia; order Pirellulales; family Pirellulaceae; genus BJ22. The sequence goes on from JANOFL010000013.1 coordinate 7,091, forward strand.
GCTTCGCCGTCCTCCCGCCGGCCGACCGTTCGCAGCCGTGGCGCGAGCAGCCCTGCGAAGAGCCGTTGATCGACCAGGCCGCCCGGCAAGTGGCGTTTGAGTCGCTTGCCACGACCGACGACCACCTGATGCACCTGATCGGCCGGGCCCGCGACCAGAACGGACGGGCCTACTACATCGTCAAGAATTCCTGGGGCCCGGGCGGCAAGCACTCCGGCCACGTCTACCTGTCGGAAGGCTACGTTCGGCTCAAGACGGTGGCGATTCTGGTTCACCGCGACATCCTTTCCGCCCACGAACAAGGCGCGACCACCTCCGGTCCGGCGACCGGATCACCAGCCGCAGGCGGAACGGGGGGCCGGTAAAGCTGGCCGGCAAACAGCAATGATGCGGCCCAGTGTAGAACAGTTGTCCCAACTGTTCCCGAACAATTTGGGACAATTGCTCTACTCTGGGAAGCTCTCATCTGCCGGTCCCCTAAAGCTTGTCGGTTCCTGTCGGCGCATCGAGCTGATTGAACTACGCTGGGGCCGGTGGAAATGAACCGGGCAAGGGCTGTTCAATGGGCTTTGAGGCTTGGCTGACGCTGGCCGTGGTGCTGGTAGTGCTGGTGGTCCTGGTCTGGGACCTTGCCCCGCCCGACATGCTGTTCCTGGGTGCCACCGCGTTTTTTGCTGCCTGTGGCATCATCACGCCGGCGGAAGCGTTCTCCGGCTTCTCCAATTCCGGAATGTTGACCGTCGCTCTGCTGTTTGTTGTGGCGGCCGGGCTGCGCGATACCGGAGCACTTGATTTCGTGGGGCAGCACATCCTCGGCCGGGCGCGGACGGCCCAGTCAGCCATGGGGCGTCTGGCTTTCGCCATCGTTCCGATGTCGGCTTTCCTGAACAACACGCCGATCGTCGCGATGTTTGTCCCGGTGGTGCTCGACTGGTGCCGCAAGCACTCGGTCTCGCCGTCCAAGCTGCTGATCCCGCTCTCCTATCTGACGATTCTCGGCGGCACCTGCACACTCATTGGCACGTCGACCAACCTCGTGGTCAATGGACTGATGATTGAGAACGGCCTGCCGGGCATGTCGCTGTTCGAGATCGGCCGGGTCGGCTTGCCCTATGCCGTGGTCGGCGTGGCTTACCTGCTGTTGTGCGGCCGCTGGCTGTTGCCGGAGCGGAAAGAACTGCTCGAACAGCTGGGCGAATCGCGGCGTGAGTACATGGCCGAAATGCTGGTCCAGCCCGGCTGCCGGCTGGCCGGCCAGTCAGTCGAACGGGCAGGCCTGCGGCAGCTGCACGGACTGTTCCTCACCGCGATTGAACGGGGCGAGGAAACACTGGCACCCGTCGGCCCGGAAAGCGTGATCCAGACAGGTGACCGGCTGGTCTTCACCGGCATCGTCAGCAGCATCATCGAACTGGAGAAAATCCCCGGACTTGTCCCGGTCGCGGATTCCGGCTTCGAGGCCTCGCCCCGCAAGCAGCAACAGCACCGGCTTTGCGAAGCCGTGATCTCGGAAAGTTCGCCGCTGGTCGGCAAGACGATCCGCGGTGCTGATTTCCGCGCGACGTACGGTGCGGCGGTCCTCGCCGTGCATCGCGGCGGCAAGCGGCTGGAGCAGAAGATCGGCGACATCACCTTGCAACCGGGTGACACGCTGCTGCTTCAGGTCCGGCCCCATTTCCTCCGGGCCTATCGACATGATCCGGCGTTTTACCTGATCAGCGATGTGGCCGACTGGCGGCCGATCCGCCGCGACCGGGCGTGGATCGCGGTCGGGCTGTTCCTGACCTTGCTGGTGCTCATGACCACCGGCTGGGTCGATGGGCTGGTCGCAGCGGCGCTCGTGGCAGTTCTGATGGTCGCGGCCGGTTGCCTCTCGTCAGGCGATGCGCGGCGGAGCGTGGACTGGCAGGTCCTGATCACGATCGCGGCTTCGTTCGGCGTCGGTGCCGCGTTGCAGAACTCGGGCGCCGCAACGGCGATCGCCTCCACGCTCGTCAATTCGACGGAAAGCTGGGGGCCGATTGCAGCGCTGGCTGTGATTTACCTGCTCGGTTCGCTGATCACCGAAGTCATCACCAATAACGCGGCGGCCGTGCTGATTTTTCCGTTCTGTCTGGAGACGGCCCGGCTCTACAACGTCGACGCGCGACCCTTTGTGATGGCGCTGGTGCTGGCCGCCTCGGCCAGCTTTATGACGCCGATCGGCTACCAGACCAACATGATGGTCTACGGGCCGGGTGGCTACCGTTTCACCGATTTTCTGCGAATTGGCGCGCCACTCAACTTCCTGCTCTGGCCCGTCGCCGTAATCCTGATCCCGATCGCCTGGCCGTTCACGCCAGCAGGGTAAGCACAACGTGGGACAGGCTTCCAGCCTGTCAGACCGCGCAGCTCTTCCGCTCTTCCAAACCAGACAACCGAAAGACAGGCTGGAAGCCTATCCCACGTAGGACAGGCCAAAAGCCAATCCACGTCAAGAACCACCCGCTACTTTGCGCCACTCGGATCGGGCGCGCTGTCCGCAGGCTGAATGTCAACTGGCTGACCGGAGGCCGGTTGGGCATTGCGGACAAACCGGTCGAGCCACTCCAGCATTTCGGCTTGCGTGTGGAGCACCGATTCGCGGGCCCGGTAGCCGTGACTTTCAAACGGTAACGTCACCAGCCGGACCGTGCCGCCATGGCCTTTGACGGCCTGGTACATCCGGTCGGACTGGATCGGAAAGGTCCCCGGGTTGTTGTCGGCCTCGCCGTGAATCAGCAGCAGCGGCGTGCGGATCTGGTTGGCCCAGGTGAAGGGCGAGACTTTTTCGTAGACCTCGCGGGCTTCCCAGTAGGGCCGCCGTTCAGCCTGGAAGCCGAACGGTGTCAGCGTCCGGTTGTAAGCCCCGCTACGGGCGATGCCGGCCTGAAAGAGACTCGAATGGGCCAGCAGGTTGGCCGTCATGAAGGCGCCATAACTGTGTCCACCGACCGCGACGCGATGCCGGTCGGCAACGCCCATCCCGACTGCGTGATCGATCGCCGCCTGGGCCGCGCCGGTGATCTGCTCGACGAATGTGTCGTTGGCCTTCTCCGGTTCGCCGATGACTGGCATCGTGGCATCGTCCATCACGGCGTAACCCGCGAGCACGAGGGCCAGGTGACTGATGCCGGAGATTTCAGTGAACGTCCAGGGCGAACCCGACACCTGTCCGGCCGTGGCGGCGTCGTTGAACTCCAGCGGATAGGCCCAGACCAGCAAGGGCAGCCGCTGGCCTGGCTTCCAGTCGGCAGGCAGGTACATCGTGGCCGAAAGCGGAACGCCATCACCGCGCTGATAGGTGACCAGCTGTTTCTGGATGCCACGGATCGAGGGCTGCGGATCGGGAAAATCGGTCAGCATGCCGGAAAGCTTGCCGTCCATGCCGCGCGCCCGGTAGTTCGGTGGCGTGACCGGGTCCTCGAACGAGGTGACGAAGCGATCGGGCCGCCCAGCCTGGTTGAGAAAACAGGCCACGGTGCGTTCGTACGAGCCTTTCTCACAGCGCCAGATCCGCGCGGTCTCGCGCGTTGCGAGGTTCATCCGGTCAAAGAACGGCAGATCTCCATCCGGACTGGCCCCGCCGCCCGACAGCCAGATGCACCCATCGGCATGGATCACAAACGGGAAGCCGTTCTCATCGGCCCTGGAAACCGGATTGCCTGGATCGCCGTAGCGGTCCCGGATGCTGCGGTCAAAGATCACGCTGGCGGGCTGGGAGAAATCGGTGGCGCTGTAGAGTTTCGTCCGCATCCATCGCCGGTCGCGGTCGTACTCGGCGCAGAGCATCTGCGGCGGGGACTTGATCCAGCTGGTGCCCATGAAACGGTGCTCGACCTGGCACAGCTCGGCAGGATCGCCGCTGAACGGTGCGGCAAGCGTTATGAGCTTGTCGCGGGCCGGAACTTTTGTCCGCGGGTCGCCGCCGTCGAGGGCTTCGGCCCAGATCAGCGCGGCCGGCTGGTCGGGCCGCCACTCGACGCTCCGCCGCCAGACGGGGACCCCTTCGATCGGGATATTCTCGGCCATCGGGGCGTCGACCACGGTGTAGATCTTCTTGCCATCGAGGCCCCAGACCTCCGTTGATTGCGGGAACGAGCCGGCCGTCATCAGCCGCGAGAACGGCCGCTTCATGACGCTCACCAGCAGGCGCTGGCCGTCCGGCGAGAAACCGGCGTCCATCACCATCGCCTTGTCGCCAATGGTACGAATCGTACCATCGAGTCCGGCCATCACCAGTTGGCTGGTGGCGTAGTACTCAAAGAGCCGTTCGTCATGGTCGCTCGCCAACAGGTCCTGAAACGTCCGCACCGGCGATGTGTTGCCAACCGACTCCTGGACGTTGGGACCGGTGGGAACGGCCGGCTCAGGCGGTTCAGCGCCCCGATCGTGCGGGACAAGCCGGCAGACAAGGCTTTGGCCGTCAGGCGCCCAATCCACGAATCCACCGACCGAAGAAAGCTGGTCGGCAAGGCGAACTGGTTTCAAAGGATCGCTGGTTCGCACCAGCCAGAGTTCGGTGCCATTGGCCGTTACATTCGCGAAAACAAAAGCATCACAGCGGTGGCTCCAGCTCATTCCGGCCACCTTGGCACCAGCCGGAAGCGGAATCCGGACCGCCGAGGCCGGATCGGCGCTCGCTCGCAATTGCAGACCATTGATGAACGATGTGTTGAATGGCCCGTTGGCGACCGGATCGATCCGCATTCCCGCCAGCCGCAACATCCGCCGTGAGACATCGGCGATCGACGGCAACGCATCGCGTTCCGTGATCAGCATCCAGTTGCCGTCGGAGCTGAAGCTGACGCCGGGAGCCGGTTGGGCATCGATCACGTCCACCATCGCCTGGGGCGGCAGCCGGTAGCCTTCCTGAGCCATCAGTGTTGTTCCGGAAAAAAGAACCAGTCCAGCCAGCCAACATGCGGATTTCATGGCCAACCTCAATCTTCGATTGCCGGGGTTTTTGGGTAGCTTGCCATTGAACCAGATGCGGAGGCTACCCGCCATCATGGGGATCCGAAACTGAAGTTTGGTAGAATGGAGTCTGCCAAGTCGCCGGGTGTATCTTGTGGTCCCGGGCTCATGCCCGATTCCGGTCCACGGCCGGCAAGCAGAACGTTGGGAGAGTGCCGTGAATGTTCCCTTGCCCGTCCCGCCAGCCGTGCGATTCACGGTTGACCAATACCGGCGGATGATCAACGCCGGAGTCTTTGCCAACCGGGATGACCGGATCGAACTTCTGTTGGGAGAACTTGTCGTGATGTCACCCGCCAGCGAAGGCCATGATTGGGTCATCCGTTATCTGAACAAGTGGAGCATCGAAAGTACGGTTGACCGTTTCGATGTTGCGGTGCAGATGGGTATTCGGCTTCTGAATTCCGAATCGATG
>JANOFL010000041.1:0-7915 GCA_031405895.1 Planctomycetota bacterium
GCGCGGGATACCGAAACCAGGTCACTGCCGTGGGTTTCGACAATGCTGGATGTGCTGGCAGTCGGCGAGGACTCCGTTCCCGGGAAAAAGTCCCGCAACTCGTCGAGATGCAGCAGGCCGCGCTGCAGCAACTGGCTGTAGCCGGTCGTCCCTGTCCGATGGTCGCGGGAATCGGCAGCGGCAGCCAGGGCGGCGATGAATTCTTCGCGCGCCGCGGCCGTCGCCCCACGGATCGCCAGTCGATGGCCCTGTTCCAGCCGCGACCGCGCGGTGTCGGAGCGGTTGCCCGACAGGTCGTCTCCGGAAGTGAGTGGTGGCAGCGGGTCTGTTTCGTCAACGAGTGGAAGTTCAGCCTCCGGCATTCCAGTGGGCTGCGGAATCTCGAGAGCTGGTTCCGCCTGTTCCACAAGGGCGGGCGAGGCAACTGACCTGGCTGGCGAGTCCGCCATCACGGGAACCGCGTAGTCCAGGTACGGATTGCGAACAAATCCACCGATTGGAGCAGGGTTTTCCGGGCGGTTTGAAGGTGCCACGACTGGCTGAGCGGGCGGCGCGAATATGGTTTTACGCGCGAGTTCTGGAGCTGGGCTACCGGGTTCCGCGATCGTCGCAGGACCAGTTTCTTCCGTTTGCACGGATGGGTCGGCGCTGATCGGCAGCCCAAGGCTTTCGCCCTGATCGGCTGCCAAAGCCAGCTCCAGTTCCAGGTCGAGAGCTTCGGCCGAATCTGTTGCCAGGCACTCGCCTGGGGCAGTCAGTTGCAAGCTGGTGGGTTCGTTCGAGCCGGTGGTGGCCGAACCGGGCAACTCCGTCTGGTCGGTATTGTTTGTCAAAGCCGCGAAGTCGGGTTCGCTCAACGGGGCTTCATCGTTTCGCCCGCGAAGCGCCGCGGCGACCACGATCAGAACAAGGCATCCCGACACGACTGCAACGGACTTGCTCATCGACCTGTTCCGGACGCGGTGACGGGACGGGGCCAGCGGCGTTCAAACCGCCTGGCAACGACATTCCGTCTCAGCTATCGGTTGTGCCGATTGTTCGTCCTTAGCCGGTTACAGGTCCTGTGCGCGTTGTTCTGGCCAGCGCGATCCACCAGCCAGCATGGCCGGCAAACTTGACCCAGCTTACGGCGCGAAAGGTCGACCGAAACAGGAAACGGCCTGGCCCGGAAGCGGGCAATGGGCAAACCCTGACGGACAGGCAGACTGTGCCGCCAACGCAGGCGCCGGGTGATGCGGACGTGCGCGCGCTGAGCGCGCGCGGGTTCCTGAGGCTGAATCTGTTCGATGGCCCAGCCCAGCCAGGCCGGTGAGTGCTTTACTTTGCGACGCCCATAGTGGGCAGGGTGCGGCTGATTTCGGAGAAATCAGCGACACTGGGAAACGCTTCGAGGTCCGGCGCTTGCTTTGTGGGATACCCGCAAAGTGCGGAATGCACCTCCGTCAGGCTGAGATCGAAGCGGTCTGGGCAGGTACTTCGACCGCCGGTTCGGGTGGCGTCTCGATCGTCGCGAGGGCTTCGCGTGTCCCGGCAACGATTTCCTCGATTTGACGCAGCGCGCCCTCCATGCCACGGACCACGACATCGCGGTTCTTGCGGCTGAACATCGAGGCGTGGCCGGTGATCGCGATCGCGCCGTCGAACTTGATCTGGTGGAGATGCCGCGCCACGGCGTTGGCGATGCTGCTGTCGAGCTGGCCAGGCAGGAAATAGGCCGGCTGGTCGCCGGCGTTCAACTCGCCGTCGGCGAAGCGGACTTCGGTCAGCTGGTGGGCAGAAAGCTCGGCAATCTGGTCGCTTGAACCACCGAGCATTGTCCAGGAACCGGTCTCAAGGCAGAGGCCCACGTACTTGGAACCGCACATCCGGATCAGCGTCAGCAACTCCTCGGCCGACTGGATGAACTTGAAGCTCCTTTCCTTTCGCCCGCTGAACGGCTCAAGCTTGAGGCCGAGCCGGATTCCGGCCGCGCCCAGTTGCTCGGCGATCGCCTTGATGCGGCCAGTTTGCAGGTCGAAATTCTGCTGAAACGAGTGCGAGTCGCTGCCGGCCGTGACTTCGTAATAACAGCGCGTCGCACTGAGGGCCTGTGCCAGCTCGATGACCGTCACGAGCTTGGCCGACTGGGCCTGGAACTGGGCGTCCGGTGCGCTGAAGTCGACCGGGATGCGAAAAGTGCCGACTTTGGTCTTTGAACTTGTAAGAAACTGCAGGGCAAAGGCCTTGCCAAGGACTTCCATCCGGCCGAGCAGGTCGGCCATGTCGATTTCGACCGAATCAAACTTGTAGGTCATCGCCAGCTCGATCAGTTCGTTTTGCCGGCCGCCCGTATTGAGACCCTTGAGGAGGAGGATTTTTTCCATCGTGCTGACTCCGTTTTGGTGGTTCCTGGTTCGTCGCGGTCGAGCCCAGCCACCTGAGGGTGACTACTCCCGTCTGACGTGATGCTTGCAGTCCCGATCCGTCTCGAACTGGCCTCGGCCAGCTGGCCGCCGAAGGCAAAACGGCAGCTTGCGGATCGCAAGGAGAAAGAGCCGGCTCGCCGTCTTCGCCCAGGCTCCCAACGGCTGGATTGTCGCCGATCCGGCCAGATTTTTCCAGCGGGCAACGAACACAATGCCGGCGATACTTACCGGCAACAGCCAGCAAACGCGGCCCATCGAACTGGGTCCCCAAAACAACCGTTCAACAATCGCTGGCCATTCCGCAAGAAACTGATTTCTGAAAATTCCGGTTCCGCGCTCCCACCTGCTCAATCTGCGCAAATCTGCGGAATCCGTGGAAGACAGCCTGCTCCGCCGATTGCGCAGATTTTCACAAATGCCGGAATACAGCATTTTTTCGATTTTTGGCGCAAGAGTTCAGCTCTGACTCCGTACTGTGGCAGGGACCTGATTGCGGGGTCCATCAATTGCCACCCTCTGGAGCAGCGTGATGAAGCGGAACAGGTTGAATGTCAGGCCAAGACCGGTTCGCCGGCAGACCGGTGCATTCGGCAATCAGGATTACGAACTCATGGAGGACCGCAAGCTGATGACTGCCTCGCCGGGACTGCTGGAGCCCGAACTGGCGGGTGTCTTCACGGCCAACAGCGGCCACCGGGACGGCGGATCGATCCAGCGAATCGTCAACGGCACAGTCACCAGCCAGTTCCCATCGGTTGGCAAGATCGGCGACAACACCGGCTTTTTCTGCAGCGGCACGCTGATCGCCCCCCGCTATGTCCTGACCGCGGCCCATTGTGCCGAAGGGGTTGGGCAAACGGCCGGCCGGTTTCAGGCCAACGGACAGACCTACAGCACGACCAGGGTGTTCGTTCATCCGAACTACAACGGAAACCTGATCGGAAGCGACAATGCCAACGACATCGCGATCTACCAGCTCGATCGCGATGTCACCGGCGTGGCTTCCTCGCCGATCTACCGTTCGACCCCCGCGGTCGGGCAGCTCCTGACCCTGGTCGGTTTCGGTGCCGGCGGCACTGGCAACTCAGGGCACGACGGCAGCTATGGCACCAAACGGGTTGGCACGACTCCAATCGACCAGGTGACGTCGCGGCTGATTCACTGGAACTTTGACAACAACAATGAGGCCAACACAGCGCCTGGCGATTCGGGCGGCCCGGCGTTCCTCAACGTCAATGGCACTTACCATGTCGCCGGAGTTACCTCGGGCGGTGACCAGGCCAATGCCGGGATCGGCGACCACTCGTTTGACACCCGGGTCGACGCTTTTGCTTCGTGGATCGATTCCATCGTCGGCACAACCGGTGGCGGGACCAATCCGGTAGTGTCGATCGCGGCAGTCGACGGCTCTGCAGCTGAGACGCTCGCTGGCCAGACGGCCAACACGGGCAGTTACCGGATCACGCGAACTGGCTCGCTCACGTCGCCCTTGACCGTCAATCTTGCCCGGGGTGGAACGGCGACCAGCGGCAGCGACTTTTTCGCCCTTCCCACCAGCGTCACCATTCCGGCCGGAAGCGCTTCGACGACCATCACCCTGACCCCACGCGACGATTCGCTCGTCGAAGGGACTGAGACGGTTGTGCTCTTCGTTGCCAACGGCACGGGATACCAAGCCGGGGCTGGCGGGGCCACGGTCTCCATCTTCGATAACGAACAGGCAACCTGGAACAACCACTTCGCCAACCGCCAGACCATTTCAGGGGCGCTGGCGACCGTCAACGGGTCCAATGTCGGGGCGACGAAAGAGGCGGGCGAACCCAACGTGCTTGGGCTGAGTGGCGGCAAGAGCGTCTGGTGGACCTGGACCGCGGCGGTCAACGGAACGACCTTTGTGACGACCTCCGGCAGCAACTACGACACGACACTGGGAATTTACAGGGGCACAGCCGTCCATTCGCTGTCGTTTGTCGCGGCCAATGACGACGAAAACCTGTCAGCCGGAATTTACACCAGCCGGCTGTCGTTCAACGCTGTCGCCGGCCAGACCTACCAGCTGCTGGTGGACGGATATCAGGGCGATGCGGGCTCGATCCGGCTGACGGTCGACCAGCCCGCGGGCCGCAAGGCAAACATCGCAGCGGGCGGAAAGCAGACGGCCTGGTGGACTCCCGGCGGACACAACCGCACCACCTGGCTCCAGCAACATGGCGTCGGCCGACAGAGTCTGTATGCCGCCGCGAACGCTTCGGTGCATGCGAACGGACTGGTCGGGTCGAACATGGACGACCATTCAATCGGCCAGCGGTCCCGGCCCACAGGCGGCCGTGCCCAGGTCGCCACCGAAACTCCGGTCCACCGTGAACTGGATGACTTCTTCTGCACGTTCCGCCGGGGACTTGGCCGCGCGGCGGCCCTGAGGTCGTAAGCGGATGCCGGCTGGTACAATCGGTGGTTGACAGTGCCCCGCGGCCGGGACCTTGCGTTCCGGCCGCGGCGGTCTTGCGAACCAGCGGCTGACCGGTTGCCCGTGATTTGAGCAAGCGTCCGGACAAGACTGATTCCACCACTCGCTGGTCGCTGCTGGTCCGCGTGCGAAACCTGGCGGATGCCGGTTCGTGGCGGGATTTTGTCGAGTGCTATGGCCCCCGGGTCTTCGACTGGTGCCAGCAACTGGGTCTGCAGGAAGCCGACGCCGCCGACGCAACGCAGCAGGTGCTGCTAAAGCTGGTCGACCAGCTGCAAAACTTTGACTACGACCCGCAGCGGGGACAGTTTCGCGGGTGGCTCAAAACCGTGACCCGACATGTCGCGACCGATGTGCTGCGACAATGGCGTGAACGGGCAGCCGGGGGGAAAGCCGACGGGGAGGTGCCTGAGCCGGTTGACGACTCGCCTGGCCCGGAAGAGCGACTCCTTGTTGCGCTTGAGCAGGGTTGGCGCGAAGAAGTCCTGCGGCTGGCCGAGGCTCGTGTCCGGCTGCGGGTTCAACCCCTGACGTGGCAAGCCTGGGAACTGGCCTGTCGCGGCCAGCTCGCGGCGACCGAAACTGCCCGCCGGCTGAACCTGGCGGTAGCCGACGTCTATGTCGCCAAGTCGCGCGTGACGAAAATGCTCCGCGATGAGGTGCGACTGATCGATCCATCGGACACATCCGAAACTTCTGACCGGTTTGACCGGTCCCGTTGACTGCCACAGGTTTCCGACATTGAACCGCGACTGTCCACCCGCCGATCAACTGCGACGGCTGCTGTCGGTCGGACCGTCGGCCACGATTTCGGATGCCGTCGCGGCAATCGGTGCACACGTCAATCAGTGTCCAGACTGTCAGCGCGAACTTGAGCGGATCACGGCGGCGGATTGGGATGATCTGGCTGGCGAAACGCGGCCCGACCAGAGTTCGGGCGCACTGCGGCGGATGATGGACCAGTTTGTCGAGCGGGCACCTGGTCCCGGGGCCAAGCCGGCGGGTGACGAAGAGACCCGGTTTCCCGGTCCGCCGGATCAACGGGCACCGCTCGGCCGGCTGCAGCAGTACCGGATCGAAAGCCGGATGGCGGAAGGGGCCCAGGGGATCCTCTTCCGGGCCTGGGACGAGCAACTCAAGCGAACCGTCGCGATCAAGGTGCTTCGCCAGGCCGCCAGCGTTTCGATGGCGTTGCGGGCCCGTTTTGAGCGCGAGGCCCGCGCTGCGGCGGCCCTGAACGACGAACGAATCGTCCGGGTGTACCAGATTGGCAGCGTCGTGGATTTTCCGCCCTTTATCGTGATGGAGTTCGTGCCGGGCCAGACACTGCGGCAACAGCTGGAGTCGGGCCGGCCAGGTGTTCGCGACGCGGCGGGCTGGATTCGCGACGCGGCCCTCGGTTTGACGGCCGCCCACGCGGCGGGACTGGTCCATCGCGACGTCAAGCCGTCCAACCTGTTGCTCGACGAGCGGACCGGACTGGTGCGGCTGACGGATTTCGGGCTGGCACTCGACGAATCGGATGCGATCCGGATGACCCAGGATGGATTCCTGGCGGGTACGCCGGCCTACATGAGTCCCGAGCAGCTTCACTGGCCCGAGGCGGTTGACTTCCGGACCGACCTCTACAGCCTTGGAGTTGTGTTCTACGAGCTGCTGACCGGCGAAGTTCCCTTTCGTGGCACGATGCGGATGACGCTGCTGCAGGTGGCGCACGACGAGCCGCGGCCGCCGCGCCAGTTCAACGATGAGATTCCGCGCGATCTGGAGACCATCTGCCTCAAGGCGATGGCCCGCGATCCGGCCGCCCGGTTTGAGTCGGGGCGTGCGATGGCGGCCGAACTGGACCGCTGGCTGGCTGGCCAGCCGATCCTTTCGCGACCGGCCGGACGGCTGGAACGGCTGGGACGGTGGTGCGCGAGGCGACCGCTGGTGGCCTTGCTTGGCGCCACCAGCGCGATTCTGCTGGCGACTCTGGGCGTGGTCCTCGTGCAGGCCAATCGCCGGCTGGCTTCTGCAGCGCGGATCGCGGACCAGCACGCGCGGGCGGCAAACAGCCAGCGCGACTCGGCGCTTGAAACGCTGCGCCAGCTCGTTTTTCAGCTGCAGGACGGCTTCGACCAGGAAGTCGTCGATCTCGACCATTTGCAGCGCGACGCTCTGCAAATCGCGATCGACGGACTGGCACGGCTGCGGCGACAGGCCGACGAAGGGCAGGCCCCGGGACTGGAAACGGCGGAAGCCTTTCGGCGGATGGGGGATATCCTGAGCCGGCTGGATGAGCCGGCGGACGCACGCGACTGTTTCGTGCGGGCGGAAGCCGGTTTCCGCGCCGCGCTGGAGGGGACGGAGCAGCGCAAGGCCCGCGCGGGGCTGATCGAGACGCTCTGGTCGCGGCATGATCTTGAGATAGATGAAGAAGCGGGGGGGCTGGTGGGCGAAATTCTCTCCACGGCAACCCGGGAGGCCCGCGAACTTGACCGGGAATGGGCCGCGCCTGAGTCGCGGCTGCTGCTGGGCCGGGCTTTGATGTACCACGCACGCGAGCTGGTCGATCGCGAGGGAGGACAGACGGTTCGCGATCAGGCAGGTGAGCTTTTGCAGGAATCGCGGAGCACGCTTGAGCCGTTGCTGGACGCAACTTCCGGGGACGCTGGTCTGGTTTGGGAAGTCTGGCTGGAGGCGACCGGTCTCCTCGCGTCGCTCGCTGAGACCGACGCGGATACGTCCGCCGCGATCGGGCTGCTCGACGAAGCTGTCAGCCGAAGCAGCAAACTTGCGGAAACAGCAGGCAGGTCGGAGGGTGCGTTGCAACAGTTGCTTGCGCTCCATCACCGGTTGCGAAAACTGTTGCTGGCTGAAAAGGATACAGCGCGCGCCGCGGAGGTTTTTGCGGGCATTGCGAGGCAGCTGGAAGGCTTTCGGATTTCAGCTGGTAGTAGCGCCGCCGCGTTCACTGTGGCAATGGAGTTCCACGATGGCCTCCGCGACCAGCTGATTGCGGACGCCGACTGGGAAGGTCTGGATTTTTTTGAGCACGAAC
>JANOFL010000114.1:0-9254 GCA_031405895.1 Planctomycetota bacterium
CCCCCTGTGTTCCGGTGAAGAACCGGAACACAGGGGGAGAGGGGTGAACGAAATGCGCGCGATGCAGGCGGTCAATCACCCGCCGAAGTCGTCGAAGGCGATGTTTTCCTTTTCGACGCCGAGGTCGTCGAGCATCTTGAACACGGCCGAGTTCATCATCGGCGGACCGCAGAGGTAGTACTCGATGTCCTCGGGAGCAGAATGCTTGTTGAGGTATTCGTCGAGCAGGATCTTGTGGATGAAGCCCTTGTAGCCGGTCCAGTTGTCCTCAGGGAGCGGTTCGGAGAGGGCGATGTTGAACTTGAAGTTCGGGAATTCCTTTTCGATCGCCCGGAACTGGTCGACGTAGAACAGTTCGCGGAGACTGCGGCCGCCGTACCAGTAGGTTACCTTGCGGCCCGTCTTGAGGTTCTTGAACAGCTCGAAGATGTGACTGCGGAGCGGAGCCATGCCGGCCCCGCCACCGATGTAAACCATTTCGTTGTCGGTGTCCTTGATGAAGAACTCGCCGTAGGGGCCGGAGATCGTGACCTTGTCGCCGGGCTTGAGGTTGAAGATATAGGACGAGACTTTGCCCGGCGGGAGGTCGGGCTGTTTGGGCGGGGGCGAGGCAATCCGGACGTTGAGCATGATGATGCCCTTTTCCCCCGGGTAGTTGGCCATCGAGTAGGCGCGGAACTCCGTCGCTTCGACTTTGGACACGAACTTCCACATGCCGAACTTGTCCCAGTCCTCACGGTAGCGGGTTTCGATTTCGAATGTGCGGTACTCGACAACATGGGGGGGGACTTCGATCTGGATGTATCCGCCGGCCTTGAAGTCAACGCCATCACCTTCGGGCAGTTCGAGGACCAGTTCCTTGATGAAGGTCGCGACGTTGTGGTTCGAGCGGACCGTGCATTTCCACTTTTTGATCTCGAAGGCCTCCTCGGGGACTTCGATCTCCATGTCCTGCTTGACCGCCACCTGGCAGCTCAGGCGGGTTCCATCGCGGGCATCGCGGCGGTTGATGTGGTTCAGTTCGGTGGCGAGGATGTCGCCGCCGCCCTTGAAGACCTTGACTCTGCACAGGGCACAAGTCCCGCCGCCGCCGCAGGCCGAAGAGACAAAGATCCCGGCGTCGGCGAGAGCGCCCATCAGCTTGCCACCGGCTGGAACGCAGAGTTCCTTCTGGTGGTTGACCATGATCTTCACGTCCCCGCCCGTGACGAGGAACTTTTTGGCAAACAGGATCAGCCCGACCAGGGCGAGCACCATGCCCGTGAAGAGCATCACCGAAACGAGAATCTCATTCATTTCCCAATTCCGTCCTGAAAGTCCGCGGCCGGCTGGCACCCCGAATCCCCAACGCCTGGAACCTGTCCGAAAAGGGGTCTGACCCTCTACCAAACTGGTTTCTGACGTCGCATGGTCTGGTTTTTCGTCACGTTCTCGAATCGGCAAAGGCAACTTGGCAAAGGGTCAGACCCCTTTTCGGACAGGCTCACTGAATGCCGGAAAACGCCATGAAGGCAATTGCCATCAGTCCGGCGATCATGAACGTGATTCCCAGCCCGCGGAGGGCCGGCGGCACGTCGCTGTACTTGAGCTTTTCCCGGATTCCCGCCATCGCCGCGATGGCCAGGGCCCAGCCCAGCCCGGTGCCAACACCGTAGACGCAGCTTTCGGTAAAGCTGTATTCGCGCTGGACCATCAGCAGCGAACCGCCGAGGATCGCGCAGTTGACCGTGATCAAGGGCAGAAATATACCGAGCGTGTTGTAGAGCGACGGGACATAACGGTCGAGGAACATTTCGAGAATCTGGACGATCGCCCCGATCACGCCGATGTAACAGATCAAACCGATGAACTCGAGGTTGGCACCGAAGAACGTGTTGCCTTCCTTGAGCATGTGATGAAAGATCAGGTTGTTGACCGGGAGCGTGATCGCCTGGACGACGGTCACGGCCACGCCGAGGCCAATCGCTGTCTTGACGTTCTTCGACACGGCCACAAACGTGCACATGCCGAGGAAGAAGACAAGCGCCAGGTTCTCGAAGAACGTGGCCTTGAGGAACAGCTTGAACAGGTCGAGTATTTCGTACATCGTGGTTAGGCCTTTTCAATCTGTTCGGGCTTCCAGATCCGCAGGAACCAGATCAGGAAACCGATCAGGAAGAACGCACTGGGGGAGAGCAGGAGCAGGCCGTTGGGGGTGTACCAGCCCGTTCCGGTCGCCGGGTCAAAGACCGGCAGGATCGGGAACCCGAGCAGCTTGCCCGAGCCAAACAGCTCGCGGAAGACCGCCACGAGGACCAGCACGAGGCTGTAGCCCAGCCCGTTGCCCAGTCCATCGAGAAAACTCGCCCACGCGCCGTTTTGCATGGCAAAGGCTTCGGCCCGGCCCATCACGATGCAATTGGTGATGATCAGGCCAACAAAGACCGAAAGTTTCTGGCTGGTCTCGAAGGCAAAAGCCTTCAGAATCTGGTCGACCACCATCACGAGTGTCGCGATGACGGTCATCTGGACAATGATCCGGATGCTGCCAGGAATCCGGTCGCGGATCGCGGCGATGGCGGCACTCGAGAATGCCGTCACCAGCGTGACCGAGGCAGCCATGATCAGCGCCTGGCTGAGCTGGGTGGTCACGGCGAGCGCCGAGCAGATGCCGAGCACCTGCAGGCCGATCGGGTTGTTCTTGAAAACCGGATCGAACAGCAGTTCAGAGTTGGTGGATTTGGTTGCCATGTAGTCAGTTGTCGGAGGTGACGGTTTGCGCCGCCGGATGCGTGGAGACTAGTTTTGCGCAGGAGCGCCGCTGGTTTCGGTCGAAGCCGCCGCTTCGGCGGTACCCTTCTTTTTCGAGATGAATGGCCCAAAGCCATCCGGCCCGAGCCAATACTCCAGCATGTTGGTCACGCCGTTGGAGGTAATGGTCGAACCTGCCAGGCCATCGACGCCAAACTGGTTCGAGACGTCGGCGGTGCCCTTGACGACCTTGATGGCGACATCGCCATTGTCGTCAAAAGCTCTCTTGCCAGGCCATTTTTTCTTCCAGCTGGGATTGTCGACTTCGCCCCCCAGACCTGGAGTTTCACCGTGCTTGTAAAAGGTGAGCCCCGCGATGGTCTGGAGGTCGGACTTGAGCGCAATAAACCCTTCCAGCGTTGACCAGAGGCCCCGGCCGCGAACCGGAAAAATCCAGACGGGTTCGCCACCGCCGGCTGGCTGGAAGAGGTAGACATGCTGGTAGTTTTCGCGCCCGGCGCCGAGTCCTGCGATGTCGGCCTTGCGGTCGGTGAGGGGCGTGGCCAGCGGGCTGTCGGCCGATGCGTTTTTGGCCGCCTTGTTCGGATCGAACTTGGCGAATGCTTCGGCGACGGAGACTCCCATTGCCTTGGCCAGCGCTTCGGAGCCGTCTTCGCCCGTCTTCAGGTCGATCAGGGTATCGGTGACCAGGGCCTCGAATGCCTTCGCGACGCCGCCAGCTTTTTCAATCGCGTCCTGGTCCATCCCGGCCACGACCAGAACGTTGCGCTTGCGGAACAGCTCGACGTTCTCGTTCTGCTTTTCCCGGAGCTGGATCGCCGCGCCCGAAACGAGCAGCGCGCAGACCAGGCAGAGCACCGTGGCGACAACCAGCGTATTGAGGATTCCGTCACGCTGCATGGCGGGCGAGCCTCCGTTTGACGTTTGCCTGGATCACGAACCAGTCGATCAGCGGCGCGAAAACGTTGCCGAACAGGATCGCGAGCATGATTCCCTCGGGGAACGCCGGGTTGATGCTGCGGACCAGCACCGTGACCAGGCCTATCAGCCCGCCATAAACCCACTTGCCGGTATCCGTCATGGCCGCAGAAACCGGGTCGGTGGCCATGAAGACCGTGCCAAAGGCGAACCCGCCGGCCACCAGATGCCACCATGGCGCGATGTTGTAAAACGGCTCGGTAAAGGGCAGCAGCCAGATCAGCGACGAGAAAACCGTCATTCCGGTGACCAGCCCGGCCATGATTCGCCAGCTGCCGATCCGCGTCGCAATCAGGATCGCGGCACCGATCAGGCAGCAGATTGTCGAGGTCTCGCCCATCGAGCCGTGGATGTTGCCGACAAAGCAATCCCACCACGTCGTGCCGGACGCGACACCGGGCAGCGACGCCACGGCTTCCTCGACGGTCCCGATTTTGGCTTCCTTGATCTGGGCCAACACCGTTGCGCCGGCATAGCCATCGACCGCCGTCCAGACGCCATTGCCGCTGATTTGCTGCGGGTAGGCGAAGTAGAGAAACGCACGGGCTGTCAGCGCCGGGTTGAGGAAGTTGCGCCCAGTCCCGCCGAACAGCTCTTTCCCGACCACCACGCCGAACGCGATCCCCATCGCGACTTGCCAGAGCGGAACATTCGGCGGCAGCGTGAGCGGGAAAAGCATCCCCGTGACCAGAAACCCTTCATTGATTTCATGGCGGCGAACGACGGCAAAGAGGACTTCGCACAGGCCGCCGACGATCATCGTCACGAGGTAGATCGGGACGAAAAAGAGCGCTCCGTGAAAAGCACACGGCAACAGGCTGCCGAGCGAGAGGAACGCACCGGGCGAGTCTTTCCAGGTGACCCCCAGCCAGTCGAGAACTGAATAGCGCCAAGCCCCCGACCAAAGCGCGCTGAACAGCCCTTCGGCCGCGGCCGGGACCGCCGCTCCGGCGGCGTAAATCTGCTGGGCCTGATAGCCGGTGTTGTAGAGCGCCATCAGGATGCAGGGCACCAGCGCCACGATCACCATGCTCATCATCCGCTTGGTGTCGAGCGAATCGCGGATGTGCGTGCCGCCCTCGGTCACGTGGTCCGGCGTGAACAGGAACGTGTCGTTGGCTTCGTAAAGCGGATAGAGCTTTTCCAGCTTCCCGCCGGGCTTGAACAGCGGCTCGACCCGGTCAAGCATCTTGCGAATCATGGGCTGGAATCACTCCCGTGCCGAAAAAAGGGTCCTGACACCTTTTTCATCCTTCTTTTTCTATGACCGCGAGGTTCTGCCGCAACACCGGGCCGTAGTCGTACTTGCCGGGGCAGACATAAGTGCAAAGGGCCAGATCGTCCTCGTCCAGCTCCAGGCAACCCAACTCCTGGGCCGACTCGGTGTCGCCCACCAGCAACGACCGGAGCAGTTGCGTGGGGAGAATGTCGAGCGGCATGACCCGCTCGTAGGTTCCGATCGGGACCATCGAGCGATGGCCGCCGTTGAGGTTGGTGTTGAAGCGATACTGTTTCGGCTTCATCCAGCCGCCGAGAAAGGCCTTCGTGATCGAGAAGCGGTCGGCCCCAGGTTTCTGCCAGCCAAGGAACTCGCGCTGGTTGCCCTCTTCGACCGCTGAAACCTGCAGGTGATAGCGGCCAAGGTACTGGTCGGGCCCCGTGACCGTCCGCCCTGACAACAGGGACCCCGAGACGACCCGCGCGTTCTTCGATTGCAATTGGCCCTTGATCAGCTGGTCAATGCGGGTGCCCAGCCGGGTGCGGTAAAGACCGGGCCGGGCGACGACAGGCCCGCCGACTGCGACCACGCGTTCATTGTTCAGCTGCCCCGTCGAGAACAGCTCGCCGATCGCGATCACGTCCTGGTAGTTGACGAACCAGACCGTCTTCTTAGGCCCGACCGGATCGAGCAGGTGGATGTGGGTTCCCGGCAAGCCGGCCGGATGGGCACCTTCGAATGAGGCGAACGCGACGTTCGGAATGCCGGAACCCGGGACGCGCGAGTCGTTGCGGGTGCAAACAAAAGTCTTGCCCTGCGTCTGGCGGCTGACGATCTTGAGCCCCGCCTGAAACGTCTCCTGGTTCTGGCTGATGATCAGCTCCGGCTCGGCCGAGAGCGGATGGGTGTCCATCGCCGTCACGAAGATGCTGTGCGGCTCGCTGGCGGGCGATGGCACGCGGTTGTAAGGCCGCGTGCGGAACGCGGGCCACAAGCCCGACTCAACCAGGACGGTGCGGGCGTCCTCGCGCGATGGCTCGTCGAGGCTCTTCCAGGTCTTGAACCGGACAGTTTCATCACCGTCGACGCGAATGATCAGCGATTCAAAACGGCGCTTCTCGGCGCGATTGACGGATTCGACCACTCCCGCCGCGGGGGCGGTATAAATGACCCCCTCGGTTTTCTTGTCAGCGAACACTGGCTGGCCGCAGCGCACGCGGTCGCCCGCCTGAACCAGCAGCGTCGGCTTCATCCCGATGAAGTCGTCCGCCAGCAGGCCGACCTCGGAAATTTCCGGACCGTCCTTGATGTCCTGAACCGGCTCGCCTGCGATCGGCAGGTTCAAGCCCTTCTGGATTGTGAATTGAAGTCCCATCGTGGCCCGCCGCTCCGACCCGATTAAGGTTCAGCACCCTGACTCCCTGACATTGTGAATTAATTCACAATGTTTGGCCTGAAAAAAGCCGACTTTTCGCGTCGGCCTGTCTCAAACAGCCTTCCACACATCCGCCTGCAAATCGTCCGCTGCAGAATTCTGTCAATCGACCGTCGTCGCGCACTCGCTGCAACGATCGCCGTGAGCAGCCGGATTTCGGCTGGAAAACAGAACATTTCAGCCGGCGAGTGTATCGCAAGCCCGCCAGCTCTGCAAGCACATTGGGTCGAACCGGTCCGGCAAATAGAACTCTCCCGTCAGCTTGCGAAATTCATGCGATGGTTCGCCGTCATCGTTGGTCAGGGATAACGACTCCCCGTCGGTTGGGAGTGGCATTCCCGACTCCGCGCCGCGACGACCAAACTCAACCAGCGACCGCCGCGCCGGCTTTCCCGGCATGCCAACCACGTCGGTCCACCGTTGCAGGTACATCCCACTGGAAGGCGCAGTGTCAACAGAAGAACCGACCGAGGCCGCAGGCAATAACAGGCTGAGAACTCCACGCGGAGCCAACAGCAGCGCAGCCTGCCGGATCACTTCCTGAGGTCCCAATGAGTCCATCTGTCTGGCCCGCGAACGTTCCGCAGCGTCCCCTTTAATCCTGGCGTGCCAGGGCGGATTGCAGATGATCAGGTCGTAACACCCGGCAACTTCCTGACGCTCACAAAACTGTTCGAGCGCAACCTGTTCGGCAACGAGTCGTTCTGGCCAGGGCGAGGCCGAAAAGTTCGCGCCGGCTTCGTCAGCCGCCGCCGGGCTGATGTCGATCGCTTTGATTTTCAGGCCCGCATTTCGCTGGGCCAACATCAGCGCCAACAACCCGCAACCCGTCCCCACGTCGAGCGCTCGCGTCGCGTGCTCAACTGTCGCCCAGGCCCCCAGCAGGATCGAGTCGGTGCAAACCGGCTGGCCGCACTGCTCGTGGCGGACCGCGAACTGGCGGAAGCAGAACGGCTCACGCGGCACCGGTCAGCACCCAGTAAAGCCAGCTGGCGGGCGCGGCGAAGGCAATCGAATCAATGATGTCCATCACGCCGCCCAGCCCCGGAAACCAGGCGCTCGAGTCCTTGCAGCCCGAATCACGCTTGAGCAGCGACTCGAACAGGTCGCCGATCATGCCGGCCGCCGCGAGGGTCACACCGTAGCCGGCGATCCAGGCGAACGATTGTACAAACCGGTCACCCGCGACGTACGGCGCGACGATCCAGAAGACTATCAACGCCCCGAAAACCGCTCCCAGTACGCTTCCGAGGCCGCCTTCGACCGTTTTGTTGGGACTCAACTCCGGGGCCATCTTCGTGCGGCCCCAGAGCTTGCCAAAAAAGTAGGCCCACGCATCCGACATCTTGACCGTGACCAGGATCGCCAGCACCGCGCAGGCACCCGAGCCGTTGTGGCCATGCAACAGCCGGTGCGGCGCGTGAAAGCCGACCAGCAACAGCAGCCAGCCGACAGCAAGCGTACTCCGCGCCAGCCCGTCGGTCCGCGCCGCGCCGCTGCCCGTCTCGCGCATCGCCAACAAGGCCAGCACCACCAGGGCGACGAACAACCCGCAGGCCGTCCCACCGAACAGGCCCAGTCCATCGTCGGGGAAATCGGGAAACAGCGGTCGCAAGACCGGCCAGCAGGCCCCGACCGACATGCAGATCACGCCTGCCAGCGTCGCGGGCAGCCGCACCGATGGACAGCCGCCGCGCTGCCAGAGCTGCACCAGTTCACCCCCTGCAACCACGCAGGCCAGTGCGGTGACGAGGGAAATCACCAGCCCCGGCGCGCCCCAAACTTCAGGCCGACCGAGCCAGTGGTCGAGGACCACGAGCGCGACCACCACGCTAATGATCACGGCGGCGGAGATCAGGCGACGGGAAAGCACTTCAGGCTGGCTCCCCGCTGCTGAGTCCGCCGAACCGCCGTTCGCGCTGGCCAAATTCGCGCAACGCTGCATGCAGGTCGGCCACCTGCAGATCGGGCCACAGGCAGGGCGTGACCCACAATTCGCTGTAGCTGATCTGCCAAAGCAGAAAATTGCTGACCCGCATTTCGCCCGCCGTCCGGATCAGCAGGTCCGGATCGGGCATCCCGGCCGTGTCGAGGCAGGAAGCAAAAGCGGCTTCATCGATTTCGTCCGCCCTCCGTTGCCCCGCGCCGACCTCTTCCGCCAGCCGCCGCGCCGCCGCAACAATCTCGGCCCGTGCCCCGTAATTGACCGCCAGGCAAAGCCGGATGCCGGAATGCGTCGCACAGTGCCTGACCGCCGCATCAATTTCGGTCTGGGTCTCGGCCGGCAGCCGCGCCAGGTCGCCGATCACGCTTAAACGGATGTTGCCGCGAACCAGTTCCGTCTGTTCCTGCCGAAGGTACTGCCTCAGCAGCTGCATCAGGAACTCCAGCTCTTCGGCCGGCCGTTTCCAGTTTTCGCTCGACAGACAAAACAGCGTCAGCTGTTCCACGCCCAGCCTTGCGCACTCTTCCACCATCCGCCGGACCGTCTCGGCTCCACGCAAGTGGCCCTCAACCCGCGGCAACCCCTGGCGCTGCGCCCAGCGGCCGTTGCCATCCATGATCATGGCAATGTGCCGCGGCACCGGCCCGGTCCACGGAGCACCCGCCGGCGACGAATCAACGGCAGTCCGGGCTACTACTTCGTTCACGCCAATGCCTGCCATCGCCTGAAACCCTGAAGTTTTGATCCGTCGGCAATCCGCTGGGCAAAACCATTGCCAACGATAAAATCTCAAATCTCAAATCTCAAATCTCAAATCTCAAATCTCAAATCTCAAATCTCAAATCTCAAATCTCAAATCTCAAATCTCAAATCTCAAATCTCAAATCTCAAATCTCAAATCTCAAATCTCAAATCTCAAATCTCAA
>JANOFL010000125.1:0-6317 GCA_031405895.1 Planctomycetota bacterium
TTTGAGCGGAGCGGGGGGAGAGGGGCTGGGGGTGAGGGGGGAAATGCAATGTTGGGGCTGGTCAAAAGGTTCCACAGCGAACAGGCCATTCGGGCTCGACGAGTCTGTTCCGAAAGCAGCTTGAATTCCAGCAGTTCGTACCCACCTGCAATCAGATCCTGGTTTCACGCATGGACTACATCGATCCCCATATCCACATGGTCTCCCGGACCACGGACGATTACGAACTGCTGGCCCGGATGGGCTGCATCGCGCTCAGCGAGCCGGCGTTCTGGGCCGGCTTTGACCGCGGGACCGTCCACGGCTTCCGCGACTATTTCCGGCAGCTGACCGAAGTCGAACCCCGCCGGGCCGCTCAATACGGCATCACCCACTACACCTGGCTCTGCATCAACGCCAAGGAAGCCGAAAACGTTTCCTTGGCCCGCGAAGTCATCGCCATGATCCCCGAGTTCCTCGACCGGCCGAATGTGCTCGGAATCGGCGAGATCGGGCTGAACAAGAACACCCGCAACGAAGCCACTGTCTTTCTCGAACACCTCGATCTGGCGGCCCAACACAGACAGCTGATCCTGATTCACACTCCACACCTGGAGGACAAGTTCCAGGGGACGCGGATGATCCTCGACATGCTCCTCGCGGATTCACGTCTGTCCCCAGAGCGGGTGCTGGTCGATCACGTTGAGGAGCACACGATTGCCGCCGTCCGCGAAGCCGGTTTTTGGGCCGGCATGACGCTTTACCCGATCAGCAAATGCACGCCTGCCCGGGCGGTCGACATGATCGAACGCTTTGGCCCCGAACGGCTCTGCGTCAATTCGGCCGGCGACTGGGGCCCCTCACGCCCGACCGCGGTCCCCGACCTGATCATGGAAATGAAACGCCGCGGCCACCCCCATTCCCTGATCCAGCGCGTCGTCCACGACAACCCACGCGAGTTCTTCAGCCAGTCGGGGAAGTTCCGGCCTTGAACCAGCGTGGCTGACAGAGCGGAAATTCAGAGTGGAACTATTGCCCGGCACTTTGCGTCCAGTTGGAGTAACGGCTCCGCAATTGGGGCTGACCCCTCAAAAGGCAAAGCGAGGAACGCTAATCGACACTAATCATCGCTAATCAGGGCAAGGCAAAAACATGGAGTCACTCGATCCGCTCTGAATTCATGAGCTTCAGGATCCCTGTTGATCCATCCTCATTAGCGAGAATTAGCGAAGATTAGCGTTCCACCCTTGCGATTTGACTTCCCCCACGCAAGTTGTGGAGCTGGTTGGTATCCCCGCTTCGCTCGTCGCGGGAATCCCATCTCGCCCCGCACCCCGCCAACCCCGATAATCGGGCCGCCGGGATGTTTGTTTACCCAATGGAACAGGGATCATGATCAAGCTCTGGTGCTGTGGACTGGCCATGCTGGCTGCCTGTTGTGCGATGGGAATCCGCTCCGCTTCGAACCCCGACGAACCTGTGGCCAGGAATGACGATGAAAAACGGGTCCAGGCCCAGAAGCTGGCCACCGACGGGAACTATCTCGAGGCCCTGAAGCTATGCCAGGAGCTGCTCGCCGTTGATGCGGCGCCCGCTGACAAACTGGTTACCGACTGGCAACTCGCCATCCAGTGCCTGGCCAACTTGCAGCGAAACCACGAACTGGACGAACTGCTGGAGTCGGTAGCCCAACGACACGCAGACAAATGGCAGGTCCTCGAAGCGACCGCCCAGACGCTGCTCTCGACCGAAAACTACGGCTTCGTCGTTGCGGGCAAGTACAGCCGCGGCTATGCGCGGGGTGGCGGTGAATGGGCCAATTCGCTCGAACGCGACCGCGTCCGCGCCTTGCAGCTAGTGGCTCAGGCCATTCCGCTCGCCAGTGCCGATCCCGACAAGGCTGCCAAGGGCCGCTTTTTTCAGTCCCTTGCCGCTGCGATCGGCCACAACCGCATCCACCAGAACCAGTGGCGGTTTCAGGAGCTGACCGACCTCGCCACGCTTCCCGACCTGGAACTCCAGTCCGACGGCGGCGGTTACGGCCGCTACGGCTGGGGTGGGCAGCCGCAACGTGGTGCCCCCGTCGACGCCGATGGAAATCCCGTCTTCCACACCGTCCCCGAATCTTGGGAAGCCGCGACCAGCGACGGGCAACGCTGGCGCTGGGCGATGGCGGAAAGCGAAAAAAGCCACCCGAACAACCGCTACCAGAACTCGTGGACCTACCTCGACTTTCTCCACCGTCAGTTCGGCGTCCAGACTCTGGCGGACTTCGGGATCAACCTCGGTGGCGATGACGAAGTCGACGGCAGCAAGACAGACGGCAACGATCCGACGGCGAATCCGCTGGTCCTCTCGACTCTGACCGACGACGAGACGATTGCGAAACTCGCGACCGGCGTCCGGCGTTTCAAGCTTCCCGAAGAACACAATCCGCTCGTCATCGCCAAATCCCTGGCCGACACCAACGAATCGGGCTGGGCTTCGCAGGCGATCGAATACCTCGCTGGAGTCTACGCCGACCGCCAGCAGTTCCCGGCCGCAGCCAAGCAGTGGCAGATTGTGATGGAGCGGTTTGGCAAGAACGACCACCGCTCGGGAATGCTCAAGCAGATCATCGCGCCCTGGGGGATGCTCGAAACGGCTCCCGTCCAGCCCGCCGGCGGCGGCGCGAAGATTGATTACCGCTTCCGCAACGGCCGCTCTGTTTCTTTCACCGCCCGCGCGATCGACCAGCAGAAACTGGTCGCTGACACGATCGACTACATCAGCCGCAAGCCCGGCGAACTCGACTGGGAGCGAACCAATCCGGGCCCGCAAGGCCAGGAGTTCCTGAACGCCTTCGCGAAAAAATACGTTGGGGAAAAGGTAGCCGAGTGGACCACGGCGATCGAACCGCGCCCCAACCACTACGACCGCCGGACAACGATCACCACGCCGCTGCAGAAAGCCGGCCTCTATCTCGTTTCGGCAAAAATGGCCGACGGCAACGAAACCCATATCGTCGTCGAAATCAGCGACCTCGCCCTTGTTCGCAAGCCCGTCAGCGGCCAGTCGCTTTATCTGCTCGCGGACAGCGTCTCGGGCGAGCCTGTCGCCGGAGCCGATGTCGAGTTTTTCGGCTGGAACACGCGCTGGAACGAACAGCGCAAACGCAACGAAGTCATCACCAAACGCTTCGCCGAAAAAACGGACGCTGACGGGATCGTGCTCGCCGACCAGGCCCTGCTCGAAGCCGGCATGCAATGGCTGGCCGCCGCCCGGACCAGGGACGGCCGCTTCGCATGGCTCGGTTACTCCTACATGTGGTTCGGCAACTGGGACGGCAGCCGCCCCGAACGGGCCCTCGTCTATCTGATGACCGACCGGCCGATCTACCGGCCCGGCCAGAAAATGCTCTGGAAAGCCTGGGTTCGCGAGGCTTCGTACCGGCCCGACGACCAGCTGACCAGTTTTGCTGACGAAGAATTCGATCTCGTCATCACCAACCCGCAGGGCACCGAAGTCAAACGCGAGAAAATCCGGACCGACGAAAACGGTTCGTTCGCAGCCGAGTTCGAGCTGGAAGACGAAGCCATGCTCGGGGCGTGGAACATCAGCGTCTCGTCAGTCCGGCCGCTGGTCCAGTGGTCAATCGTCTCGGGTGGCCAGAGCTTCCGCGTCGAAGAGTACAAGAAGCCCGAGTTCGAGGTGACCGTCGAAACGCCCACCGAGCCGGTCAAGCTCGGCGAAACCGTGTCGGCGAAGATCAAGGCCGCGTACTACTTTGGCGGGGCCGTGACCAACGCGACCGTTCGCTACAAGGTCCACCGTTCGGCCCGCGATGCCCGCTGGTTCCCGGCCCGCCGCTGGGACTGGCTTTACGGCAACGGCTACTGGTGGTTCGCGAGCGACGCGCCATGGTACCCCGGCTTCAATCGCTGGGGCTGCTTCTGCCCGATCCAGCCCTGGTGGGGCTGGGCGGTCGATCCGCCAGAGCTGGTGCTC
This sequence comes from Planctomycetota bacterium, assembly GCA_031405895.1. Classification (GTDB taxonomy): domain Bacteria; phylum Planctomycetota; class Planctomycetia; order Pirellulales; family Pirellulaceae; genus BJ22. Next base: position 3,967 of record JANOFL010000125.1, read on the forward strand.
GATGAAGAGTCCCGGATCGGCCCTGATGGCACGGCCGAAATCAAAATCGACACGGCCCTCGCCAAAGCCCTCCACGGCGATCAGGACCACGAGTACACCATTTCCGCCGAAGTCGTCGACTCGTCGCGTCGCACCATTACCGGCAGCGGCTCCATCACCGTTGCCCGGCAGCCCTACCGCGTTTACTGCTGGACCGATGTCGGCTACGCCCGCGTTGGTGATGCGTTCACCGCCAGTTTCGCCGCCCGGACTCCTTCCGGCGGTGGAGTCGCCGGCACCGCCGAAGTCCGCTTGCTGAAGATCACCTGGAAAGACGACGGCCAGCCCGAGGAAACCGTCGTCCAGACCTGGGGCGACATCAAGGTCGCCGCGGACGGCGAGTTCAGCCAGCTCATCCAGGCCAGCGAACCGGGCCAGTTCCGCATCGCGGCCACTGTCGACGACGGCAAGGGCAACCGCTTCGAAGCCGGCCAGCTGCTGAACATCACCGGGGCGGGCTTCGACGGCAGCGACTTCCGCTACAACGATCTCGAAATCACGCTCGACAAGGCCGAATACGCCCCCGGCGACAAAGTCCGCCTGCTGGTCAACACCAACCGCACCGGCGGCACGGTCCTGCTCTGGCTTCGCCCCGTCAACGGCATGTACGCCGGACGCCCGGTCCTGCTCCGGCTCAAGGGTAAAAGTTCGGTCCACGAGCTCGACGTCAGCCGCGACGACATGCCGAACTTCTTCGTCGAAGCGACGACGATCGCCGGAGCCAAACTGCACGTGGTGGTCCGCAACATCGTGGTCCCGCCCGTCGACAAAACGCTCAACGTTGCTATTGAACCCTCCTCCGAAGAGTACCAGCCCGGCAGCGAGGCGATCGTCAAACTCCGCGTCACCGACCAGTCGGGCGAGCCGGTTGTCGGCGACCTCGTGCTGACGATGTACGATCGCGCGATCGAGTACATCTCGGGCGGCTCGAACGTCACCGACCTGCGCGAGTTTTTCTGGAAATGGACCCGCTCCCACAATCCGTCCAACGAACACACCCTTGGACGGATGTACTGGCAGTTCGCCCGCCCCGACGAACCGATGATGCAGTTCCTCGGCATCTTCGGCCAGTTCACAGCGGATCAGGATGACGGCGAATCGCAAAAGGCAGGCGATCCAAGGTCCGAAGGCCTCGCCGTCGATGGAATGTTGAGATCCCGGCGCGGGGGCGTGATGCCGCCAGGAGCTCCCGGTGGTTTCGGCGGCGGTGGTGCCGATGGTGCCCCAATGGCCGCGATGGAAATGGCCGCCAACGCGGCACCGGCACCTTCGAGCGGTCTTGCGGCCGGCAAAGAAGGCGGAGCGGCGGCTCCGATGGCACCGGCTGCGGTCCGCACCAATTTTGCCGATTCGGCTTACTGGAATGCGGCCATCCGTACCGGTCCCGACGGCAGGGCCGAAGTCAAGCTGACCATGCCCGAGAACCTGACCGCCTGGAAGATCCGCACGTGGGCGATGGGACCGGCCAGCAGCGTCGGCGACGAAGCCGAAGAGGTCACGACGACCAAGAACATTCTCGTCCGGCTCCAGGCCCCGCGGTTCTTCGTTGAAAAAGACGAAATCGTTCTCTCGGCGATCGTCCACAACTATCTCGAAGTGGCCAAATCGGCCCGCGTCAGCCTCGATCTCGGCGGCAACACGCTCGGCGCAATGGCGGGCGAAGTGAAGACCATCGAAATCCCGGCCGGCGGCGATGTGCGGGTCGACTGGCGGGTCAAGGCGACCGCCGAAGGCACCGCTGACATCACGATGACGGCTGAAACCGACGTCGAGTCGGACGCGATGAAGATGAGCTTCCCCGTCTACGTCCACGGGATGCTCAAGACCGAATCGTGGAGCCGTGTGGTCCGCGTTGACCAAGCCGCCGCGACGATTGACATCACCGTGCCGGAAGAACGCCGGCCCGAGCAAACGCGCTTGGAGATTCGCTACTCGCCGACGCTGGCCGGGGCGATGGTCGATGCCCTGCCCTACCTCGTCGAGTATCCCTACGGTTGCACCGAGCAGACGCTCAACCGCTTCGTCCCGACCGTCGTCACGCTCAACATCCTCCGCCGGATGAACCTCGACCTCGACGACATCCGCGAAAAACAGACCAACCTCAACGCCCAGCAGATCGGCGATCCGGCCGAACGGGCTGCCCAGTGGAAAGTCTGGGACCGCAACCCGGTCTTTGACCCGCTCGAAGTCGAACGGATGGTCAAGCAGGGGATCAGCGACCTGACCGCGATGCAGTGCAGCGACGGCGGCTGGGGCTGGTTCAGTGGCGCGGGTGAACACAGCTGGCCACACACGACAGTCGTCGTCGTGCA
>JANOFL010000133.1:0-18404 GCA_031405895.1 Planctomycetota bacterium
CCAATGCTTCCGACTCCTTGCAGTTCACCAACGTGCAAAGGAATCAGTACGCCGTCCACCCCCAATCGTTCGGTCGCTAGCAAAAACAGTGTGGAACGATGAGGGCGGGGGGAGGGGGCGTCCGCGCAATCCGCTTTCCCAATTACCGACGCCCGCCACCCGTGTCTTGGTGCCTTCCGAAGACTTCACGCACCCTGCCTGGGCGCGGCTTGCCGTGCTTTAGCCAGGCATTGCCGCGCGGCGGCCTGGTGCATGTTGAGTCCTGGAGAGGCCGTCAGGCCAGCTGGACGAGGCCGGGCTGGGTCGGGGCTTTGGTGTTGGGTTGCCGCCGCTGGTTGGTCCAGCCGCGGTTAGCCTCAATGGCGCGATGTTCGTGGGATTCGTCGAGGAGCTGGTAGAAGACGTTGCGCTGACGGGGGAGGAAGCCGAGGTCGGTGATCGACTCGCGGATTTCATCGAGCGTGAGATAGTGGACCGTGCCGGCTTCGGCGACGACGTTTTCCTCGATCATCAGGCTGCCCATGTCGTTGGCCCCGAACATCAGGCCCAGCTGGCCGACTTTCAACCCCTGGGTCACCCAGCTCGATTGCAGGTTGGGGATGTTGTCGAGGTAAAGCCGCGCGACGGCCAGCATCCGGAGGTAGGCGACGCTGCCGGCGGGCGGCAGTTGCGCCATGTCGGTGTGGTCGGGCTGAAAAGTCCAGCAGATGAAGGCGGTGAAGCCGCCCGTTTCGTCCTGCAACTGACGCAGCCGTTCGAGGTGCTCGATCCGCTCTTCCAGCGTCTCGACATGGCCGAACATCATCGTCGCGCTGCTTCGGCCGCCGAGCTGGTGCCAGACGCGCATCACGTTCAGCCAGTCGCCGGTCAGGACCTTGCCGCGCGTAATTGCTTTGCGGACCCGGTCGACCAGGATTTCGGCACCGCCGCCGGGAAGGCTGCCCATGCCGGCATCGCGCAGGCGGGCGAGGACCGTTTCCAGCGGCAGTTTGTTGACTTTGGTGAAGTGGTGGATTTCGGGTGGGCTGAAGCCGTGGACGTTGACGCCGGGGAAGTGCTGCTTGATCTCGCGCAGCATCTCTTCGTACCACTCGAGCCGGAACTCAGGGTGCAAGCCGCCCTGGAGCAGAATCTGGTCGGCGCCGAGGGAGACGGCTTCATCGATCTTGGCCAGCAGCTCGGCCCGCGGCAGGACGTAGCCCTCGGGATCTTTGGGCTTGCGGAAGAAAGCGCAAAAGTCGCAGACCGCGGCGCAGACGTTGGTGTAGTTGATGTTGCGGTCGATGTTGTAGGTCCGGACCGGGCCGGGATGCAGCCGGCGCGTGACGGCTTCGGCGGCAGCGCCCAGTTCCGCCAGACCGGCAAACTTCAGCAGCGTCAGGCCTTCGTCCGGACTTAACCGGCCGCCGGCCATGGCTTTTTCAAGCAACGGCACAACCATCGAGGTACCGGAGTTCGGGTGCTTGGGTGACCAGTCCATGTTCGGCGGCGAGGCGTGAAAAATGTTCCAGTCCGGCCCGTTCGCATTGCCCCAGGCGAAAGTGCAGATGTTTCGTCAGGTAGGAGCGGCAATCGGCCTCGGAAAGTCCGAATTCGCCGGCCGAGTCACGGGCGATCTGGCCAGCCGCCATGCAACCACGGTCGCGAGCCTGCGATAGGGCTGCCGCCAGCTCATCCGTCGCCGCTTCTTGCCGCGCAGCCCAGACTGCAAAGACAAACGGCAATCCGCTCCACGAACGCCACCACTCGCCGAGGTCCCACTGATGCGGAAAACCGGCGGCGCTGGAACCCATCGCCCGGTCGCCGATGATCAACACGGCGTCGGACGTCGTGGCGCGCCAGTCGGCGGCAACCGGCAGCATGGTTTCGTCCGGGTTGATGCGCCAGTGCAGACGCAGCAGCAAGCGAACGAGGGCAACGCTTGTCATCGAACCTTCATCGAGAGCCACGGAGCGAATCTGCGCGGGCGGAACGCGGCTGAGCAGCTTGACGCTCCAGACCGGTCCGTCGCAGGCGATGCAGGCGTCGGAAACGATGGTGTAAGGCTCGCCGCTGAACAGTTCCACAACCGGGACCAGTCCCACGGCCAGGTCGCCCGTTCGAAGCCGCTGGGCCAGCCGGCTCGGAAGGTCCAGCTCGACGCGCCAAGTCGGCAGCGCTTTTTCCAGGCCGTAAATCAGCGGCCGGGTGTTGAGGTAGGAAACGGCACCGATCGTCCGGGGGACGGTCATGGAACGCAGTAGCAGGGCTGGGTTTCGGATCGGACGAACGACAGTTTAACCGGCCCGGGTATGGGATGGGCAACCCAATCCATTCGGTGAGAGTCGCGTCAAAACCGGGTTTCGTGTGGGTTCGCGACAATTTGACCGTGACGAACCTGTTCAGGCTTCCCGCCTGCCTCCTGGTCAATGACTTCAATCAGGTCAATTGGGTCAACCCGGTCAAACAGTTCGCTTCGATCTGACAGATCCGGCCGATCGGACCGATCATGTTCCCTGTCGTTCGAGTGCCATTCGCAGGTTGGCCAAGCTCTGCGTTGCAATCAGTTCCGCACCGGGGCGAAAGTCGAAGGCTTCGACGCTGACCCAGCCGTGGTAGTCGGTTGACTGGAGCGCCACGAGAATGGGCAAGAAGTCGACATCGCCCATGCCCGGCCCCAACCGGTTGGGATCGTTGGCATGGAAATGGACGAGCCGTTCCCGCTGGTCGCGAATAATGGCTGGGATCGGCAATGCCTCCGTTGCCATCGCTTTCACGTCCAGTTGCAGGCGGACATGAGGTGAAGCCACGGCATCGATCAGCGTCGCCGCCTCGCCGGCCGTGTTGAGAAAGTCGGTTTCTTCCGGCCCCAGAGGCTCGATCGCGAGCACGACGTCGTTTTTTTCGAGCGCGGGCAAGACTTGTTCAAGAACTTCGCGCGCGTGGTCGAAGGCGGCCAGGCGGGTCAGGCCATCTTCCAGGCTCCGCTGTTTCGGCGAGCCGAGCACCAGCACCTGCCCACCCAGCTCACGACAAAGTCCCGCCAGCTGTCCGAGATAGTCGGCGGTCTTTTGTCGCGTGGCCCGGTCGCCGGTCGTCAGGTGCAGGCCCGTAGTGCCGGCCAACAGCCAGTGCAGCCCGACACACGCAAGGCCCGCGTCAGTGATGGACTTGCGCAAGGCTGCGAGTTCCCGTCCGCCGAGCGCGGCGGGCTGTTCGCCGAGGGTAAAGGGTGCGATCTCAATTGCCTCGTAGCCCAGCGACCGGACCTTGTCGCAGACCGCGGCCAGTGGCCAGCCTTCGAACAGCTCGTTGCAGATCGCGAAGTTCATTGCGTTCCAGCCACCGAATCACTGTTGCGGCCGGCATTCTGCGTCGGGCCGCTGCGACCGGCAATATCGTCGCGATCCGCACAGGCCGCAAGGATTGAACGCAGCCGCGTGCGTTTGCAGCGGGATGGCGGCAAACCGGATTCTTGCCAGGCGGGCGACCTATGGTTGCCCGGACCAGTCGCCGCGCCGGGGTGCCGTGCGTGAACGTTGGCCCATGTTCATTCCTGCGTTTCGTACAACGTCCGAAGATCGACCTGATTCGCGCCCATCCGGGTTTTCGCAAACCATGAAAACTGTGAGCCGAATCCGCAACCGCTGGCTGGTCGTGGTGCTGGTGAGCGCCCTGCAGCTGCTGGTTGCGCTGGGGTTGCTGACCTGGGGCCTGGGAGCGTTTGAGGACAAGGCGCTCAACATGCTCCGCGCGCAGACTCTTGGCCAGTGCCTGGAATCGAGCGAAAAACTGGCGGCGGCGCTGGAGCAGGAGTTTGTGGGAGAGCCGGAAGTCTCGCGCGATAGTCTGGACCTGTGGCTGGACGCCCGACTGGGAAGCTCGCTGACGGTGGTCGGACTGCTGGACGCACAGACTTTTGAGCTCTTCCTGCTGCGCGAACAGGGGCGGCGGCAGGAATTGCAGGCCGAACAGGCTGACCTTTCGCGGCTGGCCTGCAAGGCCCTCAACGCGGAAGAGTTCATCCCGATGCGGGAAACGTTTCGCAATCCGCTGGTCCGGTCGGCCCAGGGGCTTTGCCGGCTGAACGACAGTGACCACCTGATCAGCGCCCATGTCACACTGGGCGGCCGGTACCTGCTGCTGGTCGGTGAACCGGCTGACGTTGTGGCCCGCCAGTACATGGCCTGGATGTCGGTAGCCCGCAAGGTTGTCTTCGTGACGGCACTGCTGGTTGGCTTCCTCGCACTATTCCTCAACACGTCGATCCTGCAAAAATTCGACAACGAGATCAATGACATCCACCGCCAGCTTTCCGACACCTTGCTCAAGCGGACCCGGGAGTTAAGCGACACGCAAAACGGCGTGATCTTCGGTCTGGCGAAGCTGGCCGAGTCGCGCGACAACGACACAGGCGACCACCTCGAACGGATTCGCGGCTACGTCTGTGTGCTCGCCGAGGAGCTGCAGAAAGAGCTGCCCGTGATCGACAGCGAGTTCATCGAGAACATTTCGTTCGCTTCGTCGCTGCACGACATTGGCAAAGTCGGCATCCCCGACGCCGTCCTGCTCAAACCGGGCAAGCTGACCGACCTCGAGCGCAAGATCATGGAGTTTCACACCGTGATCGGCGGCGAGTGTCTCCAGGCGATCCAGCGCCGGCTCGGCCGCGACGAGTTTCTCAAAATGGCCCATGACATCGCGGTCGCCCACCATGAACGCTGGGACGGCCAGGGCTATCCGCACAGGCTTTCAGCCGAGCAGATTCCGCTGGCGGCGCGGATCCTTGCCGTGGCCGATGTTTACGATGCGCTCACAAGCAAACGTCCGTACAAGGCCCCCATGAGCCACGAACGGAGCTGTCAGCTGATCCGCGAAGGCGCAGGGACCCAGTTCGATCCGCGGGTCGCGGCCGCCTTCTCCCGCCGGACCGAAGACTTCCGCCGGCTGATGGAAAAGGGCCGGCAAGTCGATGACGATTCGGTCGTGCCGGCGATCGCCCGCCTCCAGCAGGTCCTTGGCGACTGCCCCAGCCCGCTGCTCAATCTCGAATCGATCGCCTGACGTGGGACAGGCTTCCAGCCTGTCATCTGCACGATTGATCCCTGCTTCATTTCGGCACGGCAATTCGATCAGCTTCCCAATGCCGGAAACGCTCCACGGTTGACTCGTCGCCCATGCCGCGGCGGAACACACGCCTTGTTCAGTGCGTCGCCTTGATGACCGGCCCGCGCCCTTTCCAGCCGCCAGGCATTCTCTCCGCTGGTCTGCTAAACTCCCACCCACACGACCTGGCCGAGTCCGGGAGAGAAGGGATCGTGTGGACAGACCGGGGTTGCTTTACGGGAACAAGCATGAGCAGGGCATTCTTGAACATTCTGTTTTCAGCCGGCGTTGGGGCCGTGTTCTTGCTGGGTGGAGTTTCAACGAGTCTGGCCCAGGACTGGCCGGGCTGGCGGGGAGCCGACCGAAGCGACCGGTCCGGCGAAACGGGCCTGCTGGCCGAATGGCCTGATGGCGGGCCGGAAAAGCTCTGGACCAACAGCGCAGCCGGCTTGGGCTACGCCGGCTTCGCGGTTGTCGCCAACCGGCTCTACACGATGGGCCTCGAAGACGACAAGGAATTCGCACTCTGCCTCGACGCGTCGACCGGCGAAGAAATCTGGCGGCAGCCGATTGGCGAAAAATATGAAAACCATTGGGGCGATGGTCCGCGCAGCACGCCGACAGTCGATGGCGAGCGGGTCTATTTCATGGCGGCCGGGGGTGCCCTGTCCTGCCTCGAAGCTGCGGCCGGCAAAAACGTCTGGACCGTCCAGATGACTGAAGTCGGCGGTTCCGTGCCCGACTGGGGCTACGCTGAGTCGCCGCTGGTCGACGGGGACCTCGTGGTCTGTACACCGGGTGGCGACGAGGGAGCCATCGCAGCGTTCGACAAAAACACCGGGAACAAAAAATGGCAAACTGCCGAACTGACACAGGGTGCCCACTACTCGTCCCTGATCGCGATGGAATCAGCAGGCAAGAAACAGTACGTCCAGCTGCTGGTCAATCAGGCGGTCGGCGTTGAACCGGAATCCGGAGCGGTGCTTTGGAAAGCCGACTTTCCTGGTCGGACGGCCGTAATTCCGACGCCGGTCGATGTCGATGGCAAGGCCTACTTCACAGCTGGCTACGGAGCCGGGTCAATGCTGGTCCAGCCGGGAACAGACGGGACGGCTGAAGTTCTGTGGCAGGACCGCAAGGTCAAGAACCATCACGGCGGGATGATCCTGGTCGACGGCCACCTGTATGGCCACTCCGACCGGACCGGGTTTGTCTGTCAGCGCGCGACTGATGGCGAGCTGGTCTGGAACAATCGCGACGTGGACAAGGGTTGCATGACCTGGGCCGATGGCCGCTTCTACCATGTGGAAGAAGACAGCGGGGACATCCTCTTGATCGAGGCATCGCCCGAAAAGCTGTCGCTGCGCGGCAAGTTCACGATGGACCCGCAGACCGAACGCCGCAAGCCGGATGGCCGCGTCTGGGTCCACCCCGTCGTCGCGGGCGGCCGGCTCTACGTCCGCGACCAGGAACTGATCCACTGCTACCGGGTGAGTGCCGCGCAGTAGGGTGCGTGAAACGCACCATATCCGCCCAACGGGGCATGCCACGCACCAGATTGGCTGGCGGTTCACGTGAAATCCGCCGCGGCGGAGCTTTCCTAATCCCAGAAGGCATGGTGCGTTTCACGCACCCTACGGAAAGACCTCCGCGAACTGTTCGTGCAGTTCGCGGCAGGTTTGGGCGATTCCGTCGGCATCGAGCCGGAGGTCGTGGAGAAGTTCTCCGCGTTCGCCGTGCTCGATGAAGCGGTCGGGGATGCCGAGCCGGCGAATGGCGCGGGTGTCGAGGCCGAGTTCATTCGCGGCTTCGAGCACAGCGCTGCCGAACCCGGTCATCAGCATGCCTTCCTCAACGGTCAGCACGAAGCGTGATTCGCCAACGGCCCGCTGGAGAATCTGCCGGTCAAGCGGCTTGGCGAAGCGGGCGCTGACAACGCCGACGTCGATCCCTTCCTTGCGAAGAGCATCCGCCGCCTCGAGGCAGGCACCCAACAGTGTGCCGTAGCACAGAAGGATGCCGTCTTCGCCCCACTTGAGAATCTCGGCCCGGCCCAGTTCGACAGGCTCAAGGTTGCGCGGCGCTTCGACCGCTGCGTCTTTGGGATAGCGAATGGCACACGGGGTGGGGTGTTGCAGGGCGAACTCGAGCATCGCGCCGAGATCGTTGGCGTCGCCCGGCGCCATCACGACCATGTTCGGGAACAGCCGCATGTAGCCGATATCGAACGTCCCATGATGGGTTGGCCCGTCCGGCCCGGTCAGCCCGGCGCGGTCCATCATGAACGTCACCGGCAGGTTCTGCAGACAGACTTCCTGAAAGACCTGGTCGTAACTGCGCTGCAGGAAGGTGCTGTAGATATCGACAATCGGTCGCAAGCCGGCTTTGGCCTGGCCGCCGGCGAAGGCAACCGCGTGGGATTCGCAGATGCCGACATCGAAAAAGCGGTCGGGGAACTCTTCGCGGACCGGTTCGAGAGCGTTTCCCTGGCACATCGCGGCCGTAATCACGGTCACGCGCGGGTTGATCCGCATGTGATACTGGATCGCGTCGCGGGCGTGATGAGTGTAGGCCTTGGAGCTGCTCTTTTTGAGCATCACGGCCTGATCGCCGTCGCGCTGAAAGACGGGCGGCGTGTGGAAGTAGACGGGGTCGGACGCCGCTGGCTCGAAACCGCAGCCTTTTCGCGTGAAGACATGCAGCAGCACGGGGCGCTGGATGTCGCGGCACATCTTCAGGTACTTCTTGAGCAGCTGGATGTTATGGCCATCGATCGGACCGAAGTACTGGAAGCCGAGTTCCTCGAAAAGCATCCCGCCGCAAACACCGGCCTTGACCCCTTCCTTGACCTGGGCGAGGAACCGTTCGACCGGATCGCCCAGCAGCGGGACGCGGTTGAGCAGGCTGGCGACTTCGGATTTCAGGCCCTTGTAGAACGGGTTGGAACGCATCCGGTCGAGGTAGCGGGCAACGCCGCCCACCCGCGGACAGATCGACATCTCGTTGTCGTTCAGGATCAGCAGCTGCCGGCCGGCGTGCAGCCCGGCGTTGTTCATCGCTTCGTAGACAATGCCTGACGGAAAGGCGCCGTCACCGATGACCGCCACGCTGTGGTTGTCACCGCGGCCCATCAGGTTGTCGCCACTGCGCAAACCGACCATCGACGAAGCACTGCAGCCCGCGTGGCCGGTCATGAACAGGTCGTAGTCGCTTTCAGCGGGGTTGGGATACCCCATCAACCCGCCGCGGGTCCGGATCGTGGGGAACTCGTCGTAGCGGCCGGTGACGAGCTTGTGCGGATAAATCTGGTGTCCCGTGTCCCAGACCAGCCGGTCGGTGCGAAAATCAAACGTGCTGTGGAGCGCGAGGCAAAGCTCGACCACACCGAGATTGGACGCAAAATGTGCAGCCCTTTGCGACATCAGCCCGCAAAGCGCATCGCGAATCTCGTCCGCCAGCTGTTTCAGCTCGGCGATCGACATCCCGTGCAGCTGCAGCGGGGACTGAATGGTCGGCAGAATCGGCTGGGTCGGCATGTGCAGTCCGTGCTTGGGAAACTCGATGGCTCTTGCCCGCGCGGCGGGCTGGTAATGGCGAGGCTGGTGAACTATCAACAGTGTCTTGAGGAATTGAAGCCTGAAGCGCAAGCGAAGGAAGGGCAGTTGCGACTTCGCTTGCGCTTCAGGCTTCAACCAGATCAATCCATCTTTTTACTGTTGCCAGACCACTTGGTTGAGGCGACTCAATGGACGCGGGATAGTACCAGACGAGCCAGCTGGACAAGCGGTTCGGACGCCGGGCCAAGCGGTTCGAGCTGACTGGCAGCGCGAGCCATGATTTCGACCGCCAGCCGCTGGCTGGCATCAGCACCCAGCAGGGCCGGGTAGGTCAGCTTGCCGAGCCGCTGGTCTTTCGCACCCCGTTTCCCCATTTTGGCCGGATCGCCGCGAAAGTCCAACAGATCATCGGTGATCTGGAAGACCAGCCCCAGATCGCGGCCAAAACGCTCCAGCCGGTCAAGCGTCTCGGGCCCAGCCCCGGCGACGATCCCGCCCAGTTTCACGCTCACGGCCAGCATCGCCGCTGTTTTCCGCAAGTGAATCGACTCGAGATGTTCAACCGGATCAGCCTCGCAGCTGACACTGCCTGCCAGATCATCCGCCTGTCCCCCGACCAGCCGCCCCGCGCCGGCCGCAGTCGCCAGTTCGCGGCAACAAGCCAGTGCGGTCGTTTCGGGCTGGATCCTGGTCGCCAGAATTTCAAACGCGAGCGGGATCAGCGCATCGCCGACGAGAATCGCCGTGGCCTCGTCGAACTGGACATGCACGGTCGGCCGGCCGCGCCGCAAGTCGTCGTCGTCCATCGCCGGCAGGTCATCGTGCACCAGCGAGTAGGCATGAATCAGCTCCACCGCCACGGCCGCGGGCAACGCGGCCTCGATGCTTCCACCGCAAACCCGCGCGGCAGTCAGCAGCAGGATCGGCCTCAATCGCTTGCCCGGCGCAAGCACTGCGTAACGGATCGCTTCGGAAAGTCGTGCTGGACAGCCAGGCCGTGGTGCCGTCGCCTCGTCGAGTGCCGCTTCGAACAATGGCAGCTCAGCCGAAACGAGCTCGGTCCACGAAGGGTCCGGGGCGGCGTTCAATTCAGCGTTGCTCATGAGCGACCTCATGCTCGGCGCGGATATTGGGCAAGGTTCGAAGCTATGAGATCCCAACCGTGCCCGGCCGCGCCTGGCAAACCGGCCGTTTTAAACCCGACCGGATAAAACTGTCGCACCCTTGATGGTCCGGCCGCCACTCAGCCCTCGCCACCCAGCTCGTCATCCTCTTCCGACCAGAGATCGTCGCCAGCCGTCTTTTTTCGCGCTGGACGTTTGCCCGCCGTGCCTGGGCCGGGAGCCGGCTGGCCCGAAGACCGCTCGTGCTCGAACTCCTTGAGCACCGCCCGGCCCTCCTGGTCGACATCGACCAGCTGCCGGATGCGAAGCTCGGTCTGCTGCAACAGCTTGAGGCAGTTCCGCAAATGCCCCACGCCGGATTCGTAGCGGGCGAGACTGTCGGTCAGCGTAAGCTCGCCCGACTCGAGGTCGCGAACCGTTTCCTGGAGTTGCTGGAGCGACAGCTCGAAATCCGCGGTGCCGGCCTGATCGGCCTGTGTCGATTTGCGTTTCATGGGGAGCGACTCCAGCCGAAACCACAGATTGTTATGGATTTCCGGGGCCAAACCAGCTGACCAGGCAGGAGCCTGGCCACCGCGCAAATCAGAGTGTCACCGATTTCCCGGCCAAACGCCATCCGGACCATTGCGATGGCGGGAATCCTGGATGGCGTTCACCTCCGAAGCGAACTCTCCCGTCGCCAGCCGCGTGACGAGCCGGTCGCCAACCCGCAGCTGATCCGTCGAGCGAACAAGTTGGCCGGCAGCATTGCATGTCATACTGTAGCCGCGCTGCAGCACGGCAAGCGGACTGAGGGATTCGAGCCGGGCCGAGACCTCGCGCAGGCCGCGCTGGGCGTCTTTGAGCGACTGGCCGGTGGCCCGGTCGAGCCGCGCGAGTTCGCGACCGAGCTGTTCACGAAGCATCCGGAGCCGTTCCAGAGGTCGAGCCAGGACCGGGCGCGAATCGAGCAGATCGACCATCTGGCGGGCGACGTGGAGTTTGCGCTCCAGGCTGACCGTCATGCGGCGCTGGCTGGCTTCGACTTGTTCCAGCAACTCGCGCCGGTCGGGCACAATCCGCTCGGCAGCTTCACTGGGCGTCAACGCCCGAAAATCGGCCGCGAAGTCGCAAAGCGTCACGTCGGTTTCGTGACCGACACCGGAGACCACGGGAACGTTGGATTCCGCGACGGCCCGGCAGACCGCTTCTTCATTGAAGGCCCAAAGATCCTCGAGACTTCCCCCGCCGCGACAGACAACCAGAACGTCAAAGGCTGGACGAACGCGGTTGACCAGCCGGATCGCGGCGGCGATTTCCCCGGCCGAGCCGGCTCCCTGAACGCGAGTCGGGACAACCGCGAGTTCGGCAGCCGGCCAGCGCCGGCCGAGGACTTCGAGGAAGTCCCGGATGGCGGCGCCCTGCGGGCTGGTGACGACTGCGATCCGGCGCGGGATCGCCGGGAGCGGGCGCTTGCGGGCCGGATCAAAGAGGCCCTCAGCACTCAGCCGCTGATAGAGCTGCTGAAAGGCCAGCTCCAGCGGCCCGATTCCGACTGGCTGGATCGCGCGGATCACCAGCTGGTAGTTGCCGCGCGGCGGATAGACCTCGACCCCGCCCCGACAGATGACTTCCTGGCCGTCAGCGAGATCGAACTTGAGCGAGGTGGCGACATTCCTCCAGATGACGGCCGAAAGTTTTGCTTCGTCGTCCTTCAGCGTGAGGTAACAGTGGCCAGATGCCGCCCGGCTGAAGCCGCTGATTTCGCCCACGACTGTAACGGTCGAGAACTGACGGCTCAGCGCATCGCGCAGCAGTGCGGTCAGCTCGCTGACGGAAAGGGCTTGAGGGGCGTCGGGTTTGGGCATTGCGCTATAGTGGGGAAACACCTCAACTTCGTACTCGTGCTCGTGCTCATGCTCGACTCAGCCTTTCCGGCCGGCCGTCACTCGCGCTGCTTCCCGAGCAACGTTTGAGCACGAGTACGAGGGAGACACGGAAGGCTGACGCCCTGCCGCTCGCCCACACAGCTTTCGAGCACGAGCACGATCCGCACATTGTAAACCCGCCAACAGGCCGCAATAATGCCGTGTTCCCACTCCGCCACGCGAACGGACACGATGGAACAACCCAAGCTGCTCAAGATGGCGATCACGTTTGACGACGTGCTTCTCCTCCCTCGCTACAGCGAAATCGTCCCGGCCCAGGTCCAGGTCCAGACCCGGCTGACCCGCCGGATCGGGCTGAACATCCCGATCGTCAGCTCGCCGATGGACACGGTCACCGAGAGCGCGATGGCGATTGCCCTGGCCAAGGCCGGTGGCCTCGGCGTGATCCACAAGAACATGTCGATCCAGGCCCAGACCGAAGAGGTCAACAAGGTCAAGCGGAGCGCCAATGGGATCATCCTCGATCCGGTCACACTGCACCCGGAAGCCACGGTCGGCGAAGCCCAGGCCTTGATGAGCCAGCACAACGTCTCGGGCGTCCCGATCGTGCTGGCAGACGGCACGCTAGCGGGGATTCTGACGCGGCGCGACTTGCGATTTCGCGAAAATCTTCAGCAGCTGGTTTCCGAGGTGATGACGCGGGAAAACCTTGTAACGGCTACGGGAGACGTAACGCTTGCGCAAGCTGAAAAGATTTTGACGGCTAAAAAGGTGGAGAAACTTTTGCTGATTGACGAAAAAAACAGACTGAAGGGTCTGATCACGATCCGCGACATCGACATGATGAACCGGTTCCCGGACGCCTGCAAAGACAGGCAGGGACGGCTTCGCGTCGGCGCTGCGGTCGGCGTTCACGACCTGGAACGGGTGACCAGCCTGATCGACAAAGGGGTCGATGTGCTGGTCGTGGACAGTGCCCACGGACATTCGCGCAACGTCCTCGAGACAGTCAGGGAGATCAAATCACGGTTTGACATCGACGTGATCGCGGGCAATGTCGCCACGGCGGCGGGCTGCGAGGCGTTGATCGAAGCGGGCGCGGATGCCGTCAAGGTCGGCATCGGTCCCGGCTCGATCTGCACCACGCGGGTCGTCAGCGGGGTCGGAGTGCCGCAGATCACCGCAGTTCACGACGCGGCCCAGGCCGCGGCGCGGGCGGGTGTGCCGGTCATCGCTGACGGTGGCATCCGTTACTCGGGCGACATTGCCAAGGCCATCGCGGCCGGTGCCCACTCCGTCATGATTGGCGGACTGTTCGCCGGCACGACGGAAAGCCCAGGCCAGCAGATCCTCTTCCAGGGACGCACGTTCAAGGCGTACCGCGGAATGGGATCGACGGGCGCGATGCAACGCGGCTCGAGCGAACGCTACCGTCAGGCCGCGTCCAATCCCGACAAACTGGTTCCCGAAGGTGTTGAGGGGCGGGTCCCTCACAAAGGTGCGCTTGCCGACTACGTGTTTCAGCTCGTCGGCGGGCTGCGGGCAGCCATGGGTTACTGTGGCACCGCGACGATCGAACAACTACGGACGGAAGCCCAGTTCATCCAGGTTTCCGCCGCCAGCGTCAGGGAAAGCCATCCGCATGACATTGCCATCACGCAGGAAGCCCCCAACTACATGTCGGAGACCTGGTCCGACGGCGACAATTAGGGCGATGTCGCTGGCGGAACTTCGGCCAGCAACTCCTCCGGCAATACCAGCCCGACGCGCAAGCGAGGGTTCTGCCAACCGGTCCCTCGCTTGCGCGTCGGGCTGGTATCAGCGTGGTTGCGCTCAGGTTAAAAGACTGATTGGGGGTGAGGGGCGACCGCATCGGAATCGCCGTTTCACACTCACCGCCGCCTCACTTGCCTGCGTCTGGTTCGCGGCAATGCTCCCCGCCCTTTTGCTCGCTGCGGCTCCCCAGCAATCCCAATCCCCCGGCCCCGTTTATCTCCCGCCGGTCCATCTGATTCCCAACAGCACGGTCCCGCGCCCCAACTGGCTCCCCGAACGCTCGGGCGAACCAACCCCCGCCCAGCCGGCTGGTTCGTCAGTCGTTACGACCAGCGCCTCCTCGCCGCTCGACGACCCCTTCCGGGAACTCGAGCAGGACCTGCTCGCGCCTCCGGTGGAGCGAATCAGCCAGACGCCCGCCGATCCCGCGACCCGACCCGACAGCCGCTCCCTGAACGGCGGCCAGCCAGTGCCTCCGCAAAGCGTGCTCAACGGTGCCGCCAGTCGGCTGCCCCCTCCCGCCCGCATCGCGCCCGACAACGAACTCGTTCCCCTGCCTGGCGAACGAATGGACTCGATGCGCGGTGGCGTGGCCGAAGCCTGGCCAGCCAGCTCCAGCGATAACCGTCCACCCTATGTTCAGGACGAACCAGCTGCCGGCCAGGACAATAGCGGCGACACGCAAGAACCGACCCGTCGTCCGGCAGACAAGGACTGCGATGAGTTCCGCCAGAAGCTGCTGGTCGACCCGATCGTCGAAATCGCGCTCGATATCAGCCCGCCCCGCCATCCCCGCGCCAGCACCGCCGCGAACATCTACCGCGACTGGCTAGACCTTTATGGCCAGCTGATCTGCAGCGGGACGCTGGTCGATCTGCGACGGGGCTACATCATTGTCGACACGGGTGCCGGGCGGCAGAAGATTTCCGTCGCCGACCTCGGTGAAGCCGACCTCGCGGCCGTGGCTTCGGCCTGGCAGATTCCGCGTTCCTGCCTGGTTTCGAGCGGCTATTTTGCCGGCCGCTGCTGGGAAGGTCAGACCATCACGTGGCACGCCGCGAATCTCTGCCACAAACCGCTTTACTTCGAAGAAGTCGCCCTCGAACGCTACGGGCATTCGGACGGACCGTTCGTCCAGCCGCTCCGCAGCACGGCGCACTTTTTCGTCAACTTGCTGACGCTGCCCTATCAGACCGGCATCCACCCGCCCAACGAGTGCATCTACGCGCTGGGTTACTACCGGCCGGGCAATTGTGCCCCGTGGCTGGCCTATCCGGTCCCCATCAGCCGCGAAGGTGCCGCCCGCCAGGCCACCGTCATGCTGACCGGAGCCTACACGCTGTTCTAAGAATGTAGAGCAGTTGTCCCCAATTGCTCGTCCGCGCACCCCATCCCTGGAATCCCATTCCAGGTTTGAAAGCCCTGCCCTGAATTCGATGGCCTTTGACGCGTGCCGGCTGGTCGTTCCGGAACCTTCATCAGCCATCCACCGCATGCACCCTCGTGTGCAGTTTTTGTCGAGAGCGATTGGCTCGCGGCTGCCGGTCCTTTGGGACCGGCAGCCGCTCTCGTTTTGCGTGGGACAGGATTCCAGCCTGTCGTCAGATCGGTCAGATTCGACGAATCAGACGGATCGGGCTGATCAAGCGGCCCCGCCCTGGCATCCACCCATCCCGCATTGCGGCAGGCCGCAGCCGCCAAAGGATGGCCGAGGGCCGCAAAGGGGCAATGCGTTGGTGGAGGATGCTGGTGCGGCCGGGACGCTCAGCAGTTTCTCCACGTCGGTTGCCTGGCACGTCGCGCAAACCGGCGGCGCGGCCGAAGTCCGGACCAGCAGTTCAAACTGGTGGTCGCACTTGCGGCAGCGGTATTCGTAGATGGGCATGGTTGAACTGGTATCTTCGTTGGCAATTAGCTTCCTGAATCGACGTTTGTCGTGCTCGTGCTCGTGCTCGTGCTCCGGCCCACCTCGAACACCGATTACGAGTACCGTCCCGGCGCGCCGGGACTGAGTACGAGTACGAAAAAATGAACGAGGTTTGCGTTTCTTACGGGTGCCCCATTCTATCAGGCGAATTGCCCGTTTTTTGCCCCGCATGCGAACAGCACCATGAACCCGCTGACACCTGAACAGGCCCTCGCGCTCGACCGGATCGCGAAAGAAGAACTCGGGATGTCCGATCTCGTCCTGATGGAGAACGCCGGCCTCCGTTGTGCCGAATGGATTGCACAGTCGCTGGCCCCGAAGACAGTGCTGGTCCTTTGCGGAGCGGGCAACAACGGCGGCGACGGGCTGGTGATCGCGCGGCAACTCGCGTTTCGCGGCATCCACGTTGGCGTCGTGATGGCGGGCGACGAAGTGCGGATGACCGAGGCTTGCCGGACCAACTGGCAGATTGTCCAGCGCTGGAACAGCCCGGAACTTGCCGTGCTTTCCGTCGACGAGGCAACAACGGGCAACCAGGACTTCGATGTCATCGTCGACGCCCTGCTCGGCATCTCGGCCCGCGGCGCACCGCGGGATCTCCTGCCCCGCCTGATCCAGTGGGCCAATCATTCCCCGGCCAAACGGGTCGCGATTGACGTTCCGACCGGACTGGATCCTGAAACCGGATCGCCGGGCCCAGTCGTTTTCCAGGCCGGCTGGACGCTGATGATGGAGCGGCCCAAGTCGCTTGTTCTTGATCCGGCATCCCGACGCTGGACTGGTGTAATCATCACCGTGCCGCTCGGATTGCCCGCTTGGGTTGCTGAAAAAGCAGCCGGAACGCAGTCGCTTTTCCCGGCGCGCCGGGACCGTTAAACGAAGAAGGGGAGACCTGAGCGCGGCCGCGTCAATCGGCCGTGCTTTCGGCCTGGAAGCTCTTCCACTTCATGGCCCGGGTGAAGGGTTCGATCCGGAGGATGACTTCGCCGTTCTGGAAGAGCCGGACGGTGCCGTTGGTTTCGCTGACGGTGACGGAGACTGCGTGAGTGTTTTTGCTGATCGCGGCGGCGGCGAAGTGGCGCGAGCCGAGGCCGGTGGTGAGGGTCAGTTCAACCGGTGCCGTGTCGACGATCCGGCAACTGGCTTCGACTGTCCCGTCGGAGGCGACGACGAACATGCCGTCGAGCTGGGCGATTTCCTTGATCCCCTCGCGGACGCGGAAGTCGGCGAGGCTACGCTCGCGACGGGGGTAACCTTTGACGAAATCAAAGCCTCCCGGGCGGCTTTCGTCCAGCACCTTGCGATGATCGCCGACGACGAACATCGTGCCGACCGGCTTCCCCTCGCGGCCTTCGCGGCCGATCTCGACGGCAAGGTCGACGACCAGCTTGAGCGTCTCGAGCGGGACCTTGGTGTCGAGCATTCGCAAGTCCCGCGCCGTCAGCTTGCCGAGCCGTTCGTTGAGCCGGATCAGGCTGATCGTGTCGATCGACTCGGAGTCGAAGCTGCTGTAGACGGCGGCGACGGCCGAGCCGGGATTGATCCATTCGGCGGCGACGGCTTCGAGGATCGCGTGGGTCAGCCGGTCGGAGATGGTCATCTCGGGATGGTCGAGCCGGATCACGCCGAGGCCCGCGGCAATCGCGCCTTCGGCGACCTGGTCGATGTTCGTCGCCACGAGCAGCGGCAAGTTGATGACCCGTTCGGACAGAACAGCCCAGTCGGCTTCGAAATCGATCAGCAACAACACGGCGGCTGCTACTTCGGCGCGCGACAGTCCATACGCCGCGCTGACGCACGAGTAGAGAGCGTTGTGGTCGCGGGGAGAAACCATGGCGGAGACTGGAGACAGGAGGCTGGTCGCGGCCGGAGAATTCCGGATGCTGCAGGACTCAGCAACAGGTGAACGTTTCGGCACGAATTTAAGTTGATATCGGCCGGTTCACAACCTGCGCGAAGGACAAAATGGAATTACCGGCCGGGGCGACCGGTTGAGACAAGTGAAAGGGGCGCGAAGTCCGGCTTGGCGGCATTGGCCAAAGCCAGGATCGGGCTGGACCGGCACGAGGGCTGATCCCGGCGCGCCGGGACTCAGCGCTGTACCGACACGGAGGGCTGACGCCCGGCCGCTCGCTGGACTGGTTCGGCCTCTGTCGACGGCCCGACCGTCTGATTCACATACCGCGACCAGGCCTGGACATCGGGTCCAAACGACTCGCCGGTCGCCTGGGCAAGGGCTTCGGTCGCGCGAAGCTGGATGGCCGGGTCGGCGTTGCGGAGCGCGGGGGTGAGAGCCCCGACCGAGGCTTCACCCGGGAAGGATCCCAGTGCGCGGACGGCGGCCAGCCGCACATCGACATCGGCATCGGCAGCGAACGCGGCGGAAAGGGCCGGGACCGCCTGACTGGCCGACATCCGGGTCCACGCCCGGACCACAACGAGGCGGACCTGGGGGTCGGGATCGTTGATCGCCCGGCGAAGGGCTTCCCAGGCAGCCGGGCAATCAAGGTTTCCGAGTTGCCGGATCGCTTCCATGCGGTTGATCAGGACGGGGTCCGAGAGCGCGATTTGCGAAAGTTCGAGTGCGGCGCGGTCCAGACTGGCACCGTCGTTGCCCTGGGCCCCGGTGACCAGCGACGCCATTTGCTCCTTGCGTTCAAAGACCGAATTGGCGATCTGCTCTTCCTGTTGCCAGCGCTGAACCACGCGGGGGAACATCCGGCCGGTGCGCCAGAGCGGGCCTTCCGCGCAGCCACCACATAAAGGCATGGCAGCAAGCAGCGTTAGGCCAACGGCGACCAGTCGGCTCAAGGAAGCCGGGACGAGACAACGAGGGACGGGGCAATTGGTCACGGTGGTTTCCTCGACCGGGGAAAACGGGCCGGGAACGCTATCAAAGCCAGCGGACCGCCGCGAGGGCAGTTTTTGAGGCCGGAACAAGGGTGCGTTTCGCACTTTGCGGAATACCGGGAACGGAAGCGTCGGACCACGGAGTGATCCACGACTGCCGGTCGGATGTGTCGAGCCGGTAGGCAGCAGTAGGGTGGGTCGAGTCTTCGAGACCCAC
>JANOFL010000170.1:0-4073 GCA_031405895.1 Planctomycetota bacterium
TCTGAATCGCCGCCTTTTTCGACAATCTGGCTGATCTGGCTGGCCAGCTTGCCGCCGGGGCCCTTGAGCTGCCCGGCCAGTTTGCTTCCCGGGCCGAGAATTTGACCGACCAGCATCGAAATCTGTTCTTCGCGGGTCGGCCATTTGCTGATCGCGGCGACTTTTTCCGCCGTCAGCTGCTCGCCGTCCAGAACGCCGCCACGGGCCTTGAAGGCCTCGAACCTGACGTCCCTGTCCAGCTCAATGGCCTCCTTGACCAGCGAGACAAAATCCTCGCCGCCATACAGAATGGCCGAGGTCCCGCCGAGGTTGTCAAAGGCCGGAGCCAGCGAAGTCCCTTCAGTGGCGCGGCGGGCCAGGCTGTTCTTGACCACCAGCACGCGGATGTTTTTCTTCCGCAGCCGGGTCCGCAGGCTGGACGTGGACTCCGAATTGAGGCCAATCATGTTGGCGATCACGCAGTCCTGCACGCCCGCCAGACTGCCGGCGATGTCGCGGCTGATGATCTGTTTGACTTCTTTGCTCATGTTCTGACCGGTTCGGGAAAAACCGGGCGACCCGTTACCCGGATGGCCCGCTGGGAGGTTGAATCAAAATCATCAGGCCGCGATGTGGACACCCGGGCTCATGGTCGTCGCGACGGCGATGGTCCGGATGTAAGCGCCTTTGACGGCGGCCGGTTTGATGTGCTGGATGTAACTGATGAACGCCTCGATGTTCTCACGCAGTTTGGCCGGCTCGAAATTGATCCGGCCGACCACGGCGTGGATGTTGCCGCCCGGATCGTTGCGGAACTCGACTTTGCCGGCTTTGTACTCCCGGACTGCGTTCGCAACATCGGGCGTGACGGTGCCAGCGCGGGGCGAAGGCATCAGGCCGCGCGGGCCGAGCACACGGCCGAGCGGTCCGACAAGACCCATCATGTCGGGGGCGGCGATACAGACGTCGAAGTCCAGCCAGCCGCCCTGCATTTTCTTGGCGAGGTCTTCCTGCCCGACTTCATCGGCACCCGCCTCGCGGGCCGCGTCGGCCGCCGCGCCCTTGGCAAAAACCACCACCCGCTGGCTCTTGCCGATCCCATGCGGGAGGACGATCGAGCCGCGGACCAGCTGGTCAGCCTGCTTGGCATCGACGCCGAGACTCATGTGAATCTCGACGGTCTGGTTGAACTTGCGGGCCGGGAACGACTTGAGCACTTCGACGGCCTTGTCGACCGACACGCTGCCGGCCGGCAGTTTGGTCGCCATCGCGCGCCAGATTTTGGATCGTTTTTTCATGACAGTTGCGGGTGGCTGGGGCCGTCGGGTCGGGAGCGGCCAGTCGGGATGATGGAATAAATGGGCGAAAACCGGGGGGTCAGTCGACGATGTCCAGCCCCATGCTGCGGGCGGTGCCTTCGATCATGCGACGGGCCGTGTCGAGGCTGCTGGCGTTGAGCACGTCCTGTTTCTTCTGGCAGATGTCGTCGACCTGTTTGCGGGTCACCTTGCCGACCTTGTTCCGGTTGGGGACACCCGAACCGGACGGAATCCCGGCCGCCAGCTTGAGCAGCGCCGCGGCCGGCGGGCTCTTGGTGATAAATTCAAAGCTGCGGTCGTTGTAAACCGTAACCACCACCGGCACAGCGATCCCCATCAGGTCGCGGGTCCGCTCGTTGAACTGCGAGACGAACTGGCCGAGGTTGATCCCGTAACGGCCGAGCGAAGTGCCGACGGGCGGCGCGGGGGTGGCCTGGCCACCCTTCACCTGGAACTTCGCCTGCCCCACCATCTGCTTCGCCATGTGCTGACTGCTCCGGATTGCGGGCCCGCGGGCCGCTGTGGATGTGGACGCCGGGCCGCATCCTCGCGGGTCCCGGTCGCCGGTTGTCTCAGACGGTCTCGACCTGCCAGTGGTCGAGCTCGACCGGGTTCGCCCGGCCGAAGATGTTGATCATCACGGTCACGCGACCGTTCCGCTCATCGATGTTCGAAACATCGCCTTCGTAGTTCTGGAAATAGCCGTCCTTGACCCGGACCTTGTCGCCGACCTTGAACCGGATCGCCGTCTTGATCGAGTCTTCCTGGCCGGCCTCGACTGCTTCCGGCCGCGCGGCGGCGAGGATCTTCTGGATTTCGGCGTCGCCGAGCGGAACCGGCTTGCCCGCCGCGCCGGTGAAGTCGCCAATCCCCGGCGTGTCGCGAACGAGAAACCACGTCTCGTCGTTGATCGCCATCCGGACCACGATATAGCCCGGATAAAGTTTTCGCTTGACGACCCGGGACTTGCCGTTCTTGTTGAATTCGCGGACGTCCTCGGTCGGAACGAGAATGTCGGAAAAATACGGCTCCAGCCCGGAGCGCTTGATGTTCCGCTGCAGGGCATCGCAGATCGAGTTCTCGCGATTCACCTGGACCTTGAGGATGTACCAGTTCATCGGCAGGTCGGGATCGGCCTCGACGGCGGCCTCGACCAGTTCCTCGATCGGTGACGCCCCTTCGTCACCGCCCGGCTCGTCCTCATCGGTCACGATTTCGTCGGCCGAGAACAGCTCGCGGATCGGAATGGCGGCTTCGGACCGTGAAGGGCGGTTCCGTTTGGCCGGCGCAGCTGTCGCCTTGCCCGCTTCGTTCGCGGTCGCAGCTTCATCAGAGGGAGGTTCGTTGATCACCACGGTTTTTCCGTTCCGTCAGGAGCCGGCGGCGATCCGGAAACCGGGGCCGCCTGCAGGCTGCGCTCAATAGCGGACACGAATCAGTTCAAACAGCCTGGTCCAGACGACATCAAACAGAAACAGGACTGCCGAAAGGAAAAAAATCACGAAAATCACGACCGCCGAAGCCCGCCAGAGTTCCTGCCTGGTCGGCCAGGAGACCTTGTTCATTTCGGCTTCGACCGAGATCAGGAAATCGGCGAACCGGGGATAATTGACCATCCGGAACGCCAGCCAGACTCCCGTTGCTGCCAGCAGCAAACCAACCGGATAAAGCAGATTCTGCATCCAGCCTGCATTTGCCGCCGCGCCGAGCCAGCCGAAAACCGTCCGCAACAGGTCGGCCAGCGGGTCACCCAGCGCCGAAGCACCGAGGACAGCCAGCAGCGCCAGCGCGACAAAGGTCAGCTGCCGGACAATCCGCCCCTGGCTCGGCTTGTAGAACCGGCCACTGAGCAGGCTGGACCAGAATCCGGAAGCTGGCCCAGCATCATGCCTGGCAATCGAACTCATGGCCTTTAACCCCTGACACAATACGTTGGTCAATCCGACCGGCACCAACCCGCCAACCCGGCGAATCGCACCCGACACAAAATTCCAGCTGGCCGGTTTCGCCCCGACTCACCGCGGGGCCAGCCCGACTGGACATCGTCAGAGCCAGCGGCGAGCAGGAGCGGCGGGAATCGAACTCGCAACCCCCGGTTTTGGAAACCGGTGCTCTGCCAATTGAGCTACGCTCCTGGGTGCCCCGCCGCGGGTCCGGGCCGGATCGCGGCCCGGGGCGAGGGGCGGACATTTATTCGACAATCTTGGTCACGACGCCCGAACCGACGGTCCGGCCGCCTTCGCGGATCGCGAAGCGGACGCCATCGTCCATCGCGATCGGCTTGTGCAGTTCGACCTTCAGCCTGACGTTGTCGCCCGGCATGCACATTTCCGCTTCGACGAGATTGGCGGTGCCGGTCACGTCGGTGGTGCGGAAATAGAACTGCGGGCGGTAGCCGCTGAAAAACGGCGTATGCCGGCCGCCTTCGTCCTTGCTCAGGCAGTAAATCTCGGCTTCGAACTTGGTGTGCGGCGTAATCGAACCCGGCTTGGCCAGCACCTGGCCGCGCTGAATATCGTCGCGCTTGACACCGCGAAGCAGCAGTCCGACGTTGTCACCGGCGCGGCCCGAGTCGAGCAGTTTGCGGAACATTTCGACGCCGGTGCAGGTGGTCTTCATCGGGGCTGCGGCAAGACCGATGATCTCGACTTCCTCGCCCGTTTTGATGACCCCGCGCTCGATCCGTCCAGTCGCGACCGTGCCACGGCCTTCGATCGAGAACACGTCTTCGACCGCCATCAGGAACGGCTTGTCTTCCTCACGTTTCGGCTCAGG
>JANOFL010000181.1:0-6287 GCA_031405895.1 Planctomycetota bacterium
CGGAGGGCTGACGCCCTGCCGCTCGCCCAGTTCCCTCAACCCTGACCGCGCGGAGAAATCAAACCATGCGACCTGCCTTGAATTACCGCAAAGCCAACCCGCTTGCCGGCCTGACCAGGGTCGACATGCTGGTGTCGCTCTATGACCGCGCGATTTGCCACATCGGCCAGATCGAAACCGCGTGGAAATCCGGAGATGAGTCCGGCCGCGCCTTGCATCAGTTCAAGGCCCAGAAGATCATCGCCGGACTCCATGCGGGTCTGGTTGAGAAGGACGACCCGTTGACCGGCAACCTTGCCCGGCTCTTTGAGTTCTGCCAGCACCAAATCGCAACCGGCAAGACTGAACCGGCCCGCCGGACCATGGCGATGCTTCGCGAAGCATTTGCCGCAATCCGCGAGGAAAGCAACCAGATGGAAGCCGCCGGTTCCATTCCGCCCCTCGAATTGACCTCGAACGCATTCGAGGTTACGGTTTGACTCAACGTGGGACAGGCTTCCAGCCTGTCGTTTGACCTGATTGACGTGACTGACCTGAGTGACTTGCTTGACGGTCAGATGTGTCTGACAGGTCAAACGAAAAGCTGCAAGCTTGTCCCACGTTCTGTCACCCCATCGCCGCAACGATCATCTTCCCCCCGGCGATCAGCAAAACGACGGCCAGCAGCCGGCGGATCGTGACGGCCGACAGCCATTGACTGCCACTGCGCGATCCGAACCAGCCGCCGAGCAGCGCGGCCACTCCGAGCGGGATCACCAGCAACGGAATCGTCGCGCCACCCGCAAGCTGCCCGATCAGGCCGGCCGGAGAGTTGACCAGGATGAACGCCGCCGAGACCGCGGCCGCCGGTTTTGCTCCTGCCCACTTCATCCAGAGCAGAACCGGCGTGAGAAAGACTCCGCCACCCGTGGAAGTCAGTCCGGCCAGAAAGCCCAGTCCGGCACCGATCAGCAGCGAAGTCCAGATCGAGGGTGTCTTGCGCACTTCATCACTGCCGGGAACAGCAAGGAACCGGACTGCCGAAAACAGCAGCACTCCACCAATCATCATTTGCCAGACCGATGCGGGCAGCTTGAGTCCTCCGCCGAGAAACGCGGCCGGCACCGAAAGCACTGCGAACGGCCAGAACAGCCGCCAGGAAAAATGGCCAGCCCGCCAGAAGTGCCACGCTGCGACCGAAGCCACACCGATGTTGAGCACGAGGGCCGCCGGACGGACAACTTCCATCGCCAGTCCGGCGAGCGACATCGTCGCGATGTAGCCCGTCGCACCAGCATGCCCGACCGACGAATAGAGCAGCGCGACGAGGAATGTCCCGGCCAGCAGGGCAATCAAAACCGGCAGCGAAATTCCGAAATCGGGCATGGCGTGAATGTGATGGCGAGCCGTTTGGGCGTCAGCCCACGGTGTCTGACGCAACACACGGAGGGCTGACGCCCTGCCGCTCGCCAATACCCCGCAATCCTGACTGCGCTATGAGTACACTCAGCGACCGGCTTCCAGCTTCGCGATCTTTTCGAGCCGTTGCTGGTGCCGGCCTCCTTCGAAAGACGTTGCCAGCCAGACGTGGACGATTTCGTCAATTTCTTCCGGGCCGAGCACATTGGCGGGCAGGCAGAGCACGTTGGCGTTGTTGTGCCGGCGGCTGAGCTGGGCCGAATCGAAGTCGTGGGCGACGGCGGCCCGAATGCCGGGAATCTTGTTGGCGGCGATCGACATGCCGATCCCCGTGCCGCAAAAGAGAATTCCGCGGTCGGCCTCGCCGCTGGCCACCCGTTTGGCCACGATCGCGGCAATGTCGGGATAATCGACCGCCTCTTCTCCAAAGGCCCCGGCGTCGTAGACGTCGTGGCCGAGGTCCTCCGCCGCCTGGGCGGCGGCCTTGCGCTGACTCACTCCGCGGTGGTCACTGCCAACGGAGATTTTCATCCCAAAGATCCTCTGCTTTCCGGGTTGAACAGGTGGTTTTCGCTCAGCCACCACTGAAGATGCTGGTCGATCTGCCGTGCACAGACTTCATAATACTCCAGCGGCATCCCGATCGGGTCGAACACGTCGCCCTCGTTGCGGCCGATGACGAAGGCCCGCGGGCCAGCCAGTGGCCATTGCGAAACCAGCATCTGCCGATGGCTGGCCGTCATGGTCAGAATCAGGTCGGCGTCGTTGATCATCCGGTCGCTGACTGGCTGGCTGCGATGGTCGCCAATTTCGACGCCGTCGGCCTGCATCACATCGACCGCCTCGTCGCTGGGCGCTCCGCCCGGCATCGCGGCGATCCCGGCCGAGCTGATGCTGAAGCCGCAGCGGTCCAGCTGATCGGGCGCGCAGCCCAGTTTTTCGCCCAGCCGCTTGCGGAGCAAGCCCTCTGCCATCGGACTGCGACAGGTGTTGCCCGTGCAGACCAGCAGCACGTTGACCCGACTCATCATTGCCAGTTCATTCGCATCCATAACGCCCGGGCGAAGAACCTCCATCCGGTGCCCCAATATTTTTACCACAGTGCTGGGCAAGGCAAACCGGCAGGGTCCGTCATCGAGCACCAGGGCAACGTGGTCGCGGAACCGGGTCACCGCCGCTTCGCCTGTGGTGCATTCGGGTTCCCCCGCCCGGACGGCTCTTGCCAACACGATCGGACCGGCCGTGAACCGCTGGATTTCGGCGATCACCGGATGCTGGGGGACGCGCAAGGCAATCCCGGCCGGGTGAGCGAGCGTCGACCGGGTCAGGGCGGGCAACCGCTGGATCACGCTGTCGGAATGGGGCCCCGCGAACACCAGCGTCAACGGACCGGGCCAGCAACGCCGCCCCAGCCGCCGGGCCAGCGGAGACATGTCGGGAACGTAGTCCAGGCCGTCGGCTTCGCTTTTGACGGCATAAGCGATCGGGATCTCGGCCGAGTGCTCAACCAGAGCCGCAACCTGAGCCACCGCCGCCGGGTTCATTGCCGCACAGGCAATACCGTAAACGGTCTCAGTGGGGAGGACCACCAGCCGTCCCGCCGCGATGGCTTCCGCTGCATGATGAACGGCATCGCGGGCATCAGCTTGCTGCCGCAAGTTCAGGACGACAGACCCCATGCAGGGTGACCATGCTCCTCGTCAATAGACGGTTACTCGTTCCACGGCTCCCGCCGTGGAACGCACTGACCAAAGGCTCCGCCTTCACCCGGCACACGAATCACCAGGAACCGCGACCAGACAAGCCCAGGATTTCCGGCACCTGCCGGCCAAAACATCCCGAAAGCTGGCTTGCCCTGCCGGGGCGAGAACCGCAGGGGTCTGACCCCTTCTCTTCGCGGTTCTCGGTTAGGCTCTACGCCGGATGATTTGAACAGCCCCCAATAACGCCGTCAGTATCCCGCACCGTGAGGACCGGTCAAGTATGCCAGGCGGAACAGCTTCATTTCGCCGGCTGTCGACGGTCTCCGGTTTTTTGGTGCTGGGCGCTCTTGCCTGTCTGTCGCTGACCCGGCTCTGGAGTCCGGCGACTAAGCCCTTCAAGGCCGACATTCGTGTCTGGGGCCGTCAGGGAGTCGACGAAGGACATTTCGTCAAACCCCGGGCGATTGCGGCGGGCGCGGGCGAATACTACGTCGTGGACATGACTTCGCGGATCCAGGTTTTTGGCGAAGACGGCGGGTTTCTTCGCCAGTGGCGAACTCCGGAAGCCAGACTGGGCAAACCCTGCGGACTGGGCTGGTCCAACGACGGGATGCTGATGGTCGCCGACACCCACTATTTCCGCGTGCTCTTTTTTCGGCCCGACGGAACACCCGTTCCCGACCGGACAATCGGCGGAACCAACGGCCACGGCCCTGGCGAGTTCGGCTTTCTGACTGACGTCGTCCAGGACCGCGATGGAAACTACTACGTCTCGGAATATGGCGACTTTGACCGGATCCAGAAGTTCGACGCGGCCGGCCAGTTCGTCACCCAGATCGGCAGTCGGGGTGACCAGCCCGGCCAGTTTCTTCGACCACAGTGTCTCCTGATCGACGAACAAAACCGGCTCTGGATTGCCGATGCCTGCAATCACCGGATCCAGATTTTCTCACTCGATGGCGAGGAGCCACAGCTGGTTGCCCATTGGGGAACTTCCGGCCAGAAAGCCGGCGAGCTGCGCTACCCTTATGGAATGGTCTTTGACACGCCCAAAACGGTTGTGATTTGCGAGTTCGGCAACCACCGGATGCAGCGCTTCAGCCGTGAAGGCATCCCTCTCTCAGTCTGGGGCGGACCCGGCACGGAACCCGGCCAGTTTCACCAGCCCTGGTCGCTTTGTCTCGACTCGCAATCGCGGCTGGTCGTGCTCGATTCCTACAACCATCGGATCCAGCAATTCGCCTTGCCCCGCGACGAGCCTTTCCCAATGACGGTGCCGGACGAGTCAACAAATGGCAAGCCGCTTCGACTGGTCAGGATCCCATGAAACGTGGAAGGCGACAGGCGAAGGCTGGAGCTGAGCGGAAGCGCAGCATCAAGAGTGGCAAGCAGCGACGCACTGAACTCACGGTGAAGCGGCAGGAGCGCGCTGCCGCAGAAGCAAACAGACTTGCCGACATTGAGAAAACAAGGCGGGAAAAGTTGCTGGCTGGCGGCGCTATTACACCCGTCAACCGCGAAGCCCTGTCGCCCAACCGTAGTTATGACTATCCGGATTTTGTTAAACGAGGGCATTACTGTGGTGTGCTTTTCTCGTGTGTTGACTGCGGAAAGGAGGAGCTATGGACGGCAGGGCAGCAAAAGTGGTGGTACGAAGTCGCCAAGGGCGACCTTTGGACAACTGCCCGCCGCTGTCGAACATGCCGTCGCCGCAAGCGGGAGGACCGCGATGAGGCGCGGCGCATTCATTTGGAGGGCTTGGCCCGCAAGAAAAAGAACCGGCCCGCACAGGGCGATGAACGGTAGCGCTCGCTAGAAAAGGGGTCAGGTCTCTTTTACGGAAAAGAGACCTGACCCCTTTTTCAGCCTCGGGCTGCCCCGCGACGAGCCTTTTCCGATGAGCTCGCCGGAGCTGGATGAGAACAGCGGACCAGTTGCCGGCCCGAATCACTGAGCATCCGGTTCCTGCTGCAGATCGACGTAAGCCTGCCGGACCAGGTCGCCCGGTTCGATGCCCAGTTGCTCCATCAACCGCGCAGCTTCGACTTGCCCGTTGGCGTGGTCTTCGCCGGGCTGCAGGACGACTTCCAGTTCGACGAATTCGCCCAGGCCCTCCACCTCGTCCAGATGAACGCGGGTCCGGCCCACGAGAAAGAGCTGTCGCCGCTTTTGGACGCGACCGATGGTCCCAAGCGTTTCCGACAGCAGTTGCCGCAGCGCGGCACCGTCGTCGACACGCACGATTTCGTAACGGGAGACTTTGGGACCGGACTGGTCCGCGCGATGACCAAATCAAAGGGGTCAGTGCAAAACCGGAACTTGGCTTAGCGTCGGCGGCGGCGAGCAACCAAACCCATCGCACCGAGACTCACCAAGCCAAGGCTGCAGGGTTCAGGAATGGCTGCAGCAAAAATGAATGCGCCTCCGTCGTTTATCGAACCTACCCCTGTGGCCGTGATCGTCGTGAAGGTTCCGGTTAATGAGATCGTGCCATTGGCGTCGGCCCCGCCACCATTTGCCTGACCGATCACCTGGTTCCCCAACGTCGTGATGCTCACTCCGCCGAACATGCTCGGCCCGCCGCTCACAAACGTCACCGGCGTCCCCAAGTCGAGCGTATTGGCGAGGCTAAAGATATGGAACACCGGGTCGACGACGGGTTGGGCGAAGTTGATCGTGAATCCCGACTGACTTAACAGTCCAAGCGCATCGCTCGCTGCCAGCAACGGGGTGAACGTCCCAAACTGCGCGGCGAAGAAGTCTGAGCTTCCCGCGGTGTTGGTGAAACCGGCGTGTCGGTCGAAGACGCCCGTGAATGCGACGCCGCCTATGGTTCCCGAGAACGTCGTGGAGGTAGACGACGTGGCATCCGCCCAGACAAGGTCGGCGTCGGCTCGTTGCGAAAGAATTGCCGCAAGGACGATAATGGCGATGGTCGCGCTGATGTGACGCATGTTAGTTCCATTGAATAAATGTTCGAGACAATCGATTTCGCCGAAGGACGCATAACTCAACGCTAGCCTGAATCGAGTTTCGCCTATAGAAACCTGAGTTGCCAGTGCCTTGTCAAACCTGGCGTTTGGGGTCCCCCCGATTAGCCGATGGGCGCTAGCCCCGGGTTTAGCGCAGAAACCGGGGCTAGCGCCCCAAGGCGGTCCCCAACATACAGAGGTGTCAAAGAACTGG
>JANOFL010000186.1:0-16213 GCA_031405895.1 Planctomycetota bacterium
GGCGTCAGCCCTCCGTGCCCGACGCGATACACGCAGGGCTGACGCCCTGCCGCTCGCCGAAGACCCTTCATTCCACCACCAGTCCTGCGAAATCCGCTTCCCCCGGCGGGTAATCCGGCGCGAGAGCCTCGAGTCGCGACCGCAACAGTTCGCTGACCACGAGATTGCGAAACCACTTCCGGTCGGCGGGAATAATGTACCACGGAGCGTGTTCGGAGTTGCAGCGCGTGATCGCGTCCTCGTAGGCCCGCTGGTACTCGTCCCAGCGTTTGCGTTCCGCGAGGTCGAGCGGGTTGAACTTCCAGTGGTCGTCGGGGTTGTCGATCCGGTCTTGCAGCCGTTTGCGCTGCTCTTCCTTGCTGATGTGCAGAAAACACTTGATGATTTCGGTCCCGCTCTCGGCCAGCAGCTGCTCAAAGGCGTTGATCTGGTCGTATCGCCTCGTCCAGACCTCTTCGCTGACAAGTCCGTGGACACGAACAATCAGCACATCCTCGTAGTGCGAGCGGTTGAAAATGCCGATATTGCCGCGGCGCGGAACCTCCCGGTGAACCCGCCACAGGAAGTCGTGTTCGAGTTCAAGTTCAGACGGCTTCTTGAAGCTCACCACCTGGCAGCTTTGCGGATTGACTCCGTCCATGATCGTCCGGATCGTGCCATCCTTGCCTGACGTGTCCATCCCCTGGAGAACGAGCAGGATGCTGTGGCGGTTTTCGGCGTAAAGCTTGCGGGCGAGGTCGGCGATGACCCGGGCGTTCTTTTCGATCCGTTTCGCCGCCGATTCCTTGTCGTACTCGTCGCTGCCAGCGTTGGTGTTGAGGTCGGAAAGCCGGCATTTTGAACCGGGTTTCAGGCGCAGGGCTTCAGCGGGCATGAAAGTGATGGCGTTATTGACAGCTCGTGGGACATTTCTGCGTTGTTCGCATTCTGGTCACGACCAGTGTGCCATGCAAGCGTCGGAATGGCGGGCGGCAGGGCGTCAGCCCTCCGTGTCCAGCCCTCCGTGTCCAGCCCAACCCACGGAGGGCTGACGCCCTGCCGCTCGCCAAAGCCACGCAATGCTGAAAGCGCAGAGAAACAACTAGCGAAGGCCGGTCTCCGTTTCCGGCCGGGCGGCAGTCCGGTTCATCGCGGTGCCGACCCCCAGGCGGTTCTGCTGGGCGGTCCGCATCTGGTTGCGGACATCGCCTTCCATGAATGGCCCGACGCCCATCACCGACCAGCGGTTGTCTTCGGAAAGCGCCATCGCGTTGCCGGCATTGAAGACCAGGCTTCCGGACGCCGTGTCGTAGGCCACGATGGAGAGCTTGGCGGTGCCCGACTGGCGCGATTTGTCGTAGAGCCGGACTTCCGGCAGGCTGATTGGCATCGGGCCAGGCAAGGCGATGCCAGGCATGCCGAAGTAGCTGTTGCTGTTGTCGGTTCCCATTCCGCCCGAACAGACTTCGATCACCAGTTGCGAGTCCTCTTTTTTGTCGACCAGCGATGCCCCGCCGTTGAGCAGCCGCTGGCGCAGGGTGCCCAGCACATAGCCCTTGTCCACGCAATCGAGATACTGCGGGTCGAGGAAGACCTTGCGACCCTCGACTGGAGGCAGCGGCGTCCGGTCCAGCGTCTTGTCGACCGCGTCCGACAGCAGCAGTTGCTCAAGGCCGGTCCGCGATGTATCGGATGTCCGAAGCGTGGCACATCCGGTCGCCAGGCCCACGAGCAGCATCCACAACGCGTAACGGGCAGCTGAATTCATCAGTGCAGACTCCGGGTGACAATTGGCAATGAAGACAGATTCGCGCGGGGGAGTTACCAGTTCCGCTTTTTACAAACAAGCGCGAAACGTGCAAATCATGCGCGCGGTGTGGGGAGCAAAACCAACTCTTTTTCCGGCCCCCTCCCCCGCCGCGGCTTTGGGCGGTGTGGGGAGGGCGGGGGGAGGGGGCGACCGCGCATCGAGCCTTCCCTGAACCTCGCGGGCTTCCCGAACCATATAGCAATCCAGCATTGTGCGAAACGCACCCATGCCCCTTGCTTATGCCTATGGCGAATTCCGGCTCACAGGCTTCCGCGAAGCTCCATAACCCCTCTTGCCCAAGTCAACCGAGCGGGTTCCTCATGATGTCCTGAATCGGATTGAGATACACCTGCTGGAACAGCGAAATCACGACCACTCCGATGACGATTGCCACAAAGCAGAAGCAGACGACAAACCCGACGACCGCGAGAACTTTCAGGTTGTTCTCGGCCGTCTCCTGCAACTGGTCCGAGGCCCGCTGCATCGTCTCGGCCAGCGCGCCCGCTGTTTCGCCGTTTTCGACCAGAACCAGAAAGTCGTCGGGAAAAGCGTTCGTGGCCCGCAAGGTCGGGTGGAACTGCCGGCCGCCGCGGACACCGGCGGTGACTTCAGGGATGAGCCGCTCGTAGTAATAGTTCTGCGTCGACTCCAGGGCCATCTGCATCGTTTCCCCGGCCTCCATTCCGGCGTTCTCGGCGATCGACGCAGTCCAGGCGAAGCGGGAAAGAGAAAGGCTTTCGATCGTCTTGCCAACCAGCGGCAATCGCCTGGCAATCCGCATCGGCAGCGTCCCAAACCAGCCGCGCGCCGTGCCGAGCACCAGGGCCAGTGCAGCGCCAGCCACCAACAGCACAAACAGGCTGTAAACAGTGAAGCTGCCCCACGCACCAAGTCCAAAAAGGCTCATCGGGTTCTTGATCCCGGTTTCCGACCCGTCGCCGTAGATCATGCCGAAGATCAGGATCATCAGCCCAATGATCCCGACGGCAAACAGGAGCTCGAACGCCGGCCACGCGATCGATGCGAGGAACCGGTTGCGGAACTTGACGAGACTGTCGTAGTGGGCCGCCAGCTTGCGAAAGGCGTCATCCAGCCGCCCACCGCGTTCGCCCGCCTGGGTCACGGCGAGTACCAGCTTGGGGAAAAACTGGTCCCGCTGGCGAAATGCCAGGCTCAGCGAACCGCCTGCGTCGAGGTCGGCAGCAACCGCCCGCATGGTCCGGCGATAGAGCGGCGAGCCGGATTCCGTCTCTTTTTTCACCGTCGTCCGCAAGTCGATCCCCGCCTTGTAGCTGTTGTGCAACCGGTAAAACAGCTTGGCCAGTTGGGAATGCGAGGCTTGGGACATGCAGGCACGGAATGGGGTGAGGAACTGGTCGGCAAGTGCTGAATTCTACCAGCCCGGTCAAAGTGCATTGGCCCTCGACTTCAGTCCCAAAGTAGCGGGCACATCAGGTGCGTTTTGCACTTTGTGGATTTCGCTGCGGTGAGGAGGGCTGACTTCGGAGAAGTCAGCGACAATGGTCAATGGGAGTAGACTTGGCCGCGGGAACTGGGCGAGCCACGAAGTCCTTGCCCATGTCGCTGATTTCTCCGAAGCCAGCGTTTCTGCTCTCGAACAAACCCCGCAAAGTGTCAATCGCACTCAATGTGCCTGCTACCCCGGAAACAATGTCGACGGCCTTGCCTGGGTTGGCGTAGAATCAGGCGAGGACATTCGGGGACGTTCCATGAAATCTGCAAAAGCGCGATCGTGGGTCTTGGCCTGGACGATGGCTGCCAGTTGGCCGGCACCGGCGGTAACGGCCCAGGAAGCTTCGGCGACTCCCCCTTCCGAATCGGCGGCGCCAGTTGCAGAAGACAACTCTTTATTCCCCCTGCGCGACCGGATCAAGGTCCGCGGGGGAGGACAATTGTCCGGCCAGGTGGTGGACGAGGCGTACGCCGACCCGGCCAGCGGGAAAACAATGATCGCGCTGCGCTCGCCTTCGGGCGGGCAGATCATGCTGGAGAAATCGCGCGTCGGCTCGATCGAGTTCAAAACCGGTCTTGAACAGAGTGCCTATGAAGGAGACTTCGCCGCGATGGCCGACACGGCTGATGCCCATCGCGCGATGGCCGAGTCGCTGCGGAAGAAACCCGGCGGCAAGTCACGCTTCGCTGCCCAGATCGAATTCCACCTCCGCCGGCTGATTGAACTCGATCCCAACGACGACGACGCCCGTCGCCACCTGGGTCAGATCCGGGTCGAAAACAATGTCTGGGTCGATGAAGAGCTTTACTTCATCAGCCACGGTTATGTGCGCGACGGAAGCAAATGGAAGTCCCGGCTGGAGGTCCAGTTGCAATCCGCACGCGACCAGGCCGAGGCCCGGGTGGAAGCGGCTCGCTCGGCTTACCTGCGGCTGCGGAACCGCTTGCCCCAGCTTGATCGCGGCACGGCCGCCGCCGAACTGCAGGCGCTCATGATTCCGGAACTCGTAGCGCGACTTCACGAAGATGCCATGGAGACTGACGACGACTTGAATCTGAAACGTCTTTTGATGGAAGGGATCGCCACGCAAGAAACTTATGTGGCGGCCAACAGCCTGCTGTACTTCAGGATCTTTGACTCCGACCCGAACATCCGCGACTTCGCCATGACACTCATCCGCCAGGGAAACCGGAACATCGACGGGCTTGCGCTCAACGCCTGTCAGTTGCTCCAGTTGAATTCGCGCGAAGTCGTCAACCGGGTCGGCGGTTTCCTTGGCGAACTTGGCTCGCCCATTGCCATTCCAGCCCTGATCCGGGCCGTGGTGACCGAGCATGAAGAAGCCAATCCGGGCGGCGGCGACCCGGGCCGGATGAACTTCAATATCCAGAACGGCAACGTGCAGGGCTTCGGCGTTAACAACGATCCGAAAGTGGTCAAAGTCCGCCGGGCGAATCCGGGCGTGATCGATGCCCTGCGGCGGTTGACCCAGGTCGACCACGGCAACGACCAGAAACGCTGGACCCAGTGGTACATCGAAAACTACACACTGGCCAATCACGACCTCAGCCGCGACCAGTAGTCCGGGACGATTCGCCCCGTTGGTAGCAGGCACATTCCATGTGCCGTCCGCCTGATTCCGGCCGTGATCGTCCGCTGACTTCCACCTCCCATACCTGCCTCAAAACTCTGCGCAAATCTGTGTAATCCGCGGAAGGCATCCTGTCCGCCGGTTGCGCGGATTTTCGCAGATTCCGGAAGCCCGGTTTTCTTGCCTGTTTTGAGGGTCAGCCGCGCGGCTTCGGCAGGGAGTCTGGAGTCAGAACCCGTGAACCGGAACGAGAATCGGCAAGGCTGGAGCAAGCTGGGTCAGTGCAGGAGTGCCTCGCGCGAAATGCGGACGGCGGAACCCGAACTCCGCCAGCGCCGCCGCGGAAACCGGCTCGGCAGCGGGTCGGCCGAAACGGTAACCCTGCATCAGCCGGGCAGGTTGCTCGAGACACCAGGCGAGGTCGAGGTCGTCTTCGATGCCTTCGACCACGCAGTCGACGCCCAGGTCGCTGGCAAGACTGATCAGGTGTTCGCAAGTCCGCCGCCGCCAAGGGTCGTTGCCGCAACTGCGAACGAGGTCCGGTTCCAGCTTGATCAGGTCGGGACGGATCGAGTGAAACAGCTGGAACGGGTCGCGCTGGGTACCGAAATCGTCGATCGCGATCTTCATGCCCAGCCCGCGGGCTTCATGCACAAACCGCCGGAGGCCAGCCAAGTCGCGCTGGCTCGACGATTCCACGATCTCAATCACAATCCGGTGCGCGGAAAATCGGTTTTCGTCGAGCAGATTGTTGACCCGGTTCCAGAAGTCTGATCCGCCGGGCAGAAAAGCCGGATCGACGTTGATGTACAGCCGCTGGTCATGGGCGATGCGGCTGGTCGCGCGCAGGCAGCTCCAGAAAGCGGCCGCGTGCAGTTCTTGCCGCAGACTGTCGGACCAGGCCAGCCGAAAGAGATCCTGCGCGTTGAGCGTACAGTCATGGGCCAGTCGGCAACGGCTCAGACACTCGTGACCATGCAGGGCCAGCCCGCCCGCTGCAGTCTTGCGGACAATCGGCTGGAAAAAGCAGTTCAGCCCGCCCCGCCGGACACGCGGGAAAACCCATTGCCCGACCACCAGGTCGCGGAAACTGGTGAAGGACACGGCGCGGGCCGCGTTGACCCAGCGGCCATCCGGGCTGGTTTGGCAAACCTGGACCGCCAGACCACTCACGTCACGGTGATGGAAGTGGCTGACCAGCCGCGTGCAGACGCGATGCTTGGATTTTTCGTCGAAGCGGACTTCCGTCAGGACGTCGGGACTCCGGTCCGCCCGCGGCTGACTCACGTCCAGCACACGCAGGCAACGCTGGCTCTGTGCCGCGATGGCTGGACCTTGAACCGGGCGCATGGAAATCCGTTTTCCGTATGGGGCAGGGGTTGTTCGGCAGGCGGAGTAACGTACCCGCGCGGCAAAGTTGGGCTGCCATACGGACCACAGCGTCCCCCCGATTCCTCCAGCCGGAAGCCGACTTTGCCGGATTTGCAGGTCAGCCGGCTGGACTGGCGACTAGCCGCCTGTTGTGGACAATTCAGGGTTCTGCCCCCTCCCCCTTGACGTGGACTGATAAAACGGCGAATTCTTGTGAGCCTGAGGCGCTAGCCGATTCCCCTGGGTGTGAGTTAACGGTTGAATCAGCGTTCTCGGCCAGCGCCTCAGGCTCACTGTTTATCAGCCCACTCTTGAAGCCGGAGTCGTTTGAATGGCCTGCCGCCGTTTTACCACCAGCTCGCGAAGCCCGGTCAATGCGATCGCCATGCTCGTGCTGGTCGTTCTTCAATCTGGTTGTGAGCCGATCCAGCCTGCCCCGATCGCGAAGCCATCGACTCCTCCCGTCGCCAATCCGCCGGCTGGGGAAACCGGCAGAGCAGGACCGGATTCTGTCGCGCCGTCCATGACGACTGACGCGCCGGGATTCCTCGCCCTGTTTGACGGTTCGTCACTCGACGCTTTTTGCGGCTACGAAGACGAAAGTATTGGTCCGGGCTGGAAGATCGATGGCGCTGTCCTGCACTTTGACGGCACGCCCAGCGGCGACCTGTGCACGAAGGAAGAGTTTGCCGATTTTGAGCTGACGTTTGAATGGAAAGTCGGCCCGGGCGCAAACAGCGGCGTGATGTACCGGGTCTCGCTCGGCGACGATGCCCCGTACTTCAGCGGGCCTGAGTACCAGATTCTCGAAAACGAAGGCCACGCCGATGGCAAGAATCCGGCCACCTCGGCCGCATCGCTCTACGCCCTCTATCCTCCGGAGAATGCCACGCTGAAACCGGCGGGCGAGTGGAACGAAAGCCGGATCGTGCTCAATGGCCCCGCCGTCGAACACTGGCTCAACGGCACTTGTGTCGTCAAGGCCGAGATCGGTGGCGACGACTGGAACACAAAGGTCGGGGCGGGCAAGTTCAAGGACTGGGAAAAGTTCGGCCGCAACGAAACCGGGCATATCTGCTTCCAGGACCACGGCAACGAGGTCTGGTTCCGTAACATCCGGATCCGAAAGCTTGGGCCCAGCGACTAATCTTGCCATACGCTGATCGCGGAACCACATTTGTACCAGGGTTTTGAGTTCACGGCGAAAGGCATTCCGTTTGAGTCGGTTGCCCGATCAACGGCAAATGGGCGAAGCAACTAACAAAAGCCGGACGAAACAGGTCGACGGAATGTGGGAACACTAATCGCCACTAATTGCCACTAATCCGATTAGCGGAGATTGGCGAAGATTAGTGTTCCGAGCCTTTCGCGCAATCAGTACATGCCTGGCACTGTCGCATCAATGTGGCTGGAACCGTTCCAATGACATCAGATTCGTTCATGCCGCCTGATCAACAGGCAATGTGAGATCCGCGATCGAGGCCACAATTGAATGTTGTGGCGATTTGGGACAGTTGACTGCAGGGAGGAAGAGTCTTGGCGGTTGCCCTTTCTCCGGCAGCACCGGAATCGGTTGACGATCCGGGGCGGGTCATTTCGGACGGCCGGGTTCCGGCGGCGTTTCCCTCCCCCTGGTTCCTCCCGCTCTTCGGCCTCGCGCTCTATTGGTTTGCGCTGCCACCAGTCGGCTGGTGGCTGCTCGCCTGGCTGGTCTTGGCACCGTGGACGGTGCTTGTCTTGCGGCTGGACCATCCTCCGCCGCGGCGATGGTGGCTCAAACTCTGGCTATCGGGCACGCTGTTCTGGCTGGCAACGCTTTACTGGATTCCGCTTCCCCACCCGTTGATGTGGATCGCCTGGCCGCTGATGTCGGGGTACTGCGCGCTCTATTTCGTCGGCTTCATCTGGATCTCGCGCCGCCTCGTCCACGTCGCCCACTGGCCGGCTTTGTTGGCCCTTCCGCTCGCCTGGGCGGTCCTCGAATGGGTCCGCGCCTGGATGATCACAGGATTCTCAATGGCCAACCTCGGCCATTCACAATACCAGGTCCCGGTTGTCATCCAGCTTGCAAGTTTCGGGGGAGATTACTCGGTCTCCTGGTTTCTGGCGTTTGTCGGCACGACGTTCGGAATGATCAGTTTCGACCAGGTTTCGCGGCGACGGGTGGTTGTGCTAGGTCTTGGGTTCATCGTGATTGCCGGCAATCTGATTGGGGGCTGGAGTCGTCTCGAAAACCGCGCATTTGGGCGGAACGGAGGGAGTGCCGTGACCGGCTTCCTGATCCAGGGGTCGATCGACACCGAGTTTCCAGCCACGCGTGAGGAGTCGGTGAAACTGTGGCGGCGGCAATTTGCTGAATACCGGGACCTGAGCATTCGGGCCATTCGTCAACAGACACTGAGCCCACGGCGCAAGGCGTTGTTGATCTGGCCAGAGACCTCTTTTCTTCAGATGGTTTCGGTGGATTCAGGTGGAAACCTGCGCGGCGAAAACGATCCCGACGAACTGACCCGCATCGCAGTTGAAGAGGTCGATCTGATGTGGCGACAGGTGACCGGAAGCATACCGCTTCCAACCGAAAGCCGTGCCCCGCTTCCGTTTGCGACGCCGCTGTTGACCGGAGTCGCGGCGGCGGATTCCAGGAGCGGGCGTCAGTACAACTCGGCGGTACTGATTGTTGACGGGAAGGTCGATTCGATCTACCACAAGAACCACCGCGTGATCTTCGGGGAGTACGTTCCGCTCGCGGATTATTTTCCGTTCCTCGATGTGGGGCCCAACGGCAAGAGCCTGGCACCTGGCAGGGTTGCCGGTTGCATTGAATTTGATCAGGTCGTCCTGATGCCGGAGATTTGTTTTGAAACAACGGTCCCGCACCTTGTCCGCCGCCACTGGCTGGAGCTTCAGTCGTCTGGCAAGACCCCGGATGCGATTGTCTGTCTGACCAATGACGGCTGGTTCTTTGGCAGCAGCTGTCTCGACTTGCACCTCGCGTGCAATGTCTTCCGGGCCGTCGAAACACTGACGCCGGTCTATGTTGCCGCCAATACTGGTTTGTCGGCTGAGATCAGTTCTTATGGGCAACTGGTTCAGCTCGGCCCGCGGCGAAGAGAGGCCATTCTGGAAGTTCCGCTGGGCAAACGACCCAATGAGACTTCGATTTACATCAGTCTTGGCGGTCAACTCTGGCGCACGATGGCTTTGATCGTTCTGATCGGCTTGATCACCCCGTTTTTTCGGCAGTCCCGAGGTGGGCCGAAAGTGAAAAACGCCGTCGCCATGGCGGGGGCGCCGGACGATTTCTTCTGCGACTGAGAGCCGTTTGCAGTAGGCCAGGCAGCCCTAACGCGGTAGACTGGGGGCGA
The DNA here is from genome assembly GCA_031405895.1 of Planctomycetota bacterium. Lineage (GTDB taxonomy): Bacteria > Planctomycetota > Planctomycetia > Pirellulales > Pirellulaceae > BJ22. The sequence goes on from JANOFL010000186.1 coordinate 9,591, forward strand.
GCGAAAAAGGTCGCGATTGGGTACTGGTGCAGGCGGGGTGACAGTCGATGGATGACACAGCGACGCGCGGTGGTGGCGCGGTGGAAGACAAAATCGCGGCCGACCAGCTGTCGCAGGGGCTGGAGCGGGCGTCGACGCGGCTGCCGAGGCCGGCGATGGTTGACGGGCAGAGCCGGTGGTTGTGGGCCTACATCGTCCCGATTACCGTCTTTCACCTGCTGATCCCGCTGGCTTTCCTGCCTTACTATTTTTCGTGGTGGGGGTTGTTGTTCCTGCCGGTGGGCAACTTCTTTTTCACCAGCATGGGGATTGGCGCGGGTTACCACCGGTTGCTCACGCACCGGGGCTTCAAGTGCCCGAAGTGGTTCGAGTACCTGCTCGCGACGCTGGGTGTCTGCAGCTTCCAGGACTCGCCGGCGCGGTGGGTCCTGGCGCACCGGGTCCATCACCAGCATTCCGATCATCAGCCCGACCCACATACGCCGCGGGTCAGTGCCTTTTGGTCCCATGTGGGCTGGCTTTTCATCGACAACCGCGAACTGTCAACGGCGGCGGCTTATGAGCGCTATGTGCGCGACCTGATCCGCGATCCGTATTACCTCTGGCTGCAGCGGAACTCGCGCTGGGTCGTGGTCTATGTCGTCCACGCACTCGTGATTGCACTGGCGGCGTTTGGGGTTGGGTGGTGGTTCACCGGAACACTGGCTGGCGCCACGCAGGTCACGGCGCAAGTGGTCCTTTGGGGCGTCGTGCTGCGGACGCTTTTCACATGGCATGTCACATGGGCAATCAATTCGGCCGGCCACATGTGGGGCTACCGCAACTACGAAACGCGCGAGGACAGCCGCAACAACTGGCTCTTCGCTCTGTTGACCAATGGCGAAGGCTGGCACAACAACCATCACGCCGACCCACGCTCGGCCTGTCATGGCCATCATTGGTGGGAAATCGACGTCACCTACCGTACACTCTGGCTGCTGGAGCGAATCGGCCTGATCCGCGACCTCGTGCGGCCCAACCATTCGGCTCTCGACCGTAAGGCGGCCTGACGTGGGACAGGCTTCCAGCCTGTCATCGTGCATGATCGGGTCATGGCCATTTTCAACCAATCGTCAAGTTGCTGCCCGACAGGCTGGAAGCCTATCCCACGTTTCGGAACCCTGAACGAACCATGAATTTCATCCGCATCATCCCTGTCCTCGTACTGAGTCTGACTCTGACTGCTGGCTGTTCGCTCGGAAAGCCGCCAGCCGTCAAACGCCAGGAGGGCACGGCGGCCTCGCCCGCCAAAGCCGCACAAGACCCGGCGGTGGCCGAGACCGGTGAAAGCAGCCTGCCGACGCCCGATCAGGCCACCGAAACGGCCCCCGACACGTTCCGCGCCCGGTTCAAAACCAGCAAGGGAGATTTCGTGGTCGAAGTCACCCGCGAATGGGCCCCCAACGGCGCCGACCGGTTCTACAACCTGGTCAAGCTCGGCTTTTTCAGGGACATCTCGATCTTTCGCGGCATCGACGGCTTCATGTTCCAGTTCGGAATCCACGGTGACCCGGCGATGAACACGATGTGGGGCGAGTCGACCATCAAGGACGATCCCTATAATGATCAGTCCAACAAGCCGGGCTATCTGACTTTTGCCCGGACCGGCCGTCCAGACAGTCGCGGCACTCAGCTCTTTGTGAACCTCGGTGACAACGGTTTCCTCGACCAACAGGGTTTCACCCCGATCGGGCAGGTCGTTGAAGGCATGGAGATCGCCACGGAAGTCAATACCGAATACGGCGAGAACACGTCTGAAGTCCAGGGCCGACTGACGGAAGAAGGCAACACATTCATCAAGGAAAAGTACCCCAACATCGACTACATCACCGAAATCGTGATTGACGATCCCAACGCTTCCGCCGGCGATGCAGCACCCGTCGATCCCGCTTCGGGCGGCGACCAGCCGGCGGCCGGTGGCGACGGCGGAACACCATCACCCGCCGGCAACGGCGGAACACGTCCATAGTGGTCCTTCCGTCCGTCTCGTCGATTCAATCCGCTGCGGTAACCTGAAACCCAATCGCGAACCGTCATGGATGACGCCGCCCCACGTATTCTGATCGTCCGCCTGAGCCACATTGGCGACTGCGTGCTGACCCTGCCGCTGGCGGCGGCAATCAAACGCGCCATTCCGGCTTCGACCATTGTCTGGGCCACTGAAAAGCCGGCGATACCGCTGCTGGAACTGCATCCGGCCCTCGACCGGATCGAACCAGTTCCGAAGAACTGGCTGAAGCGACCTGGCAGCTGGAGCGAACTGCGAACCCGGCTGCGGCGGGAGCGATTTGACTGGGTGCTTGATCCCCAGTCGCTACTGAAAAGCGCGGCCCTGGCGTGGTTGACCGGCTGTCCCCGGAGGGTTGGCTTTGACGGCCAGCATGGCCGCGAGCTGTCGCGCTGGATTCACAATATCCGGGTCGAGACCGTCCACTCGCATCTGCTGGACCGGACGCTGGACCTGTTGCGCCCGCTGGCCACGTTGTATCCAACGCTCTTGGCCCAACGAGCCGGAAGCACTAGCGACGGAGAACGCCTCCGTCTGCATTCAGCGCTGAACCCCGCAACGGTCGTTCCATCCACCGATTTCCGGTTGCCGGTCTGCACAACCGCTGCCCGGATGGTCGCCGGCTGGCTGGCCAGCGAACGGATCGGCCGGTTCGTGGTGATCAATCCGGGCGCGAGCTGGCTTTCCAAGCAATGGTCAGGCGAACGGTTTGGCGCTGTCGCGCGGTCATTGCATCGCGGGCGGGGCGTCGAAACGGTCGTCTCGTGGGCCGGGCCGGAGGAATTCGAGCTGGCCCAGGAAGTCTTCGAGGCCAGCGGCAGGACCGCTCATGTCGCACCGGCGACCACGCTGCGCCAGTTCGCCGCCCTGGCCGCGAGGGCCAGCCTGTTTGTCGGTTGCGACACGGGTCCGATGCACATTGCCGCGGCCTCGGGAACCCTTTGCGTGGTCTTGCATGGTCCCACGCGACCGGAAGACAGCGGGGCCTGGGGGCCGGGTCACCTGGCGTTGCAAAAGTGGCACCAGACAGGGGGCCACCGCCAGCGGCGAGGTGCACCGAATGCCGCAATGATGGATATACAGGTCGAGGAAGTCGTCGCAGCCGCAGCAGGTCTTTTGGGGCTGGCAAGCGACTTGAAACAATCTGGCGAATCGGGTGAGCGGCCACTGAGCAAGGCTGCGTGAATTCTTTCGTCCGCCATCCTGGCCATGACAATAGCGGAAGGGCGTCCGCCCTCCGGCCCGCGCACCAGAAACCGCGGAGTGCCGACTGGGACATCGCGCCGAACAACTTTCCGCAGCCCCTGCCGCCGGAGGGAAAACCATTGACTGGTCAACTCGCATGGCACCGTCCTGACAACTCCTCCGCAGCCGGATCCCGGCGCGCCGGGATTCCGCTACAACAGCAGCCGGGAGCGCGGCGACTTTCCTTCGGTCCGCTCAGCTTGCGGCCGAAGTGACCTGCTGGCCGGCAAGTTCGTTGACCGTGTCGGCCGGTGATTTGGGGTGGTGAACTCCGGGGCCGATCAGGACGAGGAGGTCTTCGCGGTCGAGTTCCTCGCGGTTGAGCAGTTCGCGGGTGACTGTATCAAGGGCCTCGCGGTGGCGATTGAGCAGTACCACCGCGCCATCAGCTGATTCACGGAGAATGCGGGTAATTTCCGCATCGATCTGCTGCAGGGTGTGCTCGCTGAACTGGCGGCTCTGGTGCATTTCGCGGCCCAAGAACGGGTCTTCGTCGGTCATCTTGAAACTGACCGGGCCGAGGCGATCGCTCATGCCCCACTGGGTCACCATCCGGCGGGCGATCGAGGTGGCCCGTTCGAGGTCGTTTTCAGCCCCGACCGTCAGTTCGTCGTAGATCAGTTTCTCGGCACCCCGGCCGGCCAGCAGCACGAGCAGGTTGTCGCGGATTTCCCGCTCACTCATGTTCATCCGGTCTTCGTCGGCGACCATGTGCGTGACGCCAAGTGCCCGGCCACGCGGAACGATGGTGACTTTGTGGACCGGCATCGCGCCGGGGAGGAACCAGGCGGCGATGGTATGGCCAGCCTCGTGCCACGCAGTCCGTTCCTTTTCCTTCGCCGTCAGGATTTCCTCGCGTTTGGCCCCCATCAGAACCTTGTCGTGGGCATAGTAAAAATCGACCATTTCCACCCGGTTTTTGTTATGCCGGGCGGCCCAGAGGGCGGCTTCGTTCACGAGGTTCTGGATGTCGGCCCCGGTCATGCCAACGGTTGCCTGGGCCATCACCCTGAGATCGACGTCGGGTGCCAGCGGCACGTCGCGGACATGGACTTTGAAGATTTCCTGCCGGCCATTGAGCGTCGGGCGGCTGACGGTCACATGACGGTCGAACCGCCCGGGACGGAGGAGGGCCGGGTCGAGTACATCGGGGCGGTTGGTCGCCGCGAGCACGATCACGGAATCGTTTTTCTCGAAGCCGTCCATCTCGCCGAGAATCTGGTTGAGCGTTTGCTCGCGTTCGTCGTGCCCGCCGCCCAGCCCAGCCCCGCGCTGCCGGCCGACGGCGTCGATTTCGTCGATGAAGATGATGCCGGGTGCCTGGGCTCTGGCCGACTGGAACAGGTCGCGGACGCGGCTGGCACCGACGCCGACGAACATCTGGATGAACTCGCTGCCGTTGACGCTGTAAAACGGGACTTCGGCTTCGCCGGCGACCGCGCGAGCGAGCAGGGTTTTGCCGGTGCCGGGCGGGCCGACCAGGAGCACGCCTTTCGGAACCCGGCCACCCAGTTTGCGGAACTTGCCTGGCTCGCGGAGAAAGTCGACGATCTCCTGCAAGTCGGCCTTTACACCTTCCAGGCCAGCCACGTCCTTGAACGTCACGGGCTTGTCGGTCTGCTCGTATTTCTTGGCCGGACTGCGGGTGAAACCCGACAGGAACCCGCCCCCGCCCATCATCTGGTTCTGCGTCCGCCGCAGGGTCAGAAACATGAACAGCAACAGTCCAACCGAAAACAGGATCAACAGGCCGGTGTAGAGAGCCAGCGGATTGGACTGGGGACTCTGGTCATAGGTAATCCCGCGGTTGGCAGCTTTGGCCAGCAACCGGTCGCGGCTGTCAGCGGTCGTGGGCAACGTCACGGTGAACCGGCGCTTGAGCGTCTGCCCACTGGTCGGCGCCTTCAGGCTGCCATCGCGATCCTGGGTCGGTTCAGCGGGTGGAAGCGGATCGCGGAAAACTCCAGTGGCGGTCGAATCGCCAAACTGGATCGATTCGATTACGTTTTCGTCGTTGGGCCGGGTCAGCTTGTTGCCGGCGAAGTCGCGGTTGTCGAGCAACTTCTCGAAATAAGCCAGCCGGATATGGCTGTGCTCAGGGTTGATCATCGAGAAGAGAATCCATGAAATCAGGACGCCGAGCAGGAACAGCAGCATCCAGAAGTTCAGGTTCCGCGTCGGTCGGCGCTGGGCAGCATCGCCATCGCGCTGGGGCGGCCTCGGCTGGTCTGACATCGAATTCCCCGAAGTGTTTCCTGGCGACGGACCAATCCGCCTAAAACCGCAAGATTGTACACCATCGCAACTTGACAGGCGAAGCGGCTGGGGCGGCTTGCGTCGAAGCAGAAAGGGCACGCTGTTCTGGGAAACACCCTTGCTGGTGCGCTTTGGGGTTGAACGCTTCAAGGCAGGAAGCAAGTCAACTCGATTGGCGAAACAAGTACCGGCGTGATTCCCGCCGCGGCCCCCCTTCCCCCGGCCCCTCCCCGCCCAGCGGTTCCAGAAAGACCGGAACCGCCGGGTGGGAGGGGGGAAGAAACTGGTACGCGCGGCGTCGGTTCAGGTGCGGATTCGCTGCTGTCGGCAGGTTCGGAACAGCTGGACCAGTGCTGGCGACACTCCGGACGGCGCGTCGTGCCGGATCGTCGCGCCCTCCTGTGCCGGTTCGCCATCGAGCCAGGTTTCCAGCTGGGCGACCTGGCTGGCGGAGAGCAGCCAGGCCTCGGCGACAGCCAGCCCGCATTCCACTGCCCGTTCCAGATGCGTTGCGATCACCGTCTCGTCGAGTCCACGGATCACGGCAACTTCTGCTGACGAGTAACCATCGGCAAACAGGCGCCAGGTCCAGTAACAGGTCGGCTGGATCGAAAGCTGGGCTGGTGCAGACGCAGCCCGGATCGATTTCGGATCGATGATCGTGTTGGGAAGCGCGGTTGCTTCCCGCGCTGTTGGAACGGCCGTTGAAGCCGGCGTTGTAAGGGCCTCTTTTGGCTGAGTCACGGGCTGTTTCGTCTGCCGATTTTCCGCTGGCGCTGGGCTGTCTGGCGATCGCGGGCGGTTCACGGGCAAGTGTCCGCGCAGCAGCGCAGAGAGTTGCCGCGCCAGTCCCGCCGGCATTTCGTCCACGAGTCCCGCCGGATTTCGCCCCGCCATCAATTCCCGGCCGCGCGAAGTCATCTGCACGACGGGACGAAAGCGCTCCGACTCAGTCTGCTGGAGATGGCCGGCGGCAATCAGCCAGTCGAGCAAGGCCAGGGTGCAGTCTTTTTTCAGCGGCTTGAGCAGTCCGTAAGTCGAAAGTTTTTGCAAACCAAACTGCGCAATCTTTTTC
>JANOFL010000220.1:0-23669 GCA_031405895.1 Planctomycetota bacterium
GCCCTCCGTGTTTCCGGCCGGACACGCAGGGCTGACGCCCTGCCGCTCGCCAACAAAGGGTTATCGCCGCGCCGAGCGATACCAGAACAGCGAGGGACCCTGGTTCAGGTACCGCTACGGTGATCAAGAGGCTGGTGGGGATCAGGTTGAAGCTGGTCACGGCGAGGAGATTACCCTGGGCGTCCCGTGTCCTGTAAGCGAATATGCCGTCGGTTGTGTCTCCCGCCCCAAAACTGAATGAGCCCGGCTGGTCGAGTGGCAACCCATACAGGTTGTCGTTGCGACTGGTCCGCTGAAACACCTGCCCATCAAACAGGGGATTGCCTCCGGTTTCGGCGATCGCGTCCGCGGATATGCGACTGGTACCCAAACCACTTTGTCGAAAATAGCTTGCAAAAAACTGCCCATTGAGCCCTGCGGGCATTCCATTGATGGTGAATCCGGCCAAACCGACCAGGGGACTGGCGCGATCGGGATCAAAAAAGGAACCACCCGTCACTTCCTGGGTCGAATTCGTTCCGTTTTCGATGTAGCTGACGTCCGTGTCATAAACAAATGTTGAAGAATAATTTGTTCCGGCTGGAATCAACTGGCCGGCTGGACCAAACAGCCCCACATTGTCCGGAGCATCGAACTGTGTGGTACCAGTCCACATCAACGTGACGATGTCGGCCGTGGCCGGTGACGTTGTGACCAGCAGGAATGAAAACAGAAGGATCGACCGGATGCTGGTTGACATGTCAACTCCACGTTTGCGTTTGGCAGTCCCCGAATTGCCCGTCGGGTACGTTCTCTGGCGAGGTTGGCCGGCTGAAAGCCCGCCCCCAAGGCGCGCGTACAGCCGAAATTCCCGGACCACAGACAATAGCGCTCGAAAACGGGTCACCTGTCACGCAACTGAAAAAAGTTCCGGAATTGTCAAAGACGTGGAAGCAGGTACCTGGCCGACGGGACGACGGCACCTGGAAAAGGGTCAGGCCTGAACGGCACCTGGCGAAGCCAGATCTCCTTTGCGGGCAAGGACTTGTGCAAGATTAAGCGTGGCCGGTTCGGCGGGTTGTAGCCTTCGGGAAGGCGCCTGCTGAAACGGAGTTCGACGCGGCCGGGGCGGTTGCCGAAGACGTGCGCGGCGATCGCCTGAAGCAGGTCCCCGATCCAGGTTTCGATGTCGGTCATCGCCACCGAGCCGACTGGAATTCGTGGGCGGCCTGGGCGGCTCTCATGAAGCGGCGGTGCCTTGGGGGGATTGAGCCCCCCTTTCTGATGGGCCTCGAACATCGCGCTGCGAATCAGGTTGCAGCTCACCAGGTGCCTGCAGAACTCGTCGCGAAAAACTGTCTGCTTGCAGTGCATTCATTGATCGTCTCCGCCGAACGGTTGGCGGAGCAATCGGCCCGCCCCGGGAGCCCAAGGGGTGAGCAGAAGTGGATAGAATCAGCCGCAAGACGGCCTCGATTCGCTTCCGCCCTGCGTTCCGCGAGTCCCACGTGCCCGTTTCCGGAAACCAGACAACCCGAGCGAAGCCCGGACCTCTTCGGTTTGCACGCGAAACGCAAAAAGAATACTTGCCTGCCTTGAACCGCTGCCAACAACTTCCGGGGTTTTCTGAGGGCGAACCTCCAGAGCCCTGCCCCGCGAGGACGAGCCTTGCAGTACCTTCGGGCTGTTCCCCTAGCAGCCAGACCTCCCAGAACTGACGGCCGGTGAGCCTCCTCAAGTGAATATCCACGACTATTCGCCTGCCAATCCTCAGGCGCTTGCAATCGAAGCCACCGCCGAAAGCCAGCGGATTGACTCGCTGGATGTCATTCGCGGCGTCGCGGTGCTCGGCATTCTGTTGATGAACATCGTGGCGATGGGGTTGCCGGTTGACGCCTATTCCGATCCGACGGTGCTGGGAGGAGCGACGGGATGGAACTTGCGGGTCTGGTTCGTCAATGAGCTGTTTTTCGAAGGAACGATGCGCGGCCTGTTCTCGATGCTGTTTGGAGCAGGCGTGATGCTGTTCACCACAAAAAAGGAGGCCCATGGAGCCGGGATCGAGCTGGCCGACAGCTGGTATCGACGCACGATCTGGCTTTTTATTTTTGGGCTGGTTCACGCCTACATCCTGCTTTGGCCATGGGACATTCTCTATTCGTATGGGTTGCTGGGGATGTTCCTGTTTCCGCTGCGCAACGTCTCGCCTTTCAGGCTGACCATGCTGGGAACCAGCCTGATCCTGGCTGGCACCGCCGTGGAGGTTCTGGATTTCAGCGAAACCCTGGGCCGCCGCTCGAAAGCCCAGCAAGTCGAAAAGATGATCGGCCGCGGCGAGACTCCGACCGGGGAACAAAAGAACTGCCTGGAGGCGTGGAACGAAGAGGTTGAGGAATGGACCAGTGAATCGCCCGAAGAGTTGGCCGAGGAACTGGCACCGATGCAGGCCGGGTATTTTTCGGCATTCATGGTTCGCGCCGGGCAAACCTGGTATGCGGAGAGCATGTGGCATTACGGGACCAACTATTTTGACGTGCTCTCCATGATGTTGATTGGCATGGCAGCATTTCGCTGGCGGATCTTTCAGGCCGGCCGCCCGAACACCTTCTACGTCATCATGATGCTGGTCGGGTATGGCGTCGGATTGCCGGTCAATCTCTGGGAAAACAGCCTTCTGGTCAGCAGCAACTTTGGGCTCATCGAGTCCGGAAAAGTTGGCCTTTCGCACGAGCTCGGGCGCGTGGCGACCACGTTCGGGCATATCGGGCTGATCCTGCTCTTTTGCAAATCAGGAGCCCTGCCGTTTTTTCAGCGTGCCCTCGCATCGGTCGGGCGGATGGCCTTGACGAACTACATCATGCACACCGTCATCACCACGACAGTCTTCGTGGGCTTTGGCCAGTTCGGATTGTGGGAGCGGCACCAGCTCTATTACCTGGTTGGTGCCATTTGGGTGTTTCAGCTGTTGTTCAGCCCGGGATGGCTTCGCTTCTTTCATTTCGGGCCGCTGGAATGGCTGTGGCGCGGGTTGACCTATGGAAAGCGGCCGGCCATGCTCAAGGGAAAAAGGGCAGCCCCGGTTTCCTGAAGAATCAATCAACAACTGGGCCGGGCAGCGTCTTTTCCGGGCCGGCTATGGACAAACCGGTGGTCCCGCGCCTGACTGTCCGGGCCCTGGTGTGCTCTCGGATTCGGCAGCCAGGTCAGGGCCTTGCCGCGAGGGCATGAGCCCAAGCGGCCGGATCCGTGTGGAGGAAATCTGGTTCAGGCCACCATTCTTCAAAGCCACTGTCCAGCGGGACAGCCGTCACAGGGGTGGACCCTGAGGTGAAATGGCGCGCGGAATGGGAATCATCCTTCGGCGGCGGCCAGCTGAACGATGCCGGCAACCCGGAACCATCCCGGTCCTCGCGCGGTTCGGATGAAGCAAAACCGGAGTCGAACATCGTTTTGGCAACAGTTCGCCCACTGCCGGGCCACCCGCTGATTCGATGGGCCAAGCCGTTTCGGGAGGCATCGTCGGGGCCCGCAGGACTGGCTGCTTTCGAGCCGCCCGCCTCCGTCCCGCCCGCACTGCCACTGCGGGCCAATGGGGCTCCTTCGGGCGGAGCCGGCGGGGTTTCGGGATTGGCCAGGACCCACAACTCGCGACCGTTGGTGCCGTTGCTGGCGGCGAAGACCAGCGTCGTGCCGGCGCTGGCGAAACCGGACGGGTTCGAGCCGCCCGCGCCCGCGAGGATGTCGTTCAGCAGGATGGTGCTCGAGCCGAAAATCCCCGACTGGTAGAGTTCGCGCCCGGTCGCCGCGACCGCCGCCGAGAAGTACAGCGTGCCGTTGTGGTTGATGAAGTTCTGGGGCACCGAGCCGCCGATGCCCGGGCTGATGTCCTTGACCAGAACCGTTCCGGCCGCCGAGATGTTGCTGCGATGCAGCTCGACGCCGGTCGCCGGTTCAAAGGCCGAAAACACCAGTGTGCCGGCGAGGTTGGTCAGGTTGGCGGGCGAGGAGCTGCCCGCGCCGGGGTTGATGTCCTTGATCAGCGTCGTCCCGCCGGCCGCGCCATTGCTGGTCCAGAGTTCGATTCCCTGGGTCCCATTGTTCGCGGCGAACATCAGCGCGCCCTTGAGGTTGGTCAAACCCGACGGATCGGACGACAGCGCACCCGGCCGGATGTCTTTGACCAGCAGCGTGTTGCTGGTCACGCCCGTGCTCTTCCAGAGCTCATTGCCGCTGGTCCCGTCATTGGCCGAAAAGAACAACACGCTGTTCATATTGGCGAAGTTGACCGGGTTGGAGCCGTTGATCCCCGGGTTGATGTCCTTGACGAGTAGCGTGCCTGCCGCCGTGCCGTTGCTCTTCCAGAGTTCGGTTCCGCTGGTTCCGTCATTGGCGGAGAAGTAGAGCGTGCCGCGGACGTTGGCCAGCTGGGCCGGGTTCGATCCAAGATTGATGCCCGGGCGGATGTCGAGCACGATGGCCGTGCCGGCAGAGGTGCCGTCGCTGGCGAACAGTTCGCGACCGGACAATGCCGCGACCGCCGTGAAGAACAGCCGGCCGTTTACGTTCACAAGCGACTGGGGCGATGAGCTGAGGGCAAGCGTGTTGATGTTCTTGACCAGGGTCGTGCCGGCGGCCGTACCATCACTGAGGAACAGTTCGTTGCCGGAGAGGCCATCATTGGCGGCAAAGAAGAGCCGGCCGTTGACGTTGGTCAGTCCGGTCGGACTGGAGCTGGCCGTTCCTGCGAAGAGGTCTTTCACCAGCGCGGTCCCGCCCGGCGTGCCGTCGGTCTTCCAGAGTTCGCGGCCGTTCGTCGCGTCGTTGGCGGTAAAAAAGAGCGTCCCGTTGACGTTGGTGAAGTTGAGCGGGTCGGAGGCCCCTGCCCCGACGACGATGTCGATCATTTCCAGTTCACTGGGCGGCGTAGGCGCTTTGACGCCCAGCCCCGGCGTCCCGACACCTGAGATTCCGGCTCCCGACACGAATCCGCTCGTGACCCCCGGGCCGACGACTTGGGGAAGTTTGACGAACGGTGCCTTGACCGGGAACTCTCCGCCGCCGTCCATGAAAAAGAGTTCAGCACCGTTGGTTCCATTGTTCGCCTGGAACAGCAACGAACCGTTGACCTCGACCAGCAATGTCGGCACGGAACCGGCTGCCCCGGATCTCAGGTCCTGGACGAGCACAGTCCCGGCATTGGTCCCGTCACTCTTCCAGAGCTCGTAACCGTTGGTACCGTCGTTGGCATTGAAGAACAGCGTCCCGCTGACGTTGGTCACGGCTGCGACGTTGTTCAACGAACCTGAGAGTCCGGGATGAATGTCCTTGACCAGTACGGTTCCCCCCGCCGTGCCGTCGCTCCGCCACAGTTCAAACCCGGCAACACCGTCATTGGCCGCAAACATCAGCGTTCCGTTGACGTTGACCAATGTGCTGGGCGTGGAGCTGGAGCTGCCTGTCCGGATATCCTTGACCAACACAGTTCCCGCCGCGGTTCCGTCACTGCGCCAAAGTTCACTCCCGCTGGTTCCATCGTTGGACCTGAAAAACACCGTGCCATTGACATTGGTAATTCCATCAACGACGGCGGAGTTGACACCCGACCGGATGTCCTTCACGAGAATCGTTCCGGCCGTCGTGCCGTCACTTTTCCAGAGTTCGTCGCCATGGGTGGCGTCCCTGGCCTGAAAAAACAGCGTGCCATTGACGTTGGTCAGTTCTTGGATAAAGGAATTGGCCACGCCAGCGTTGATGTCCTTGACCAGGACTGTGCCTGCCGAGGTGCCATTGCTGCGCCAAAGCTCTCCGCCGTTGGCCAACGTCGAGGCCACAAAGAACAGCGCTCCGTTTACGGCCGTAAGACTATTGGGACCAGAACCGGCACTTCCCGCATCGATGTCCTTGACCAGCACGGTACCCGTTGAGGTGCCGTCACTCTTCCAGAGCTCGTTCCCACTCGCGCCGTCGTTCGCCCTGAAGAAAAGCGTTCCATTGATATTGACGATTGTCCTTGGAGTGGTACCCAGCGAGGAGTTGCTGCCTGCCTGAAGGTCCTTGACCAGAACGGTTCCAGCCGCCGTACCGTTGCTCTTCCAGAGCTCGTATCCCGAAATGCCATCGTCGGACGCGAAAAACAGTGTTCCGTTCACATTGACCAGGACATCCGGGTTGGAACCGGCCGGCCCCGGCCGAATGTCCTTGACCAGGACCGTGCCGGCGAGCGTTCCATCTGTTTTCCAGAGTTCCTGCCCATTCACTCCGTCAATTGCCGTGAAAAACAGCGTGCCGTTGACGTTGCAGAAATCCGCCGGACCGGAGAGCCCCGCTCCAGGCACGATATCAATCAGCGACGGCAGGCCTGCCAGCAACGAACGGGGTTCGAGGCGGGCAAAGTCGAGGCCGGGCTGACGGGCGGATGGCGCGCGGCGGCTTGGTCCGCGGCCTCGACGGGAGCTGGACGACTGGTTGTGGGAAACGTGGTCCGGCTGACGACGGGCGGATTTCTTCTGCTGGCGGCGCATGGCGGGCGCTCCGGTATCGGGTGGTGGCTGGGCCTTCTGGCTGGCCGGCGAAATCAGGATCCCGCCGGCCGCGCAGGAAGCTGCCATTATGGTCCGCGACTTCTCCCGGCGGCGCGCTCCGGAAAAACTCCGGAAAACAGGAGCTTTTCTGAAAACCCGGGGAAAATGGCTGAAACAGCCGGTTTTGGTGATCGAAATCGCGGATTCAGAAGAGCGGAAAGGGAACGCTAATCTGCGCTAATCAACACTAATCCTGGAATGGGTCGCCGGGCATGTCTGTTTTGCGTTCGAGTTCTGAGCTCTGAGATCTGAAGTCCGCCGTCGTTGGAGTTCAGCCTTCAGGCTTTACTCTACGTGTGCGGGAAAGTTCAGCCGCCGTGACCTCCAGAGCCTTTCGCAACTGGGGATCGGACTCCGCGCATCACGGCAACTCCCAGAGGACTTCGTGATCGGGCGCGACGCCAACGCCTTCAGCGAGGGCCTGTGGTTCGAACCCGGCCCGAACGGCATCCCAGTCGACGCCGTTCATGTCGGCCCGGCAGAATCGGTCGCGAGCGGTGGTCCAGGCCTGGTCGAAGGTGGAGGCGAGGTCGAAAGCGGCAGACGCGGGCTGGGCCGCCAGGGATTCGGGTAGAAAACTTGCGACGATTGCAACCAGGAAAAGGCGCGGGATCGAAAGAATGATCTGGACTCCCCCTCGCCCCGTCTTCGGGGAGAGGGGGGCGGGGGGGTGAGGGGCCGTCCGCGCAAAGACGCGCGAGTGAGCTGGTTGAACCGGGCAAACGTGCAGAGCCGAGTGCCCTGTGGAGATTTCAGAATGTTGAGTGGTGCATGGCGCGTCTGAGTTCCTGCCTCGCCTGTTGCGCGGTCGCCCCCTCAACCCCAGCCCTTCTCCCCCGCCTGTTCCGAAAGAACGGAACAGGCGGGGGAGAAGGGGGCAAGAGAATTGCCTTGCCCGGCATGTCTACTTCGCGCGGCCAGAAATGAGTGAATTGGGCGAGTCCCGGCGCGCCGGGATCAGCCCTCCGTGTCGTCCGTCGGGCATCGCGTGGTGGGTCGGACACGGAGGGCTGACGCCCTGCCGCTCGCCAGTCATTCCTGACTTTACATCACTCCGCCGGGCGACATTTCGCGGGCGAGCCGTTCGAGGATCCGGGCGTGGGTCCGGCTGCCCCAGGATTTGCTGCGGTTGAGCCGCTCGGAGGCATCGGTGATCGAAAGGCCCTCAAAATAAGTCAGCATGATCAGCGTCCGTTCGCCGTCGGGGAGTTGCGTGAGCAGTTCGCGGAGGCGGCCCAGCAGCTCGCGCTGGCTGGCCTCTTCATCCGGCGAAATCTGCCGGTCGGCGATCTGTTCGGGCAGGGCTGGACCACCCGAGCCACTGTCGGCGAGCAGATGGACCAGCGTCAGGTCTTCGGTATTCCGGACCAGCCATGCGGCGTCGGCGGCCAGCGATGCTTCCTGGCTGTGGGGGCCATGCTGGGCCATCATCCGCTGCTCGAGCACTTCGGCGCTGATCTGCTCAGCGCGCAATCGCTGGCGGATCGAACGGCTGGTCCAGGTCATCTTGCTCAAGCCGTCATAGATCGCGCCGCGGATGCGGTACCAGGCAAAGGTCTGGAACGCGACGGCATAGCCCGGATCGTAGGCGTGGGCCGCCTGCATCAGGCCGAGCTGGCCGTAGGCAACCAGGTCCTCGTAACTGACGCTTGACGGCAGGCGGGTGTGGACGCGGGTGGCGATCGAGCGGACCATCCCCTGGCACTGGTCAATCCGGGCCCGCATCTCGGGAGTCACCTCGCGTGGCGTCATCGGGAGCGCGCCTCCTGCCAGATCCGTTCGAGCCGGATAGTGGCCTCGGGCTGTTCAACCAGCGAATGGGCCACGCGGCGAACGAGCTGCGGCAAAGGCTGTCGGGTTTTGAAGCGGCGCGCGATGATCGCCGCCACCACTTCTTCGACCGCGGCGATGTCGGTCGTGTCGGCATAACGGGACTGGCGGGCGACGCCGCGGATCAGCTCCAGCGCTTCGGCATGCTCCGCGCTGATCGTCTCCTGCAGGATCCGTTCCAGCAGCCGGGCATCAGACGGATCGCCGCCGAACTCTTCATCCGGCGGCAGGGGTTCGTGTTCGCGTTCGCGGTTCATGGGCTCGCCGGTTCCTGTTTCTGCGCGGGTCTCTGTTGTGCGCGGGTCTCTCGACCCCGCACGGGTGATCGACCGAAGGTCTCCTGACTCTGGCCGATCGCTGACTTCGCGACCAAACGTGCGCCATCCCGAAACGGGTGCGACCTTCGGTCAGCCGTTGCGGCGCGGTCAGGAGACCCGCGCCGAACCGGGATCCCCGTCGTACCAGCGGGTCGCCCGGCATTTTCACCCGGCCTGGACCGTGCTTCAAGCTTGGGCTGACTCTTTTTGAGAATTGAGACAAAGAATCTCCGCTTTTTCCCGGAAGCAAATGAGAGAACACGGCTGCCGGCCACTATTAAGGGTACAGGCGAACGAAAGGTGTCAGGAACCGTTTCTGGCCTTTGACCCTTCGTTTCGGACGTTCCGTTCCAGTATGCCGCCAAATCACTCGGCGCCTGTCGGGAATCAGTTCCTGACACCTTTTTCGTTCGGCGTCGTTCAACGTCCAATACCCCGCTACCAGGTCAATCTCTCAGGCACGAAGTCCATTGTGGCCAGCCGTCCGGCATTATTCACCCGGAACGTGAGCGTTTCAGGGCGTTCCTGGATTTTTTTCGGCTCGGCGTGAGAGATCGGCAAATTGGGAGACTAATACCTCTGACTATTGGTACTGCCGGCCATGTGCCTGGCCGGCAGTCATCAAGCCTTGCTGGAGGACTGTCGGACCGCGGCGATTGTGCTGCCGGAACCCCTTCCCGGCTGGACCACAGTCGATCCCAAAGCGGGTTTCATCCGAACTCCGCAAAACCAGTTCGCTCCAAAGTGACCTATGCTCGACCCTGTGACTCTTGTGAAATTCGAATACCTGGCCAAAGCCCTTTTTGCGGCCAAGGAGGCTGCGAACAAACAGGTCATCATGAACAGCATTCTGGTGATGTGCAAACAGCATGGTGGAGCAGTGATTGCCGAGGCAGTCTCCACGGGGGGCTTTTCGGCGGCCGAGCTTGCCTGGATGGAGCGGGCGGTTCTCAAACAGGCGCAAAAGCAGGCCGCCGCAGAAGCTGCCAAGAAAGGGATGACCATTGGTCTCAAGGAGTTCCTCAAGCAGTTCGGCAAGAACTTCGGCCGCGGCCCGAAAGGACCTGGCCCCATCATGCTCGCTGTACTGCTTGGAACTTTCCTGATGTCGGCCGAGGGTGCTTATGCGGAAACGATGCAACACGAAGCCGACTGCGTTGCTCACCGGAACTACCTGGACCGATACGGAAAGTTCCTCGCCAAGAGGATACAGCAGAGCCAATTGAATCGCGGCGGGCACGTTCCCTATCCCATGGATTTTGACGAATGGAAGGCCAACCGGGAGTACATCTCTCTCTGAGCAGTATGCCAGTCACTCCGTAGCCGGAAATGAGCCCGATCGCCATCGAAGCACGGAAGGAAAAGGACGAATGCGGTCCCGATGGCTCGCCGTGCTTCCCGGCCATTCTCGCGAAGGAATGAAACGACTTGTTTTGCGGCGCCGTCTCGTTCGGGAGCTGCATTCCCGAACACGACGGCCGGGTGGCCCATCTCAGCGGCCTCGGCGATCTCTCACCACGGCCTTGATATTTCTTGAACTCCGCGGGTTCCCGGATTGACGGCCGCGGATATCCTGAAGACCCACGCGCAGGCTGTTTCGTCGAACGTCTGGCTGGTGAATCGGGCCCGTTCCGCTTGCCAACGTGGCACGACCGCAACGGAAGAGGTCCGGGAGCCGTTTTGGGGAGCGACTCTGCCGGGCAGGGGCAGCGCGATCGAATTCGGCCACCAACTCTTTCAATTTGGACCAGTCATCGAGGACTGCCCTGGGCCAGGTTGGACTGGATCAGAACAATCGCGGACCGAGTGTGCATGGGTAAACGCAGGACTCCAACCGGGTCAGAACATGAGCAACAGCAAGAAGGCTCCGAAACGTCGCGCCGGCCGGCAGCCTGCTCCGGTCGTGATCGAGGCAAGGTCGGCGGACCGGGCGCGGAAGGACGCTTCGAATGACCTCGTGTCCGGCAATCTGGCCGCCGCGTCTGCCTGGGCACGGTTAGTGGCCTTGGAGAGCGCAAGTGCCGAAGACCTCTGGCTGGCGACGAAGATTCAAACCCGTTCCGGAGATTTCGCGGCGGCACACAGGACTTTTGACCGGCTCTTGAACCTGTATCCGGCCAACGCCATGTTCTGGTACGGCCGGGCCTGCTGTCTGGCCGAGTCGGGCGACGCCGAGGCAGCCGAGGCGGCTTTCGACGCCGTTCCGGCGGCGGACGATGAAACGGTGGTCGACTGGACGCTGTTTTATGCGTCCGCGCTCGAACAGGGTGGAGCAGCCGTTCTGGCGCTGGGCCGGCTTGCGACACTCACGGCGGCGCACCCGCAACGACTCGTGCCCGCCATCGACCTGGTGCGGATGGAGATTCGGCAGGGCCGCGCAGTGAACTCGGCGAAGAGGCTGCAGGCGCTCCTGACTGCTCCACAGGATGTGCCGGCGGCGGCGATCATGCATGGCTGGATGACCGTCGCGCGGGCCATGTTGCATGACTCGCCAGCGGACGCTGAAGCCGCATACCAGAGTTGTTTGGCGATTGATCCGCTTCACGCGAAAGCCCGCACGAATCTTGCGCTGTTGCTGACCATCGCCGGACGGAACGACGAGGCGACCGTGCTGCTGGAAGAGACTTGCCGGCTGCTGCCCGACTGCGATGACGCCCACTATCTTCTGGCCGCGAACGAGCGGCTGGCGGACCTGTTCGACGCGGCGATCGCCCGGCTGCAAAAACTGGTCAACACCACGGCCAGCCACGACGCTGGCTGGGAACTGCTGGCCCGTTGCCAGGCGGAATCGGGCAGGCACGAGGCAGCCGTGGAGACTTGCCGCCGCTGGAAAAAGCTCCGGCCGGACTGTCCCGCGGCGAAACACATGCTGGCCGCGCTCTCGGGCGAAGCTGCACCTGACCGGGCCGACGCGACCTACGTCGCCAGCACGTTCGACCGCTTCGCCGACAAGTTCGAAGCCGTGCTCAAGCAGCTCAACTACCAGGGGCCGGCCCTCTTTCAGCAACTGCTGACGGACACCCTGGGCGAACCGGCCGGCCAGCTGGCCGTGCTGGACGCCGGCTGCGGCACGGGACTGCTCGGGCCAGTGCTGCGGCCGTGGGCCAGCCAGCTGGAAGGCGTTGACCTCTCGCCCAAAATGCTGGAACGGGCGCGGTGGACCGGGAGTTACGACGACCTGCGCTGTGGCGATCTGGTCGAGGACCTGAAACGGCACCCCGCGACCTGGGACGTGATCCTCGCCGCCGACACGCTGAACTATTTTGGCGCGCTGGACGGCGTCCTGCGGGCAGCGTTTGCTGCCTTGCGACCGGACGGCTGGCTGGTCTTTTCCGTCGAAGAAGGGGACCTGACGGGCGACTCCTGGAGCCTCCAGCCCCACGGCCGTTACGCTCACGCGCCGGCTTACCTGATCGAACAGCTGGGTGAGCTGGGCGTCCCCTCCGGCGACATGCGCCGCGCCGTGCTCCGCAAGGAAAACGACCGGCCGGTCTACGGACTGCTGATTGCGGTCAGGAAACCCTGAAGGTCTGACGCGACGCCTCTGCCTGAACAGTTCCCGGATCGCCTTTCGAGTGTCGCCTTTCGCTCCGCGAAAGTTCTTGTGGACACAAACGCGCGCATTGCGACCGACCCGGCATTCGCGCTGACGGCGGCGGACCTTTCGCTGAGCGAAAGGCGACACTGGCTACTGGCCGCGACTGGCGGTGGTGGTCAGCTCCGGTTCGGGACGGGCCTGGCGGGCGAGGGCGCTGGTGGGCGGGATGCCCTTCATCCGGTCGACGCTCATCCAGCCAAATTGCCGGCTCTGGTTGTCGGCCGTGACGAGCGTGTTGCCATCGGGCGAGAAGCCGAGGAACACGACGTCCGCGCCGGCGTGGCCTGCGAGGTCGAACAGCGGCGCGTTCGGTTCACCCAGCCCCGGCGCTGCGAAACGGATCGAGACCGATCCGCCATCGCCGAGAGCAAAGATCGCCTCGGTCGGTGAAAACGCCAGGCGCGCGCCGGCCGGAATCTCCAGCTGGACGGCGCGGGTTCGCGTTTCGCCGGCTGCATCGCCGGCGGCAGCCATGAAGAGCAAATAGTCCAGCCGGTCCGCGCCGCCCGCAGCGTTGCTTTGCGCCACCAGCCACTGGTCCGTTGAGCCGTCGGCCCACGCTTCGTTCAGCCAGTGCAGCTGACCGGGCGTCCGCCCAGCGAGGTCAACCGATCCGATGGCCGCGCTCTCTCCCGAAGCAATGTCGATCCGGCTGACCGAACCATCCGCCGCGATCGCGGCAAGCTGGCCGGGGCTTCCGGGTACCCAGCTGGCGACGACAAGGCTGTCCAGTTCACGAACCGGCTCTCCGCTTTCGGCCGAGAGAACTCGCACTGAACCAGCACCCGCTCCTGTTTCCGTCACCAACAGCTGCTGACCATCGCCCGACAACTCAATCCGCGACCCTGCAGCGGCCGTTGCAGAAAGCCTGGTCCAGGCCCAGCCGCTGCCCTGACCTGATCGGTCGGCGCGCCACAGGTCGCCGGCCGTCGAAAGGGCCAACAACCGGTTGCCGGCCGCGCTGGCGGTCGCAGCAACGATGGTCGGACGGCCGAGCGGCTCCTGGTCCTGAAGCGACTGGTCGAGACCGCGCAGGTTGCCGCTGGTGGTAGCGACCCAGACAGACTGATTGCCCCGAAGCACGCCGCGCAGGTTGCCATCGCCTTCGACGACCGCAGCCACGGCACCGCTGAAGAACGCGGGGGAACCATCGGTGCCATGGACGAGGTACTGATGACCGTCGACCGTTCTGTCGGCCTTGATCCCGGTTGCCGGTTCGCTGGCGAATAGGACATTGAACAAGCGGGTGGTTCCGCCGGTCTGGCCGCTGCCTTCGCGAACGGCAATCGCGGCTGTTTCACCAGCGTCACCGGAACCGGCGAGCAGGTCAACGTTCCAGTGCTCGGTCGGGGTGGTCACATCGAAGCCATAAACCCTGGCGGGGGACAGTTTTCCGGCGGCGACTGTGAACACGGCCAGGCTGCCCTTCTGCTGCAGGACGAGGAACCGCTGGCCGTCGGGCGTCCAGGCGGCCTGCAACACATCGAGCTTGTCCGGGTACAGGTCGGAACTGATGGCCAGTTCGTTGCCGGCCCGGTCGAGCAGCCGCAACGCGCCGGTGCTGGCGACGAGCATCAGCTGTTCCGGTTCAGCCGGGTTCGGACAGGCGAGCAGGGCCGAACTGAAGTTCTGGTTCTGCAATCGCGACGACTGTCCGGTGAGGGTGTACGCCGTCAGGGCGCTCGCGTTGCCCGAGACCATCAGGCTCTGGCCTTTTTCAAACAGCGAAAGCCGGCGGCCGGGGCTGGCCGGACCGTACCAGCGACTGGCCATCCGGCCCGTCGCCAGGTCCCACTGGCAGAACTCGTGTTCCTTGCCTTCGACCGTCAGGACGTAGCCGGCCTCGGCCTGGCCTGCCTGCGGGAGGGCTGCGACGGTGACCAGAACACCGGCCGTTTCATCGAGGACCGCATCGAGCAGACTGCTGCCCGGCGTATGGCCGGTGAAATCGAACGGTCCGTTTTCGCCAACGGACAGGACCGTGCCGTCGTCGATGTTCCAGTGCCCGATGACACCATTGCGGTCGATTGAAATGGCTTCGCTCGTGCCGGCAGGGAAAAACGTGGCGACAACCGGTGCGATTTCGGCACCGGCCGTCGCATCGGGATTGACCCGCTCAAGGCGACGGCGCTGTTGCTGCCGGCCCGTTTCCCAGATCAGGGCCTGGCCGTCGGCACCAATTGCAAGCACGGCCGAAGCGGTTCCCGCGAAAGCGACTGAGCCGACGTTGTCGCGCGTGCCGGCGAGCTGCTGTTCGTGTTCCCAGCCCGCAAGACTGCTTTCCGAACGCCGCCAGACCTGCACGACCCGCTCTTCGCCGGTGGTCAGCAACGAACCATCATTGTGGACGCGGATCGAGCGGACTGCGGACGAATGTCGGCGCGGCAACAGCTCGCGCGTTTCGTCCACGGCGTCGCCGGACAGCGAAGCCGAGAGGAGCCGGCCATCGCGAAGCCCGAGCACAAGTGTTTCGCCCGATGGCAGCCAGGCGGCCGCCGAAAGCTCGCTGGCGATGTCGTCCGCGAGTTTCAGGGTCCGCGGCTCGCTTCCGTCGAGGCGGATGTCATGCAGGTTCAGCCGGCCATTGAGTTCGGCCACAACCAGCAGGCGGTTTTCTCCAGCGAGCTGCATGGAGCGGAGCCGGCCGCGGACCTGGCGGATCGCTTCCGGATCGCGCGTTTCCCAGCCGCTCGACGTGCGGTCCCAGACCAGCAGTCCGCCGTTGAGTCCTGCGATCAGGTGCCGGCCGGTCATGACGAGGCCCTGAATCGCACGGCGTTCGGCGGCGCGAAGCGCGACGGGCGCGGCAGTGCTGTCAGGCTTCCAGGAATAGACCGTGCTCTCTTCGCCGGCAGTGGCGACGGAGAAAACGACTTCGTCGCCAGTGGGCGAAAGCGCGATACTGTCGATCGCCGCCTTGATGGGCCAGTTGGCATCCGTGGCCGATTCGGCCTCGAGCACCGGCTCGCTGGTGTTTTCTCCCGTTGATTTCATCACCAGCCGCCAGAAGACCAGCCGGCCATCGGCCAGCCCAGCGACTCCGCGCGGAGCACTCGCGAGGCTGTCGAGCGCGGTCACCTTGCCGCCCAGTCCGAGCCGTGGCAGGTCGAGATTTCCGAGCAGGCCGGCGCGACGAATCGCCCAGTTGTCGAACTTCGGCAACCGGCCCTGGGAGGTCATCGTTTCGTACTTGGCCGGATTGACGAGGTCGCCCAGCAAATCGGCTCCACGCGCAATATCGGCCTGTTCAAGCTGAATCTTCGCAAGCGCAAGATTGGCGGAATAGTTCTGTAGTTCGATCTGGGCTGCACGGTTTTGGGCCAAAGCTCTTTGCTCGATGGCCTTCGTCTCGTTCGTCTCGGCGAGCGTCCGCTGTTCGTTTGCAGTGCGCTCGTTGCTCAACGCCAGCTCGCGCTGCTCGTTGGCAATCCGCGCGTTTGTCTCGGCAAGCGTCCGCTGTTCGTTCGCCGTGCGCTCATTGTTCAGCGCCAGCTCGCGCTGCTCGTTGGCTGTCCGCTCATTAGTCTCGGCAAGCTTCCGCTGTTCGTTTGCCGTCTCGAGGTTTGTCTCCGCAATGCCCGTCTGCTTCTTTGCCTCATTGGCGTTGACGACAGCGTCGCGCCATTTCCACGCCGCAAGACCGAACAGCCCTGACATTCCGACCAGCGCGCCCAGGATCACGGCCGCGAGGACCTTGCGCAGGCGTTTGAACCGCATCCCGCGGCTGTCGGCTTCGGCCTTGGCCTTGACCGCCTCGCGGTAGAGGGCGGCTTCGTTCGGGACCTGCTGGTTGAGCGTCTGGAGGCAAAGGTCAAAGTCCCCCTTGTCGAAGGCGCACTGTCCGTAGGCGAAGCGGGCCTGAGCGAGGCCTTCGGTCGCTGCGCGGTTGGCGGGCCAGAGATCGACCGCGTCCTGAAAACCAAAAATCGTCCGCGAAAACTGCTCGTAATTCTTCGTTTTGAGGGCGTCGCGGAGCTGGTCGATCGCGCGCTCGGCCAGCAGGATGCTCTGCGCGTGCCGGCGGTACTCGCGGATCGCGTCCTGCATCGACTCGACCGACGGATAGCGGTCGACTGGGTCGGACTGCATCGCGCGGTAGGCGATGTCGAGCAGCGGGTCGGAAATCTGGACCGGGATGATCTCGTTGCGATAAGCGTTGGTGCAACACTCGGTCAGCGTTTGGCCGGTGTGTGGCGGGTGACCGGTGACGACCTGGAAGAGGATCGCGCCAAGGAGATAGATGTCACTGGCGGCCCCGATCCGGTCGATTTCGTGGCCGGCCATTTCGGGAGCCATGTACGCCGGACTGCCGCCCAGGCCGAAGGTCCGGTCCTGTTCGGGCTTGACCGCGAGCCCCCAGTCGGTGACGAGGACTTCACCGTAAGGCCCCAGCATGGTGTTCTGGGGCTTGAGGTCGCGGTGGATGACGCCGCGGGAGTGGGCGAAAGCGACTGCATCGGCGACCTTCATCAGGACGTCGACGTTTTCATCGCGGGTCTTGCTTGCGATCGCGTCCTGCCACTCCGTGCCGATGATCTGCTTCATCGAATAGAACAGCATCCCGTCCTGACTGATCCCAAGCTCGTAGATCGGAACGATGTTGGGATGATTGAGGTCGCCCGTGATCTGGGCTTCGTAGAAAAAGCTCAGCTGGCGGCGGCTCTGGGTCGCCTGCTGTTTCTTGCGCCGGACTGCAGCCCGGCGATGGCGGTCCTGTTCGGCGGCGGCTACCTCGACCGTCATGTGGCGGGCACCCGTGGTTGCACCCGCGTCGGCGGCACCTTCTTCGTCGAGCCGGACGTCCTTCATGACTTTGAGCGCGACAACACGGCCGATCCCGGTCTGCTTCGCGGCGTAGACGATCCCCATCGAGCCGCTGCCGAGCTTCTCGATCACGAGGTAATCGGTCAGCCTGTCGGCGGGGGCCGGTGAAAGGCCATCGACATCGCCCGCGACGACCCGTTTGGCCACGCGGTCAAAGACCGAATCACTCGCCTGGCCCGCCCCGCCCATGGAATGCATCGGGTTCTGGCTGGAACCCGCCGCACCGTCCCAGAGCCGTTTGAGCCTTCCGGCCGAACCTGACGCGCCGTCGCCACTGCCACCCGCCGCGGCGGCTTCCAGCGACGAACCGTAGGGCAGTGTTCCCGCCGTGTCGCCCGGCGTTCCGGCCGATGGCGCGGCCGACATTGGCAAAGTCTTCAAGTGATCCGTGTTGGGATCGCTGGATGGTTGCGCGCCAGCCCCGGCTTCTTCCGGGGCCAGGGTTTCCATGAACGCCGTGCCGGACCCGGTTGGCGGCGTGGCACCCGCCGAGGCGGGCTGGGCCGGAAGGTCCAGCGTTGCACCGCCGACGGGGCTGGCAGGAGGAGTTTTCCCTCCGCCGTTCTTTCCCTTCTTTCCGTTCTTCTTTGGTGGCGCGGGCGGCGGGACCTGGTGCGTCGCCGGATCAAGCGTTCCCGTGCCAGGCTGTTCAGCCGCGGGTGCGGCACCGGCCTCAGCCGCGATCGGGCAAGCCTTGGGGTCGCCGTGGTGCGGACAGCCTGACAGGCCACCACTCACATCCAGCTTGCATTGAGGACATACACGCATGACTCAGACTCCGGAAAAGGCAGCTGCGTTGCCGACAGCCGTTCAGTTGGTTCGGTGGGTGGGTGGTCGACTCATCGGTATCAGATCTTGCCGGCCAGCTGACGCAGGCGACGGCTGCGCCGCGCCGAACGGGTGAAGCTGACGGGTGCCACGGTTTTGTCGTCGCCGGCCGGTTTGCCTTCGCCATCCGTCAGCCACGGCTGGCGCGACTGCTGCAACAGCCAGAGCGACCCGGCGATCAGGCCAGCCGACGCCCGCACCGGTTCGGGACGGGTTGAGGGGGATTCTGTCGTGATCGCGGCTGAATCGCCGGACGGCGCTGTTCCTGCCTCGTTCCCGTCATTCGCGTTCGTCCCATCGGACGAATCTGGCGGATTGGACAGATCTTTGTCGCCACCGGAATCGGCGGGAGGGACCGCGGCGGGAATCGCGGGCAGGATCAGCATCGGCGGCCGCTGGCCCTGTTCACCGCTGTCTTCGTCGAAATCGCGGAGCGGAAAGACATCGCGAACGGTGACGTTCCCGTTCAGATCGCGTTCGACAATCGCGTAAGGGTCGCTGGGCTGGGCCGGATCGTTGAGCAGTTTCTGCTTCTCGGCCGCCAGTTCTTCGGGTGTCGGCGAAGCCCCCTGTTTGCCTGCGATGGTCGTGACCTTGGCGGCCCGCTGTTCGCGATCATCCGCGGCCTGGCCTGCGTCCGTTTCGCCGTCCGCGGCCGACTGGGCCTCAATCTGGCGTTTGACTTCCTCGAAACCAGGGACTTCGTCAGCGTCCACCTGGCCGTTGAGGTTGCGGTCATCGTAGTCGACCCGCCAGATTGCGACTTCACTGGTTTTTTCCGGCTGGGAAGCCGGTTCGTAGGCCACCGTGGGCGATGCAAAGGGCGGCTGTTCGATCAGCGTGGTTGTGAAATTCGGCACGCCCAGCGGCGGCACGGATGGCGGCTCGGGCGGAATCACGATCCCGCCACCGGTCCCTTCGCTGACCACGAAGTCGATTGAGTCAACCTCTACCGCCAGGTCCGCAGCGCCACCGTTCTCGAACAGAAAGAAATCGTCCGCGCGGCGAATCGCGGCGAAGGTTGGCAACAGCTGGTTGGAGTTGAGGAACACATCGGTGAAAGGTGTGTTCCGCTCAAACACCGCGGCCAACGTCGGGTCGGTCGCCCGGAACGCGGCCAGGGCGGCCAAGTTGGGCACCTTGGGAGCAAGTCCCTGTTCGCCCTGGTTTTCAAAGGCTTCAATCAGGCCATCGGCGTAGGCGACAAAGGCCGAGAATCCCGCTTCGCCCAGGTTTCCGAACTGCAACGCGACGCGCTGCAGGACATGCGTCCGGAAATCTTCCGGCAGGACTGACCCGTCCTCGGGGATGACAAACTTCGTCGATGTCATCGTCGCGCTGTCGAGCTCGATCCCTTCGCCGCCGTTGAAGAAAATGGCGCGCAGGAAATTGTCCGGATCGAACGGGTTGCGGTTGATGAAGTTGACCGTCTGGTTGGAGGCCGCCGCGCTATTGATTGCCGTACCGATCACGAAGGGCAGCATCGGCATGACGACTGGCGCGAACTCCAAATTGCCACCCGCGATCAGAACGATTCCGCCTTCGGTCCCGTTGCTGCTACGCGTCTGCACATTGCCGGCCACCGTCAGGTGCGCTGCCGCTCCCTCCGTTTCGAGATAAATGTTCGGACTAACGGAGTCGATGGACCCGTCGCCGGCCATCACGGAACCCAACGTCAGGGATCCTGTATTCCGGATGAACAACGCGTAGCCAACTGTGTCGAAGCGGGTCTGGTATGCGAACCGGTTCATCGTATCCGTGGTGACCGTTCCCCCGTTTGCATTTAGGGAACCCAGAAACGCCTGCCCGGCCGTATTGGCCATTTCGTTCTCGAGAACCGACTGAAATGCAGCGAGGACCGAATTCAATCTCACACTCGCCGTCAGCCGGTTGACTTCCACGTCGTGCAGATGGGCAAAAGTGCCGGCCGTGACCGTCAGCTCGTTGCCGGCCACCCGTGCCGCGTTCGACTCGTCGATGCTGACGCCCGCGTCGAGCGCAACATTGCCGCTGCCGGTCGTGACCGCGGCCGCGAGGAAGATGTCGGCGGTGGCGATCAGCGAGACATCGCCCGAACCGGTTGTCACCGCCGCGTTGACTATGATGTCGCTGGCCGCGCCGGTCGCCGTCAGGCTGATGTCGCCCGAGCCGGCCACGGTGACCGTCGAACCGACCGGGAAACGGTCGGCCTCGGCTGCCGGCGAATCGGGTGCGACAGCCCGCACCGGCCGCGAAAGCGTCAGCACATTGGCTGCAATCGCCGTGATCCGGGCCACAAACGGCGTATCATCGGCGTCGACCAGCCGAATCGTCTGACCCACGGCAAAACCGGTGGCGTCGGTGACCGTGATGGTGGTCACGCCATTCAAGGCCGCCGCCGCAAGCGTTGTGGCCGTGCTGGTGAAGCTGAACAGTTCGGCTTCCGGACCAATCGTGATTGTTCCACCAGCGGTCAGCGTGATCGAGCCCGAACCGTGGGCGGCGATGCCCAGATCGTCGTTGTCGGCGCCCTCGGTGACCGTGATCGCGCCGCCGGCTGTCAGCTCGACATCGCCGTTGAAAGTCGTGGTCAGATCGTCGAGGGCGACGAGCGTCCGCGATTCAGTTTCCGGCGTCGTGCTGCTGTTGAAGCGGGCCCGCGCGACCGCGACACTGACCGTTACCGCGTTGACGTGACCGACGGTGATGGCGTTGGCCTCGTTGAGGAAGATTCCGCCGGAACTGCGCGCGGCAACGGTGCCGACAGCGGTTTCGAGGGCGTCCGCCGCGGTGCCGATCGTGCCGCCAGCAGTCATCCGCAGATTTGTGGCCGTGACGTTGTTCGCCGCGCCGTTGCCGTCGAGGATGCTTCCCCCGGTCGAGTCCAGCCCAACGTTGAAGGCCACCAGCCGTCCCAGTGTAATATCGCCGGGCGCCTGAATGACCAGCGAACTGCCGGCCGTGCTTGTGGCGGCCGAAGACATTTCGACGAACCCGCCAGCGCTGTCGACCAGCACGCCGCCACCGGCCAGGATGCTCGAGTTCTGGGTAATGTCGCCGGTCGCGACGACGCCGATGTCGCCGCCCGTGCTGGAGAGGCTGCCATTGAGCCGGATGTCGCGCAGCGAATCGAGCAGGATGTCGCCGCCTCCAGCGGAAACCGGCCCGTTGACATTGATTCCGTCGA
Organism: Planctomycetota bacterium; assembly: GCA_031405895.1. Taxonomy (GTDB): domain Bacteria; phylum Planctomycetota; class Planctomycetia; order Pirellulales; family Pirellulaceae; genus BJ22. The sequence goes on from JANOFL010000220.1 coordinate 21,124, forward strand.
CGCGGGGTGCCACGAAATCGATCGTGCCGTTTTCCGCCCGCAGGTAAACGCCCCCCGCGCCATTCGTGCTCACGGCACCGCCGAGATGCAGGTCGTCGGCCGCCCGGACCGTGACATGGCCGGTTCCGCTGCGAATCGCCGCGTCAATCAGCGACGTGACGTCACCGGTTGTACCGCGGGCCTCCAGCAAGACGTCCCCTGCCCCGCCCGCCCGAACGCCGATCCCGTCGCCATCCGAGCCATTGGTCACGACCAGGCTGCCCGCGTCCACCACGATCTTGACCGGACCAGCCGCGGTTTCCACGTCGCTCAGCGTCGCCAGCAGGGCGGTCCGGGCCTCCGCCGTGACCGTGCTGCGGAAATCGACTCCCGAGACTCCGACCGTTACGGTCAGCGAACCCACGCCGCCGATCACGAGGCCGCCCTCCTGTTCTTCGACGTAGACGCCTTCCCGGCCAAACGCCGCGAGGGTCCCGACCGCCGTGTCGATGGCGTTGAAGTTGGCGTCGACGGCGTTGGCGAGGTCGGCACCGCCGATGATCCCGCCGGCCCGCAATGACAGCCGCGCGGCGGAGACGTTCAGCAAGGCTCCGTTGTTGTCGAGAATATCGTTGCCCAGCGCCGTTCCGGCCGACAGCGAGACCTGATCGCCGAACGCGATCAGCTGCCCGAGCCGAATGTCGCCACCGGCCTGGACCAGGATGTCACTGCCGGCTCCGCTCGCCGTGATCGACTGGGCCGCTCCCATCGTGAAGTTGCCGCCTGCCAGGATCAGGACGTCGTTTAGCGCGGCGATATTCGCGAGCTGTTCGATGTTCCCGCCAGCCGCGAGGCCGACGGACCCGCCCGGACTGCTGATGGCCGCGGTCTGGCGGATGTTGCCCGCCGTCTGCAGGAGGATGTTGCCGGAAACGGCCGAAAGCGTGTCGCGGACGTTGATGCCGTCCACCAGCGGACCGGCCGCGTCAGTGGTTCCATTGCCAGCCCGGACAAGGATCGTGCCTGACCCAGCCGTGCGGACCCGGTCAAGAAGATGGATGTCATCGCCCGCGCGGAGCGAGATGTGCCCCGAGCCACTGGTGACTTCCGCCAGCGGATTGACCACGATGTCACTGGCCACGCCCCGGGCTTCCAGCAGGATGTTGCCGCCAAACCCTGCGACGACCGCGAGTCCATCGGCGTCAAAACCGTCCGTCAGCAGAATGCTGCCCGAACTGTTGACGACCTTGACTGGCCCGGCCGTTGTCGTCAGATCGCTCAGCGCCGTCGAGCTGCCGACGAGCGATGTGAAGACGACCGTGCTCCGGAACTCGACCGCAAAAACACCCACCGTGACCGAAACGGCGGGAGTGCCACCCACCGTTAGCGTGCCGGCACCAAAAACCTGATGGAGATAGATGCCGCTGGCGGCCAGCGCCGCGACGTTGGTCACATCGAGATCGATGGCCAGCCGGTTGATCGCGGATGCGCTCGCAAGGTCCGCGGCGCCGACCGAACCGGTGGTCGCGACCAGCCGGGCATTGGTGGCCTCGACATTCAGCCCCAGCCGCAACGGGTCCGGCCCAAGTCCGGTCCCCATGCCCGCCCCTGCCCCGTTGCCGTCCAGGATGCTGGTCCCTTCGAGCGAAACGTTGACGGCGTTGACGTAACCAAGAGTCAGCACGCCGCCGGCCCGAACCAGCAGGTTCGTGCCTGCGTCGATTTCCGCCAGCGAGCCCATGAAGAACGACCCGTCGGTCAAGGCCAGATAACTCCCTCCCGTCCCCGTGTCCGCAGTCTGGATGATCCGGCCGGTAATCGCCAGAGCCGGATCGATTGCGCGCAAACCAACATCCCCGGTCGTGCTGGTGATATTGGCGGTTTGCCGGATGTCATGGGCCGAATCGAGCAGAATGTCGCCATCGACTGTCGTGATCGTCCCATTAACATTGATCCCATCGACTTCGGGCACGGTCGCATCGACGGTCCCATTGTCGGCGTCGAAGAAAACCGTCCCCGTTCCACCCGTCGCCAGCGCCGCGTTAAGATCGATGTCGTCGCCGGCGCGCAACGTGATGTGGCCGGTTCCCGACGAAACGGTCGCATTGACAACAACATCGCTCGCTGCACCGCGGGCTTCGAGCAGAATGTTGCCTGTCCCGCCGGCGGTCACTCCTGCCAGATCGCCGTCGAGGCCATCGTTGACGGTCAGCGTGCCGGCTTCAACCACGACCTTCACCGGGCCGGCCGTCGTCGTCAGGTCGTCGAGAGCCGCGACGCCGCGGCTGACAGGAGACGTGGTCGAATTGAAATTCACGCCCAGAACATCGACCGAAACCGCGGCGACGCGGTCCACGGTCAGGCTGCCACCAGCCGCGACTTCACGCAGGTAGATCCCGGTTGCCGACGATGCGGCGACGCGCGTGACTTCCAGGTCGATCGCGTTGTTGTTCGTTCCCGGCGGACTGATCAGGTCGGGCGTGCCGATCGTGCCGCCCGCCCGCAGCGAGACTTCCGTCGCGCGGACATTCGTCAGTCCGACGTTGCCGTCCAGAATGTCCGTCCCG
>JANOFL010000221.1:0-3687 GCA_031405895.1 Planctomycetota bacterium
CCCCCCTTGCTTATTGGGGGCCCAAGCCCCCGCCTTTTGTCTCCCCGAATACAACCCCCCCCCCGGCGCGCGGGCCGGGCCCTACCCCCGCGGTTGCGCCCCACCCCTCGGGGGGGTTGCCCCCCTGCCACTCGCCAGAATCAAGAATGGCGGCGCGGAGCATGACTTGGCACCCACGGCTGATGCGCGGACATGGCGGAGCCTTTGGTCAGTGCGTTACCGGGCGGGAGCCCGGTAACGAGGGTTTTCAGCCTTCGCCCTCGCTGTCATCCTCTTCTTCCTCGGCGTCGCGGCGGCGGCGTTGGGGTTCTTCGGGGGGTGGTTCCTCGGTGACGCTGCCGCCCGGTTTGACGGCTTTGATGTCTAGCTTCCACATCCCGCGGCCGTGGGTGGCGATCACGGCGGTCCGTGATGGCTGGTGGATTTTCAGGTCGTGAACAAAAGTGATCGGCAAGCCGATGCCAAGGACTTCCCACTTCGCGCCGTCATCGGTCGAGACGAACGTGCCCTGGTCGGAGCCGACATAGAGGACGCCTTTGTGCTCGGGGTCTTCGAAGATCACATTGACCGGTCCGCCCGGCAGGTTGCCGCTGATGTCGGTCCAGGTCGCGCCGTAGTCGGTTGACTTCCAGACATAAACCTGGAAGTCGTTGTCGGTCTTGCCATTCTGGGTCAGGTAGACGGTCGCTTCGTCGTACTGCGAGGCGGCGACGCGCGAGATCCACTTGCCGGCGGGAAGTCCCTTGCCGAGATCGGTCCAGGTCAAGCCGCCGTCGCGGGTGCCGTGAATCCGGCCGTCGTCGCTGCCGGCGTAGAGCACGCCGAACTTGAGCGGCGACTCGCTGAGCGAGAACAGTGTCGAGAACGAAATATTCCCCTGGCGTTCGGGGGTGACCGAGGTCAGGTCGGGGCTGATGCACTCCCACGATTCACCGCGGTTCATCGAACGGAAGACGCGGTTCATGCCGTGATAGACGACGCGACTGTTGTGTGGAGAGAGGATGAACGGGGCCAGCCACTGGCCGCGGAGGGGCTGGTCGTCGGGGCTTTCGGGCATGATCCGTTTCGTCTCGCCGGTCGCGAGGTCACTCCGCTGGATCGAGCCGTAGAATCCTTCGGAATAGAAAGTGTTGGGGTCATCCGGGTCGACTTCCATGATGCTGGCTTCGCCGCCGGGGACCATCTTCCATTCCCATTGCGGGCTGCGGCCGGGCCGATGGCTGGAGGGTCCGGACCAGCTCATGTTGTCCTGGATTGAGCCATAAACGTTGAACGGATCGGCGTTGTCGATCTCGACGTTGTAGAACTGGACGACGGGAAGGCTCTCGTCGTTCTTCCACGTCTCGCCGCCGTCGTAGGAGACGTTCACGCCGCCGTCGTTGCCGTTGATGATGTAGTTGCTGTTGGCCGGATCGATCCACATGGCGTGGTGGTCGCCGTGAAGGTCGGGGGCATTGAGGCTTTTGAAGCTCTTGCCTCCATCAGTGGACTTGAGCAGCGTGACGCCCATCACATAGATCGTGTCTTCGTGGTTGGGGTCGACGCGGATCTGGGCAAAGACCCAGCCGTAGGTGGCAAAGAGCCGCCGCATCGCGCGGTCCTCGCCGCTGACCAGTTCCCAGTTGTCGCCATGGTCGTCGGAGCGAAAGACCTGGGCACCCTTGCCGACGGCTCCCCGCTGGCGGCCGTAGGAGTCGGTTTCACCTTCGCGGGCTTCACGGGCCGGTTCATGGTTGTCGATCAGGGCGTATATCCGCCCGGCTTTCGTCGGGGCCATTGCGAGGCCGGTCCGGCCGGCAAGATCGCGCTGCGGGAGGCCCTTCTCCAGCCGTTCCCACGTGTCGCCGCCGTCGCGCGAGCGATAAATTCCGCCACCAGGTCCGGGCACGGGGTCGTTCCACGGCCGGCGGATGCGATGCCAGAACGAAGCGAAAAGGGTCTTCGGGTCTGCAGGGTCCATCACGAGGTCAACGGCCCCGGCCATCGTGCTCTCAAAAAGCACTTTCTGCCAGGTCGCTCCGCCGTCGGTGGTCCGGTAGACGCCACGCTCTTCGTTTTCGGTGTACTCGTGGCCGCTGGCCGCGACGTAGACCGTGTTCGAGTCGCTGGGATGGATCACGATCCGGCCAATGTGTTGTGAATCAGCCAGGCCCATGTGTTGCCAGGTCTTGCCGGCGTCTCCGGAACGGTAGACCCCGGTGCCGGCCATCGTGCTGCGGAAGATGTTCGACTCGCCGAGTCCCGCCCAGACGATGTCCGGGTTCTGCGGATCGACTGCGATGGCACCGGATGAGGCGCTCGGGGCATCGTCAAAGAGCGGTGTCCAGGTCGTGCCTTCGTTGGTTGTCTTCCAGATGCCGCCCGACGCAGTGGTGACATAGAAAGTGTGTGGCTGCTGGACCGGCTTGGCGATGTCGGTCACCCGGCCGGACATTGAGAGCGGGCCGATGTGCCGCCAGCGCAGTCCGCGCCAGGGGGACGATTCGCGGAGCGAAAGGAACTCACCGTGCCAGCGCAGGCGTGTTTCGGCGTCCATCACGGCGGGCTTGGTCGCGTCCTGGGCATATGCCGACGTCAGCCAGAAGGAACACGCTGCGAAAGCTGCCACCCACGTTGCCAGGCACCGGATTGCAAACCGCTTCATGGACTCGACTCCGCTGTGTTCGTTTCAACGTGGGACAGGTTCCCCGACCAACGTGGAACAGGCTTCCAGACTGTCGTCCGGGCGATTCCACGCCACTCGCTTTTTCCGCGCGAGTCTGGTTTAAAGACTCTAAACCAGACGATGCTACATGCCAAGCTGCGCAACTCAACCTTTTGGCGATATGCGATTCAGCACCTGCCCGCGGTCCCAGAGCTGCAATTCCCCCTGCCCTGTTTCGGCCAGCCACGAAGCGTGTTCGACCCAGTCGCCGCTGTTGGCGACGATGAACCCGTCCGGGCCAGTTTCGAGAAACGGCCGATGGATGTGGCCAAAAACGATTCCATCGAGGTTGCGGCCGCGGGCTTCGGCAGAGATCACCCGCGCCAGCCGGTCGGGACGGCCGAAGATTCGCTTGCTGGACCGTTTGGTCCAGTGGCTGACTGAACGGGGAACAATCAGGGTGACGCCATCGAACAGCAGGCCGCCGAACTTCGACAGACCACGGCGTTTGCGTTCAGCCGGGTCGAACAGGTCGCCATGCGTGACGAGTAGCCGCCGGCCATCGGCAGACTCGTGGATGAACTCATTGTTGACCGGGCCGGGAAAAACGGCCGGCAGTTCGGCCCTCAAAAAATCGTCATGATTGCCGGGGATGATCCGCAGTTGCATGCCCGCCGCCTGCATCGCGAAGAGCCGGTTGACGATCCGTGTTTTTGTGCTGTTCCAGCGGAACCGCCGCTTCAGCCGCCAGCCGTCGAAGATATCGCCATTCAAAAAAAGCGTGGCCGTTTCGAGCCGGTCAAGCCACGCGCTGAATTCGGCTTCGCGCGACAACGACATGCCGATGTGCACATCGCTGACGAAGACGGTCCTGAAGCGCGGCGTTGAAGGCAGATGGTTCAATCGTGGCGCTCGCTGGAGGCTGGTGTTGACTCCTGTGCCCTAGGTGACTTGGGCGAGCGGCAGGGCGTCAGCCCTCCGTGTTCGTCAAGCCACAGAACAGCCGGGCCGAAGAACGACTTCCCTCCCGTGACACGGAGGGC
>JANOFL010000310.1:0-19146 GCA_031405895.1 Planctomycetota bacterium
TCCCGGCGCGCCGGGATCAGCCCTCCGTGTCGTGCGCGGGACACGGAGGGCTGACGCCCAGCCGCTCGCCAACATCCACTCTGGCCGCGCGCGGTATAAAACTGGCTGACCTCCGCAGGAACCGGGAGACATTCGTCCGTGCCTGAGCCTGACCAGCCCGTTCCTCCGGCCTACACGCTCGAGGCACTCGTGCGTTACGCGCTCGGGTTGGGGACATACGGTTTTGGCGGTCCGGTCGCGCTGGTCGGCCGGATGCACAGCGATCTGGTTGGCCAAGGGCAGTGGTTCACGGAGACGGAGTACAAGGAAGGGCTGACACTGGCCCAGCTGATGCCCGGTCCGCTGGCCGCCCAGCTGATGATTTATCTTGGGTACGTTCATTACCATGTGCTGGGGGCAACGCTGGCGGGCGTCGCCTTTGTCCTGCCGTCGTTCCTGATGGTCGTCGCCATCGGCTGGGCCTACGTCCAGTATGGCGGCTTGTCCTGGATGCAGGCGGTCTTCTATGGCGTCGGCCCGGCCGTAATTGGCATCATCACGCTCAGCGCGTGGAAGCTGACTCAAAAGACGATCGGGGCGAGCCGGTTGTTGTGGCTGATCTTTCTGGTCAGTGCGGTGGTGACCGTGCTGACAGAGTCCGAAAGCGTCTGGTTCTTCCTCGGCGCGGGGTTCCTCGTCTGGGCGGTCCGGACGCAGTCGGCGCGGCGGTCTCCGCCCATAGCGGCCAGCATCTGGTTGCCGTTGTGCGTACTTGATGCAGCCGCGAAGCCATCTCTCGGCGAACTGCTTTCCCAGATCGCGTTCTTTTTCACCAAGGCGGGTGCCTTCGTGTTTGGCAGCGGGCTGGCGATTGTGCCCTTTCTGTACGGCGGGGTGGTCAAGGAATATGGCTGGCTGAACGACCAGGAATTCCTCGATGCGGTCGCGGTCGCCATGATCACGCCAGGGCCGGTGGTGATCACCGTCGGATTTATCGGCTACATCGTGACGGGCCGGGAAGCCGACTTCTGGTCGGGCCTGGCCGGGGCCTCGGTCGCTGCGCTGGCGACCTTTCTCCCCTGTTACCTCCTGACGATCATTCCAGCGCCCTATTTCAAGAAACATGGCAAGCGACCCGGAATCGTGGCCTTTGTCGATGGCGTAACGGCCGCCGCTGTGGGAGCGATTGCCGGAGCTTGTGTCGTCCTCGGTCGGCGAACGCTGTTCGGGAACGACTGGCTTCCCGAGTACCCCAAGGTTCTGATACTGCTGATCGTTCTCGGCCTGTTGTTGAAGGTCAGAAAGCTCCCCGAGCCGTTGGTCGTACTGGGTGCTGCGATCGTCGGATTGGCGGTCAATCCGTTTGTCCACCCTTGACCGCGCACCGTTTGACCATTTGCCTGCGGAGCACGGATTCATTTCTCGTTCGGAGGCGTTCCATGCAACCTGCCAACCGTCGCGATTTTATGTTTGCCTCGTCCGGCGCTGCGGCGGGCGCGTTTTTGGTGCCGGGGCTGCTGCAACGCCAGGATGGAGACCAGGAGAACTTCGCCCAGAGCGGGCTCGTCACCGGCCAGCCCAAGCCGCTGAAACACCAGGAGATTCCGGGCTTCCTGAGCGCGGCCCAGATCGCGCCGCACCATACGGCCCATTATGGCGGGGCACTCAAGGCTGTTGTGGCTGCGGATGCACGGCTGGAGGAGGGTGCCCGGTCTGGTGCTGTCGCCGATCCGGCCGCTTATGCGCACCTCAAACGGCTGGTCAACAGCCGGGGCAACAGCGTCGTCCTGCACGAGTTCTACTTCGACGGCCTGGCGGTTGGCCCCGTCGATCCCGGGGCGCCGCTTCGGGCCGCAATCGAGCAGCGCTTTGGCTCGCTCGAAAACTGGTCGGCCGACTTCATCGCGTCGGCAAAGGAAGCAGCCGGCTGGGCGATGCTGGTCCGGCATCCCGTCAGCGGCAAACTCTACAACGTGGTCAGCGACGAGCACGCGATGGGCGTCCTCTGGATGGCCCGGCCCGTCGTCGTGATCGACACCTACGAGCACGCCTACTACGTCGACTACGAAAGCCGCAAGGCCGAGTACATCGACAAGTTCATGGCCCACATCGACTGGACGGAAGCAGCCAGCCGTTTCAGGGCCTAAACTGGCCGGCAGATTGCTGCTGGGGCCAGGTCTGGAGTCGCGGATGAAACCTGACCGGCGAATGGACCGGTCAATCCGGACACCTTTTGGGCGATCGCCGTGGCTTCATTTCCGGCGTACTGACATCCTCAGTCGCCCAGCTGGATGATTTCGCCGCCATCACGGGTGGCGAGGGCCTGAAAGACAGTGGGGTCAATCGTTTCGTTGATCATCCGGGTCGAGCCGTCGGCGAAGGTGAAGTTGGCCCCTTGCGGATGAAAGCTGCGGAAGTCCTCGAAATGGCCGTTCGGGTCGTTGGGCGCATGATCGGCTGAGCCGACGACGCGGGCAAACGGCTCGTCGACATCGGGAAACACACCGGCCCACGCGAGATGGCCGTAGTCGTTGCGGCGTTCGCCGATCAGGATCGTGTTGCTCAGCCCGTCCACGATGTCGCGCAGGTGAAGGTGGCTGTTGCCGTAGAAAATGCCGTTGCCGTCGAGCGGGGAGTCTTCGATTTCGTTGCTGCCAAAAACGCCCGAATAGTTGCTGCGGGCGATCCAGTGTTCTTCGTGGGGCGGCACGGGATCGTGCATGAAGGGCGCGGGTGGATGGGGGCCGTGAACCTCTTCATTCAGGTCCAGCAGGTTGTCGGCGGGGTCGGATGGACACTGAAAGACAGGAACCAGTTCGCGGAGCAGGTCTTCGTGACGGTGGTCGTCGACCGATATTTTCCGGTCGATCTGGTCGTACATGGCCTGCTGTTCGACAAAAGGCAACAGGAAGCTGGCCCAGCCCCAGCCAGGTCCTGCGGCGGGTTGGGTCACATTGTTCACTTCCCAACCCGTCGGCAACCGTTTCAGGCTGCTCTCATAGTTCATCATTCCCAGGCTGAGCTGGCGACTGTGGTTCGAGCACTCGGTCCGGCGCGCCGCCTCGCGGACCTGCTGGACGGCGGGCAGCAACAGCGCAACGAGAACGCCGATGACCGCGATCACCACCAGCAATTCGACCAGCGTGAAGCCCGGACGAACACGGCCGAGGACGTTTGAGCGCATAACCTGGTCGATTTCCGAAGGGCATTTCCTGGGAGCGGAAAACCGTTCTGTCCGCCACCACCAGCAGTTTCCATTGTCACCAGCGGCCCGAAGTTGGCAACGGTGCGGCCAGTTTTGCCCACACTTTGCTGCCTCAGGCCCCGTTTCCGGCCGCTACAATCCGGCATCGCCGGGACTCGACCGGGCCAAAAGCTGCCCCTGCCGCAAGGAGCCACCAACTGACCACTTCGCTTCGACCCGTCACGATCACCCGCGGTTTCGTCGCCACGGCGGCCGGAAGTGCCTTGTACCGCTGCGGGAACACGGTTGTCCTGTGCACGGCCAGCATCGATGAAAAAGTCCCCGACTGGATGCTGGCCAGCGGCAAGGGCTGGGTCACGGCCGAGTACAACATGCTGCCGGCCAGCACGTCGCCGCGAAAACCGCGCGAGCGGATGAAAATCGACGGCCGCACGACCGAAATCCAGCGCCTGATCGGTCGCAGCCTGCGGGCCGTGGTCGATATGGCAGCGCTCGGTCCACGGCAGGTCACCGTTGACTGTGACGTGCTGCAAGCCGATGGCGGGACACGCACAGCCAGCATCACGGGCGGCTGGATTGCCCTCGCTGATGCGCTGGAGGGAATCCGCGACCGCTGGCCCGATCCGGACCGCTCGCCCCTGCTCGACAGCGTCGCGGCGATCAGCGTCGGGATTGTGGACGGAACTCCCTCGCTCGATCTGGACTACGACCGCGACAGCCGCGCCGACGTCGACATGAATATCGTGATGACAGGCGGCGGCCGGTTTGTCGAGGTCCAGGGGACGGGCGAGCAGGCGACGTTCGACCAGCCGCAACTGCTGGCGATGCTGGACCTGGCACGCCAGGGAATCGGCGCGCTGACCGGGTTGCAGATCGGGGCGAGAACAGGATCGGCTTCATGACCGCGGCCGGAGGCAACGAGAGCCCGTCCGGGAACCGTCCCGGAAAGGGGACAGACCCCAATTCGCTCCGAAGACTGCGCAAATTGGCGTCAGACCCCGACGGTTCCCGGACAGGCTCTGACCTGCAGACCGTGGTGATGGCCACGGACGTGCCGTTCTGGAAGGCCTCAACCGGGGCCGAACAGCGGATGCTTGCGCTCGGCAGGTACCTTTCGCAACCGCCGTTCCGGCTGGTGACTTTTTTTGTTGGCCAGCTGCGGGCGGACGATCCGGCGGAAATCGCCCGGTCGGGACTGGAAGTGGTGTTTTTTGAAAGCGAGCGGCCGCCCGAGGCTTTTCTGGCCCGCTTGGCCTGGTATGCCGAGGCCACGGCCCGCCAGCTGCGGCGGCTCGTCCGCGCCGACGCGCCTCCACCCTCGAGCGACCCGCCCCAGCCGCTCCGTGTCGCCGACTATCAATGGCCCTGGGCGATTGACCAGTTCCGCAGCCTGGTGCGCCGCGTCCATCCGCGGGCAATTCTCTGCCAGTACGTCACGATGACCTACCTGCTGGGTGCGCTGAGCGCGGTCGAGCGGCGGCGGATTCGCTGTTTGCTCGATACGCATGACATCCTTCACGACCGGAGCCACCAGTTCGGCACGGCTGGCTACCGGCACTGGCTTGAGATCGACCGCCTCGAAGAAGTGGAGCTCTGGAAAAAGTACGACGCGGTCCTGGCGATCCAGCCGGCGGAAGCGGAGCTGATCGCGCAACTGGCACCTGGCCCGGAAGTCCTCGTGACTCCGCACAGCGTGGATTACCTGGCCGCGTCGGTGGCGGGCTGCGACCGGCTGAAGCGCGAACGACAACAGGACGAACTGGTGCTGGGCTATATCGGCTCGGCCAACTACAGCAACTGGCACGCGATCAACCGGTTCCTGATCGAGTGCTGGCCAGAGCTTTCTGCGCTGAAGGCTCCCCGCGTGCGGCTGCTGGTCGCGGGGCGGATTTGCGACTGGTTCCGGGTCGCCGACGAGCGGCTGCGCGGCAAGGAGCTGATGGAGCGGGTTGAGCTGGCGGGCGAAGTCATCGCGCTCGAGGATTTTTACAGCCGGATCGATGTCGCGATCAATCCGGTCCAGTTTGGAACCGGCCTGAAGATCAAGAACATCGAGGCGCTTGCGTTTGGCTGCCCGCTGGTGACGACGCCCGAAGGCGCGGCGGGGATGAATGTTCCGGCGGCGGGAGGCGTGGTCGTGGCGGGCGACTTTCAGGCGATGACCCGCGAACTGGCCGGTCTGGCCCGCGATCCGGACCGGCGGCGACAGTTGTCGGATTCGGGCCGGCGGATGGCGGCCGGGGAATATTCCGACCGGGCAGCCTTCGCGCCCTTGCGGCGGTTTCTGCTGGGCGGGGCCTGAAAACCGGTACTTCCGGCACCAACTGCGCCGTTGGCAAGGTTTCCCCGTTCGTTGCCCCCGGAAAAGTCATTGAGTATCGTGAAGCTGGCCGAGAACGGGATGGATCGGCCAGGTTTGCTCGCCCAACATCAGGGCTACCGAAGGGGTCAGACCCCAAATTGCTCCGGAAGACTGCGCAATTTGGCGTCAGACCCCGGACCAGTCTCACCAGGAGTGCTGCCATGCCCCGTCCCCATCGCCCAGCCGGTTTCACGCTCGTCGAGCTGCTGGTCGTAATTGCGATCATTGGCATTCTGGTGGGCTTGTTGCTGCCGGCCGTCCAGTCGATCCGCGAATCAGCGCGGCGGACGCAGTGCCTGAACAACCTCAAACAGCTTGGGCTCGCGGTTCAGAACTACGAGTCCTCAATGCGGCGAATCCCGGCCAGCCGCGGAGCCGACGGTTTTCTCACCTGGCCTGTCGCCCTGATGCCATGGGTTGAGCAACAGGGCCTCCAGGACCAGTTTGATCTCCGCGGCCTGTACGCCGTCCAGCTTTCATCAGCCGTGCAGACCGGCATCCCGGTGATGAACTGCCCATCGCGGCGCGATGCGGGAACGCTGAGCGATTTTGAGAGCAAGGGCGAGCCGGCGGGCGCCGTCGGCGACTATGCGGGCAACGCGGGTTCGTCCGAACATTTTCCGACCTTTGTCTGGGCCGATTTCATCGGCGACGCCGACGGCGTCTTCAACTCCGGGCTGGCCGACGTCAATCCGGTCAGCAACAACCGGCTGACCGGGCCAGCGATCGGCCGTTACCGGATGACCGACGTGATCGACGGCCAGAGCAACACAATCTACATCGGCGAGAAAGCGGTCAGCATCTGGGGCGAGTTGCAGCCAGGTGGCTGGGGCGATGGCTCGATCTACAACGGCGAGGAACCGGGCACGTTCATGCGGCTGGGCGGGATCGGCTTTCCACTCGCCCGCAATCCGCGCGTCGAAGCTCCCGGACCAGGCGCGCTTCCCGTCTTTGGCAGCCATCATCCCGGCGCAGTGAATTTCGTGATGGGTGACGGCAGCACACACGCCTTGTCCGTCAACACGACCGAAGAGACCCTTGGCCGGCTCTGCTCGCGCAATGACGGCAACTATGTGACCCTGGAGTAAGGTAGAGCAGTTGTCCTCAACTGCTCACAATCCGTGGTGCGGTTTCCCCGCCTGCAGCGGCGGCTGCGTTTCAGTTTTTCACCGGCAGCCACTGGTGTTCCAGCCGACTCCGGCTTGTCTTTTAACCAGGTGCAACACGCCCTGATGTCCGCCACAGTCGCCGCCATCGGAACGCCGTCTGAAGTGCTGCACCACGTGCGTCCCCTGCAGGCCGCGCGCGAGGTGCTGGTGCTGGAGCCGGACGAAGCCACCAGGCAGCTGCGCGGCGGTGACCTGGCCATTTTCCATAGCGAACATTTCGAGCGGTTCCGGCGCTGCTGCACGGCGCTGAAGGAGCGCCAGGTCGCGACGCTTTATCTGGTTGACGGAATCCTCGAATGGCGGAATGCCTGGGAGAACCGCTCCGACGAGCCGGCTTGTCCCTGGACGATGAGGCCGGTTCTCAGCCACAAGATCGCCTGCATCGGCGCATCGCAGGCCCGCACACTGGCCACCTGGGGCAACGGCGACAAGATCGAGATCACCGGGTTGCCGAGACTGGACGGATTTCAGGTCGCGGCCCCGCAGGCGCTCGGGACGGGTGCCTTTCGGGTTCTCGTGGCGACCGCCAAATTTCCCGGCTTCACGCCCGGTCAGATCGCGACCACACTTCGTTCGCTGCGGGATGTGCGCCAGCTCGAACGCGAAGGATTTCAAATCGGAGGTCGAGGCCTCCAATTCGTCTGGCGGGTCGCGCCGCCACTGGATCGCGAGCTTGACCTTGGTGAACGGCCGGATGACTGGTCCGGCCGCGATCTTCCGGAACTGTTGGCGGGAGTCGATGCCGTGCTGACCACGCCTTCGACGCTGATGCTGGAAGCGATGCTGGCCGGCCGGCCCGTCGCGTTGCTCGACTATCACAACGCACCGCACTATGTACCGGCCGCGTGGCGGATCACGGCCGCCGAACAGTTGCGACCCGTGCTGAACGAACTGGCCAGTCCCGCACCGGCCCGGTTGGCTTTGCAGCGTGAACTTTTGGGCGACGCCTTGCAAACCGGCGAGAATGCGACCGCGCGGGTGAGCCAGCTGATTGAAAAGATGTTGTCCATCGCGGCCGACTGTGTTGCGGCAGAACGGCCACTGGAGTTTCCAGCCAGTCTGCTGACCGCAGCAGCGGGAACATGGCCGGCCCTCGATCACCAGCGGCTCTACCCCGACCACGCCAGTTTTGCCACCACGAACCAGGTGGAGTTGCAGGCCGAACTGGGACATTGCCGTCGGGAGATCGCGCATCTCGAACAGGTCATCGCCGGATTGCGCGGTGAACTGGGGCTGGCACACGAGATTTTCGATCAAATCCAGCGGCACCCCATCGCCGGTCCGGTCGTGCGATTGCGGCAGCGCTTTTTCGAATTCATGGCCCGTATCCGGCCGCGATCCGGTTCGCAAGCCACTGCGGATCGGGCCACAGAAATGTCATCGACGGCAGACGTCGAAGCAGCGCGCGGGAGCGAATCATGCACCCCACGCTGACCAACGCGCCGCAGACCGGACTGCATGCAGCCGAATCGAAATTCCGTTCGGCCGCAACGGCTACCGGCACCGTGATTCCGGTTTTGTGCGCGGCTGACGGGCGCTATGTGATGCCGCTCGCCGTGACACTGCTTTCTGCGGCCCAACACCTCAGCCCAGGCTGGTCGCTGGAGGTCTGGCTGGTCGATGGCGGAATTCCGGAAGCCTCGCTGGCCATGCTCAAGGAAACACTGGCCGGCTGGCCCGTCGAACTGCATCTTGTCAGCCCGTCGGGCGTAAAACTGGACGACCTGTCGATCTCGCATCACATTTCGCGAACGGCCTACCTCCGATTGCTGGCGGATCGCTGGGTGCCAGAGGGCCTTTCCCGGGTCATCTACCTCGATTCCGACCTGGTCGTGCAGTCCTGCCTGAGTGAACTCTGGCTGCGGGAACTGGGTGAAAACTGTCTGCTGGCCGCGCCCGACATCGCCTGTCCATGGGTCGACGCCCGGCGCGGTGCGACCAACTATCGACGCTGCAGCCCGTGGCTGGCGGCGCTCCGGCCGGTGCCCAATTACGCCGCACATGGCTTCAAGGGCACCGAGCCATACTTCAACAGCGGCGTGATGGTCTTGAACCTCGACGCCTGGCGCGAACAACAGCTCGGCCACCAGCTGCTCGAATGCCTCCGGCTGCATCGCGAACATGTCTGGTGCTGGGACCAGTACGCGCTCAACTGCGTGCTGGTCGACCGCTGGGGGCGGCTTCCGGCGCGGTGGAACGTGGGAGCACACACCTGGGAGTATCCGTCGCCGCGCCACGCGCCGATCGATGAGACCGAGTTCGAAGCGATGCTAGAGCGTCCGGCGATCCTGCACTTTACCACCGAATTCAAGCCTTGGGATTTCGGCACGCGGCATCCACGGCGGGAAGTCTTCTACGAGTACCTCGACCAGACGGCGTGGAAAGGCTGGCGGCCAGTCAAGCCGCCGTTCCGGCCGCGCCGGGCCTGGGATCTGTTCGCTGCGGGGTTCTGCAAACAGTGGGTGATCGGCTGGCGCAGGCTGGCGGCGCTGACGCGGGCCGGAGGAGCTGCGGGATGAGCTTCTCGACCATACAGGCCGCCCTGCCAAAGGCCTCCCCGCAAACCACAACAGTAAACGGTTCGCCGTTCTTGACTCTGTTCACCATTCCCAAGCCCTTTCGGCCCAGCCAGGGAACGGGCAACGACCAGATCTCCCTGATCCAGTCGAACGCGATCGGCTCGTGGCAACAGCTGGCCCCGGCAGTCGAAGTCGTACTCTGCGGCGACGACGAAGGCGTCGCAGAGTTCGCGGGGAGACATGGCCTGCGCCATCTGGCTGGTTTGCGGACCAGCCCGTCCGGCACACCGCTGGTGGGCGATGCTTTTCGACGGGTGGCGCGGGAATCGTCCAGCGGACTGTTGGCGTGGTGCAACGCCGATGTGATCCTGTTGCCGGATTTTGTTGCAGCGGTGGAGCGGTTGGTGAGCGAGTCCGGTTTGACATCGTTTCTGGCATTTGGCCGGCGAACCGATCTTGCCATCGATCAGCCGCTGGACCTGTCCACGCCCGCCGCCGCGCGGCAGCTGCTTCACGAAAGCCAACAGCGCGGCAGCCGGGCACCACGAGTTTGCAAAGAATATTTTCTGTTTACCCGCGACGTGATTGAATCGATGCCGGACTTCGTGGTCGGCCGGGGCAACTGGGACAACTGGATGGTCGCCAGCGCCCGGTCGCGCGGGATTCCGGTGGTCGACCTCTCGCCTTGCGTCCATGCGATTCATCAAACGCACGGCTACGGGCATACCGGCAGGTCCCGGCTGGAATGTTATGTGACGGGTACCGAGGCCCGTGAAAACCAGCGGCTGGCGGGCGGAAAGCACATCATCCGCGGCAGTTGTGGAACGTGGACGCTCGAACAGGATGGGCTTCGGCGAAAGCGGCTGAGCTGGCTGAACACAGGTTTCTGGACTGACTTGCCCGCGTTCTGGCGACTGGTGGCGGGATTGCCGTTCCAGCATTAGCGCGAGAATGTAGAGCAGTTGTCCCCAACTGCTCAGCGCACCTGGACCGGCGGAAATGTAGTGCAGTTGTCCCCAACTGCTCAGCGCGCAATCGGGTTTCGATTCGCGGCAAAAGGCATGATGCTCGGACGAGCAGTTGGGACAACTGCTCTACAATGGCGGAACGATCTTGATCGAAACGCTTTGCATCGGACTGGCAATTGTCACGGCCGCGTTCGCGCTGGTCCATCTGCTCCTCGCCCTCTGGTTTCGAGGCTGGCTAAGCCGGCAGCAGTGCAGGGCAGATTCCGGTCATTCAGTGGTCGACGCCAACGAGTCAGTCGCTGTCCTCGTTGCGGCGCGGGGGCTGGATGAATCGGTAGTCCACGCGCTGAAGTCGCTGGGACGGCAAAACTGTTCTGGCTACAACGTGATCGTCGCAGCAGACGGCTGGCCGCAACGCGAAGCTGGCTGGCTGGCGGGGTTTCGGAGGCCCGAGGATTCTCAACGCGGCCAGACAGGGGTGACGGCCAGGCGGGAGCCTGGCCCCACGTTTCAGCAAAACGAGTCAAGCGAAACCTGGGTCGCGGATGGCAGTGACGGCGAGGTCCAGCTTCAGGTCGTCGAAGGCTGGGAGCGGTTGCCGACTTGCGGGCTGAAATGTTCGGCATTGCGCGCGGCGGTGCGCAGACTGGCGGAGGATTGCCGCTGGGTGGCGTTCATGGACGTTGACATCGTGCCGGGAAAGGACTGGCTGGAGACCCTGGTCGCGGCCGGCTGTGGGCCGGAGGGAACTGGCGGTGCGGCCTCGGGGCTGCAATGGTTCGAACCGGTCGCCGGCAGCTCGGGATCGTGGATTCGTTCGCTCTGGAACGCGGCGGCGCTGTTTCCCACCGCCCTCTTCGCCAATCCGTGGGCCGGCTCGATGATCATGCGGAAAGAATGGCTTGAGTCGTCCGGGCTGGTGGAGGACTGGGCGCGGAACATCGTTGACGACGGGCCGGTCCGGGCGGCGCTCGCGCGGATCGGCAAGCAACATCGCCTCGCGGCGCGGGTCGTGATGACGAACGTGGAAGGTTGTTCGCTGGCCGGCGCTGCGAACTGGCTGGGAAGGATGGTCAAGTGGAACAGCATCTACGAGCGAAATTTCGCCGGCACGCTGCTGCACGCCCTGGCGACGGCGGGGATGATGCTGGGGGGAGTCGTGTTGCTGGTGCTGGGAGCGGCGAGCGGCGTTTCGGCCGCCTGGTGGATTCCCCTGGGCTGGGCGGTGGGCAACGCTTTTTATCTCGCTGGCTGGCTCGTGATGCGCGATGCCGCACGCTCATCCGGGGCGGTCTCAGTCCATCAGCCGGCCAGGAAGACTTCCGCCGGTCAGTTGTTCCTGGGCTGGTGCCTTGTGACCGTGACCCAAGTGCTCTTTTGCCTTGCCGCGTTCCGGGCGCTGTTCGCGCGCCGGTACCGGTGGCGGGGCGTCGAGTATGAAGTTGAAAAAGACGGCCGGGTGAGCGTGGTCGGCGCTGATCCGCGCTGAACTGTTCAGTCGCGAGGCGGAGCCTCCGGTCAGCGCGCTCCAAGGCGGGAGCCTTGGAGCGAGCAGGGTGCGTGAAACGCACTTTGAAGACCAGACCGGTTTTTACGCGTCATAATAGAGGCAAAACTCGTACGGATGCGGGCGCAACCGCATGGCGTCGACTTCCTTCTTCCGCTTGTAGGCGATCCAGGTTTCGATCACGTCCTCGGTAAAGACATCGCCACGGAGGAGGAACTCGTGGTCGGCCTCGAGCGCATCGAGGGCCGCGTCGAGCGAGGCAGGCGTCTTGGGCACCGTCGCGGCTTCTTCCGGCGGCAAGTCGTAGATGTCCTTGTCGAGCGGACTGCCGGGGTCGATCTTGTTCTGCACGCCGTCGAGCGCCGCCATCGTAATGGCTGCGAAACCGAGGTACGGATTGCAGGTCGGATCGGGGCAGCGGAACTCGACCCGCTTGGCTTTCGGGCTGCTGCTGTACATCGGAATCCGGCAGGCGGCCGAACGGTTCCGCTGCGAGTAGGCGAGATTGACCGGGGCCTCGTAGCCGGGGACGAGCCGCTTGTAGCTGTTCGTGGTCGGATTGGTGATCGCAAGCAGGGCCGGAGCGTGTTTGAGCACTCCGCCGATCGCGTAGAGCGCCATCTGGCTCAGCCCGGCATAGCCGTCGCCGGCAAAAAGCGGCTTGCCGTCTTTCCAGAACGAAAAGTGGACGTGCATCCCCGAGCCGTTGTCGCCGAAGATCGGCTTGGGCATGAACGTGGCCGTCTTGTTGTTCCGGCGGGCCACATTCCGCACGATGTACTTGAAGGTCATCAGGTTGTCGGCCATCTTGACCAGCTCGTTGAACTGCAGGTCGATCTCGGTCTGGCCGGCCGTGGCGACTTCGTGATGGTGGGTTTCCACGTCGAGGCCGGCCTCGATCATGACCTGCATCATCTCGTTGCGGATATCCATCAGCTGGTCGGTCGGCGGGCAGGGGAAGTAGCCCTCCTTATGGCGGACCTTGTAGCCAAGGTTGGGGAACTCCTCGCGGCCGCGGTTCCACTCGCCTTCGCTGCTGTCGATATGGAAGTATCCCGAGTGCGCGTTCTGGTCGAACCGCACGTCGTCGAAGATGAAAAACTCGGCTTCGGGCCCAAAATAGGCCCGGTCGGCGATCCCCGTGCTGGTCAGGTAAGCGACGGCCTTGCGGGCGATGTTTCGCGGATCGCGGCTGTACTCGACGCGCGTGATCGGGTCCTGGATGTCGCAGATCAGAACCAGCGTCTGGAGCGCGGTGAACGGATCGAGAAAGGCCGAAGTCGGATCGGGCATCAGCAGCATGTCCGACTCGTTAATCTGCTGCCAGCCGCGGATGCTGGATCCGTCAAACCCCAGCCCTTCGGCAAACATGTCCTCGGTCAGCCGCTTGGCCGGGATCGACGTATGCTGCCACGTCCCGAAGAAGTCCATGAACCTCAGATCGATGGTCTTGACGTCTTTCTCGCGACAGAGCGCGAGGATTTCTTTGGGAGTCACGCGGGCAACCTCAACGGGAAATGGAACTGGATCAGGGAATCAGCAAAACGGGCCCGCCAATCCAAAGCGCGGATCCCATGCGGCCAGCCAGCCGCACCATCAGACAGTCACACGCCGCGAAAGCAACTCACGTGCCAGTACCCAATTGAGATGGTCATTGAGGAGCTTCCCTTTGCCTTGTGGCCTTGCCAGGACTCCCTCGAACTCCGCTTCATGCGGGGTGCCCACCATGGGTCAGGCAATTCGAGGAACTCTGCGTCAATTCGGCAAAGCCGTTTTAGGTTCACGCCTCTCGCCTGATTCGAGGGCAGTCGTGCGCGCGAATTGGGCAAACTCGACTCGTTCGCAGCTTGGCGACCCTGCGCCTTCGCATCTCTGCGCTCGATACTTTTCGCAGTACTTTCCCCAAGTTTTTTGGTGCGTTGCGCGCGCCCTACCCTTCGAGAATGCCTTCCATGTCGGTGATTTCGGCAGTTTGGGGAAGGTCGCCGATCGAGTCGAGGCCGATCATGCCGAGGAAGCGATCGGTGGTGGTGAACTTGCGGTCGCGGAGGGGACCGGAGGAAGAATCGAGGGCGATGAGCTGGCGTTGCAGCAGCTGGCTGAGAATTGCGCCACAGGGACGCTGCCAGATCCGGTCGACTTCGTGCCGCGAAACGGGCTGGTGGTAGGCGACGATCGCAAGGACGTCGATGGCGCTCTGGCCCAGCCGGACCGGGCGGACTTCGCCCTGGAAGCCGGCTTCCAGCGATTTCAGCTCGGGGATCAGTTCCAACCGCCAGGCTTCTTCGTGCAGGGCGATCCGGTAGGCGGCGTTTTCGGCCTGGTAACGCGCGTTGAGCCGCCCGACGATGGCTTTGATCTCCTTCGGGCTGACATCGCGCATCAGGCTGGCGAGGCGGCGGGAGGTGAGTTTGACGCCCTCCGGCGCGCCGACAAAGAGGACGGCTTCGAGGACCGACTCTTCGCTGATCGGACAACCCGCGTCGTCGTCGGCTGATTCATCGAGGCCGCTGGATTCGGCGTCGCCCGCGGCGGCAGCTTCAGCAGTGTCGCCGACGGCCTCGGCACCGACAGTTAAAGGTTCGGCTGACGACGCATCTCCTCGCAGGACGCGGGCATAGGCGGCACCAATCTGGTCGAGTGAGAACTCGGGTTCGTCGGCTTCGCCGGAAAGGTCGAGTTCGCCGGGGGGAAGGTCGAGGTCGTCGAAGGCGTCTGACTCCGCAAAGGGGTCAGACGCGGGAGCACTTGGCACTTCAAAGGGGTCAGACCCCAATTCGCTCCGAAGACTGCGCGAATTGGCGTCAGACCCCGGCGAATTGGCGTCAAACCCCGGCGATTTTTCCGGACCGGTCACTTGAGCGACTCCACGGCGGTCACGAGGTCGACATCCTGGGCCGGATTGACGGTTCGCATGTCGAGCAGGAAGCGGTCGCGCTGGATGCGACCCATCACGGCCGGCTCATTTTCGCGCAGGCGGGTGGCGAACTGGTCGACTGACTGGCCGCGCGGCGCGAGCGAGACGCACCAGGTCGGGATCTCCTGGCCGGGCACGCTGCCGCCGCCGAGCATCGAGAAGCTCTCGACCGCTTCAGCCGTTTCCACCGGGCCGATGGCGTTGAGCTGGCCGGCGATCCGTTTGGCCCGCAGTTCCAGATTGGCCCGCGGCATCGCCAGCATGGTCAGCAGCGGCAATTCGACTTCGGCCCCCGAAGGGTTGGAATGGAGAGCCAGCGTCGCGGTCAGCGCCGCGAGGGTCAACTTGCCCACCCGCATCGCCCGCATCAACGGATTGGCCAGCACCTGGCCGACGTACTTCTGGCGGCCAATAATGATTCCGCACTGGGGTCCGCCGAGCAGCTTGTCACCGCTGAAAAGCGTCAGGTCGGCCCCTTCGCTCACGCTGTCACGGGCCAGCGGTTCATCCTGCAAGCCGTAGCGGGCCGGATCGAACATCGCCCCCGAGCCGATGTCGTCGATCAGCGGGATGCCCCGGCGATGGGCGACCGCGACCAGTTCCTTGCGCGTCGGTGCCGCCGTGAAGCCGACGACGCGGTAGTTGCTGGTGTGAACGCGGAGGATCGCCCCGGTCCGGTCGGTGATGGCATCTTCGTAGTCGCTCACCCGCGTCTTGTTGGTCGTGCCGACTTCGCGGAGGAGACAGCCACTGCACTCCATAACTTCGGGAAGGCGGTAGCTGCCGCCGATCTCGACCAGCTCGCCGCGCGAGACGATGACTTCTTTGCCACGGGCAAGACTGGACAGGGCGAGCATGGTCGCGGCGGCGTTGTTGTTGGCGACGGCCGCTGCTTCGCAGCCGGTCAAGTCGGCCAGCAGCTGGCGGACGACGTCGGCCCGCTGGCCGCGCTGCCCCGTCGCGAGGTCCAGCTCAACGCTGCAATAGCCGCCCGCGACTTGCCGGATCGCTTCGATGGCGGCGGGAGCAAGAGGCGCCCGGCCCAGGCCAGTGTGCAACAGGATGCCGGTGCCGTTGATCACCGGCCGGAGCCGCGATTGGCGGGCAGAGGTCAGCCACGAAGCGATCTTCTCTGCCAGATCGGCCGGTGCCGGAATGTCGACCGCTTCAAGCGAACTGGTGACACGGCTGCGGAGCTGACTGAGAAAACTTCGCACGCCGTCGACGACGACCTGCTGGTTGAGCGATTCGCCCAGCCGCTTGAGCCGCGGGTGCTCGAGCAGCTGGCTGACACTGGGGAGATGGCGGAGGGGGTTGTCCATCAGTCAATCGCGCCTGGTATTTTCTGTCACTGGCTTTCCCGGGCAAGAGCGTTGCGCGGGCCGGTGAGCCGTTTTCCGCACGCGCCAGACGAACCCACTCATTCGGTTTCCCGCACCACAGTGCCCGGATCGGTCAAGCCGGCTGACGGAAAGGACTGGTCAGCCGGGAGTCCTGGTTTGGGTGAAACTGATGTCACTCCGGCCTCTTGCTGTTGCCGTCGCGCCTCGGCAAAGATCCTGTCCAGGTCGTACCTACAGCCTTCAGACAGCCGGTCCCGGATTAAACGAATTTCGTCGTTGGGATCAGGAATCATTTTCGTTTTCCCAAAGCTGCTCGGGAGTACAGATCACAGGTTGCCGGTATCCTGCTTCGCGGCAGGTCTCGCCAATTCGCCGTTGCAGATGCGGGTTGAGGATGTGCCGGAAATTCCACGTCACGATCAAATCTACACGGTGAACAGCGGCAAGGGAAATATGTGATGCGTCACGTGGCTTTGAATCTGGAACGGCGCGACGCGCGATCAGCAAAGCGGCAAGCGTCTTTGATTCGTCCGTAAGGTCGAGCAGCGTCAGATTTCTCGCGACGTGCAGTCGTTCCGACGCCACAGCCGGTTCACCGCAAGCACATTCCTGGGCGGTTAACCAGGAAGAATACAGGAGGTAACGGGCCGGTGCGGTTGGCCACCAAAGTCGGGTAGTCTGCTGCCGGCGGGAAATTGCCGGGTCGGGGTGGAGTCGGCCAACCAGATGTCCGATGACCGAGGTCTCGATGTAGGCCGAATGCAGCAAGCAAGTTCACTCAGGAATACTGGGCATTGAATACTGACCAAAGTACCAGGTATTGGCGAGCGGGAAAACGCCAGGGCTGTTCCCAGCTGTTCCTGAATCATGAACTTTGGTACCCAAAGTGAACAAATCAATGATTGAATTCCAGAGTGATTCCCAAGTCGCGACGGCGGAGACCAGCAACCACGCCCCGCGGCGGGGGGCGTTGCTGGTGATTTTTTTGACCGTCTTCATCGACCTGCTGGGTTTCGGGATTGTGCTCCCTCTGTTGCCGCTTTACGGCGACCAGTTCGCGACCGATCCGGGTGGCTGGCAGATCGGGGCCTTGATGGCCAGCTATTCGCTGATGCAGTTTGTGTTTTCGCCGGTTTGGGGCGGGCTGTCAGACCGGATCGGCCGGCGGCCGGTGATCATGGTCGGGATCGGCGGATCGGTGGTCTTTTACAGCCTGTTCGCGTGGGCGGCCATGTATCAGTCCCTCGCCGGACTGTTCGCGGCGCGGATCGGGGCCGGGATCTGCGCGGCGACGATCGGCACGGCGCAAGCCTACATCGCCGACGTGACGCCACCTGAGCAGCGTACGCGTGGAATGGCCCTGATCGGGATGGCGTTCGGGCTGGGATTTACGTTCGGACCCGTCTTTGCGCTCTTCGCGATCCGGGGAAGTGGCGCAGGCGATCTCGGCGCGGGCCCGGGCTTCGCTGCGGCCGGGTTGAGTTTCATCGCCCTGCTGTGCGCGATCTTTTTGTTGCCGGAGTCGCTGAAACAGCGGAGCGAGCCGCGTGGAGAGGGAGAGGGCAGATTCAGTCTGGATGCGTGGCGCGGCGTCTGGCGGGATGGTCCGGTTCGCCGGCTGGTGCTGGCTTCGGGCGTGTTCATCCTGGCTTTCGCGCTGTTCGAGACGAGCCTGAGCATGTTGGTCAAGGGTTCACGCGACCAGCCCGACGCGCCGTTCCGGTTCTCGCTGGAGCAAGTCTGCCTGCTCTTCGCGGCGCTGGGATTCCTGCTGGCGATTGTCCAGGGTGCGATCGTGCGGCCGCTGGCCAAACACTGGCCGCCGCAGAAGATGGCCCTCACCGGGGCGGCAATCCAGCTGGCCGGCTATGCGATCCTGATTGCGGCGGTGGCGCGAAGTTCGCTCCCCGTGCTCTGGGTCGCATTCGCGTTCGTCGGCGGCGGGTTCGCCTGCCTGCAGCCGTCGCTGAACTCCCTGCTCAGCCGCTGGTCTGATCCACGCCGACAAGGCCGCGTGCTGGGCGTGGCGCAGAGCGTCAGCGCGATGTCGCGGATCGTGGGAGCGGGGTTGAGCATCCCGTTGCTGAAGAAAGCCGCGACATTGCCTTACTGGACCAGCCTCGGGTTGATGGCGGTCGCGACCGGGATGATCTGGCTCGCGTGCCGAAGTGGAAAGGACCATGCGCCAGTAAATTCGGCGGAAAAGGGGCCTTCCTGAACAGATCCAGACCGGGTGCATTTCGCACTTTGCGATTTTCCAACCCTGAATTCTCGTCTTGGCCGGTATTGAATGGCGCGGGAGGTGCAGCTGCAACGCTCGCCAATGCGCGGACGCCCCCTCCCCCCGCCCTCCCCACACCGCTCAAAGCAGCGGCGGGGGAGGGAGCCGGAAAAAAAACCTGGTGCCTCCGCCCATTGTTGAAGAAAACTTCCCAATCCGCGAAACGCACCCAACCTGACCAGCAACACCGGAATGCTATTGATGACCGTACCCTGGACCGCTCTGCGATCACCAGGCGGTTTTGAGCCAGACTTGATAGATCAGGATGATCGTCATGATCGCGGCGCAAGCGGCTTTGCCGACCGTGCCAAGCAGCCGGCCGATCAGAGCCCCAATCCCGACGCGCGTGGTCTTGTCCCAGTCCTTGCCTTCGCGCCGTTCGCCGATCACGGCCCCGGCGGCGGCACCCATCGCGCCAAAAAGGACCGATGAAATCAGCTGGGAGATGACAGGGACGGGAATGGGGAGGCTGATGAACAGGCCCGCGACCGCGCCGACCATGCTGCCGACCAGCGCGTACCAGGCCGAGCGTTTTGTTCCGCCTTGTTGGCCGACACCGGCCGATCCGGCGATAAACTCGATCAGCTCACCGATTCCGGCCAGGACGACCAGCGCGATCACACCCAGCCACGAGACGTGGACGAATGATTCGCCGGCGGTGATGCTGGCGAGCAGGATGGCAATCACGACCATCAGCCAGGTGCCTGGCAGACCAAGCACAGCCGCGATCAAGCCGACCAGCGCGGCAAGTGTGACAAGTGGGGCAATGATCCAGGCGATCATGAGGCGGGCGGAGGTGGGTCAGCAGGGGTGGACTGATTAATCGGCGAGTTCTTTTGAGCCTGAGGCGCTAGCCGATTCCTCTGGTGTGAGTTTAGGGTTGAACCGGCGTTCTC
>JANOFL010000230.1:0-21194 GCA_031405895.1 Planctomycetota bacterium
TGCCTGATCAATTATGATTTTGAGAAAGCTTCTAGTGACTGCTCACCAGGATGCGTCCTTCGTGCATGTCGGAGTATAGCGCCAGGTCGGCGGCATGAATGAGGGTGGCGCCGGTGTCGCCATGTCCGGGAAAGACGGCGAGTCCGATGCTGACCGTGACGTGTACCATGTCGCCCTGGGGTGTCGTGGTGATGGAATCCTCCACCGTGCCGCGGATGCGTTCCGCCACGATGCGCGCCCCTGCTTCATCCGTTTCGGGAAGGATCACAACCAGTTCTTCGCCACCGTAGCGGCAGACAACGTCCACCGGCCGGACATTCAGCTGAATCAGATCCGCGACGGTAATCAGCACCTCGTCGCCCGCCTGGTGACCATAACGATCGTTGACGTTCTTGAAATGGTCGATGTCGAGCATCATGACGGAGAGCGGCCGGCAATAGCGGCGGGCGCGCTGAACTTCCTCCTGCAGCCGCTTCTCCAGTTCCCGGCGGTTATAGAGCCCGGTCAGTCCGTCGCGGACGGACAACTCCTCCAGTTTTTGTCGATGCGCCAGCAGGCGCTCGGCCATGGTGTTGAATTCCATGGCGAGGTGGCCGATCTCGTCATGATTATCGAGCGTTAATCGATAGGAGAGGTCTTCATTCGAGAAATGCGCCACGCCTTTCTCGAATTCACGCAAGGGCATCAGCACGGATCGCGCCAGCCACACGGCGCCGGCGATGGCGATCAACAGGCCAATTCCGACCGCGGCGGAAATAATCAACAAAAAACGTTTTTCCGATGTATTGATGTCGGTGCGCAGCGTGCCCTGCACGGGCGCGGGCACGTTGGCGGGGATGAGGCCACCCCAGGGAGCGAGGTCCACGTCCATGAGCTTGGCGCTGACCTCGAGGCCGGGCAGCGGATCGAAGCTGAGATCCTTGGGCAGGACCGCGAGGCGCGCGGTTCCTGGCTTCTGCAGGCTTTGGTTGCGCGGACGAGCAGTTGGGGACAACTGTTCTGCACTCCATGTCAAAACCGGCAGCGGTGATTGCGTCGGGCAGCTCCTGATCACAAGCGGTCAGCTTTCCAGGGGCTTCGCCCCCCGAACGCCCGTTGCACAGCCGAAGAAGTAGCTGCACATCGATGCTTCCAGTCCATGGCGGCGGAGACACGCCGCGAAATGGCTGCAATCGCCGAATGCCAAGGTGTAAATGCCCAGCATCCGGTAATTATCCAGGTTCCCGAGCAGCAGCTTTCCGATCACCGGAATCAGCTGCCTGAGATAAAACATGTAGGCAGTGCGCAAGACTCGATTCGGCGGAACTGAAATCTCGACAAACGAAAACTGCCCGCCAGGCCGGAGCAGAACCGCGACCTTTGCCGCCAGTTGATCCTGCTGGTCGGGGCTAAGCGTCTTGATGCCGTACGAACAGACCACCACGTCGGCCAGGGACACATCTGGCTCCCATTCCAGAACGTCGGCCTGGCGGACCTGTGTGCGAAAGGGCCAGGTGAGGCGGGACCGGGAGGCCATGCCGGACGAGAACTCGACGCCGGTGACTTGGGCGTCGCCCCGCAGCTGCTTTGCCAGAAACGGCCACAACTCGCCCATTCCCGACATCAGGTCAATGACATGTCGTGCCTCCCCGAGTGGCAGTCCAGCCACGACTTGACGGCGCCAGCGAACGCAGAAGCCGAAAGAGGTGATGACGTTGACACGATGGTAGGTCGCCGCCATGTCTTCAAACAACTGGCGGACGGTTGCGGGGTCGTAACGCCCGTGTTCCCCGCTTTGGGGTGACGGTTGTTCGTCCATCAGGATTCCCAATCCGGGGATTGCAGCGTGATTCAGCGGAATGGACGTCGTGCACCGCCAGCAACGTGGATTCCGAACTCAGGCTGGAAGCCTATGCCACGTTACTGATCCGCGCAGTGACTTCGATTTCAATTTTCATCCGCGAGTCGGCCAGGCCGGCCTGGATCATCGTCGCGGCCGGGCGGGTCGTGCCGAAGTGACGGCGCAGGACGGGCCAGCAGGCCGGAAAGTCTTTGGCATCCGGCAGCATGTAAGTCACGCGAACCACATCGGCCAGCGACGCGCCGGCTTCACGCAAGGCTGCCCCGATGTTGCGGAAACACTGTTCGGCCTGTGCGACCACGTCCTCCGCGATCGTCATCGAGCGGTAATCAAAGCCCGTGGTGCCAGAGACGAAAACCCACTCACCGTCGACCACGGCTCGCGAGTAGCCGATGTCGGCTTCGAAGGTGGAACCGGAACTGATCAGGCGGCGGGGCATGGAGTGGTCCGTTTTTAGCGATGGCCGGGCTGGCCAAGAGCCTGTCCGGAAACCGCCGGGGTCTGACGCCCAATCGCGCAGTCTTCGGAGCAATTGGGGGTCTGACCCCTTCTCGTCGCGGTTCCGCGCCAGGCTCTAAACCTGAACTGTGGTTGCTCCAGCGGCCAGCAGGCTTTCCCGGACATGGTCGAGGACCTGTTGCTGGACGGACTCGAAGTCGCCTTCGAGGAATGCGCCCGCCGCGGCCTTGTGGCCGCCGCCGCCAAAACGTGACGCGACCAGGTTGCAATCGACGGCGCAGCGGCTGCGGAAACTGATCTTGAACCCACCCGAACGCTGGCCCACGAGGATCACCGCGACCTGGGTGCCGCGGATTTGAAGGGCGTGATTGACGAGGTCTTCGGTGTCGCTCGGCAAGGCTCCCGTTTCTGTGTAATCGCCGGCCAGGATCCAGGTGTGGGCGAGGCGGCCATCCAGCTCGACCCCGATCCGCGAAAGAACCCGGCCGCGCAGCCGCATCCGGCCGGCGGTCTCCTGTTCGTACAGGCTGCCATAGATCTCGGCCGGAACAGCACCCGCGCGCAACAGCCGCGCTGCGACTTCAAACGTTTCGGGCAGGACTGAACCAAAGCGGAACCAGCCGGTATCGGTCGCGACGGCGGCGAAAAGCGGCGTGGCCATTTCGGCGTCCAGCTTCACGCCCAGCGCGTCGGCCGCCTCAACCACAAGCACGCCGGTCGCCTCGGCCGTGGTCCGTTTGAAGACTTCGGCCCCAAAATCGTCCTGCACGACATGATGGTCGAGGATTGCCTTCTGCGCCGAAGTCTGTTCGAGGACCGGCCGCATGTTGCCGACCTGGACCCAGGCGCTCGTATCGAGCACGAGGAACAGGTCGGTGTCCGCCAGTTCAGCGGGCTGAACTTCGGTACCGATCTCCAGAATCTCGCCGGACGGGTCGAGGAACTGCAGGTTGGGCGGCGTTCGCTGGCCGTTGACGATCCGGACCTTTTTCCCCAGCCGCCGCAGCAACGCCGCCATCCCCAGCTCGCTGCCGAGGGCATCGCAATCGGGCCGGATGTGGCTGACCAGAACCACCTTCCGCGCCGCGGCGATGATCTCACGAAACCGGTTCCAGTCAATGGACATGTTCTGCTCGGGAAAATCAGGTTGCAACGACTGCGCGATCGGGTTGGTAACGAGCCGGAAGCGTCAGCGACGGGTCCTTATCCGCCCCCGCTCCCGTGCTTCAATATACCCAAGTCCGCCGATTCACGAGACTCAAACACTTTCCACACCGCGCGACAACCGCCCACGTCAACTTCCATCTGCTGGCGCAGCTCTTCCG
Source organism: Planctomycetota bacterium (assembly GCA_031405895.1). Taxonomy (GTDB): domain Bacteria; phylum Planctomycetota; class Planctomycetia; order Pirellulales; family Pirellulaceae; genus BJ22. Next base: position 3,625 of record JANOFL010000230.1, read on the forward strand.
CGTTCTGGAAGTGCTCGATCGCGCGGAGCCGTTCGAGGAAATCAAGTTCGACCAGCTGGCCGTAGAGGCTGCCGCTGAAGTCGAGGAGGTGGGCTTCGACGCGGGTCGTGCCGTCGCCAAAAGTCGGGATCGGTCCGACGTGGATCGCGGCTCCCCAGGACTGCCCGTTCCAAAGCGCCCGCCCGGCGTAGATTCCGGACGCAGGAACCAGCGTGTCGATTCCATGCAGGTTGGCGGTGGGAAAGCCGAGCTGGGCCCCTCGCGCCGCGCCGTGGACGACAAGGCCGCGAATCCGGTAAGGTTGGGTCAAAAGCTGCCGCGCAACGCCCACTTCACCGGTCCGGATCAGCTCGCGAATCCGGCTGCTGCTGACGGTCGCGGCGGACTGCTCCAGCACCGCGACGCTTTCGAACGCCATGCCAGCGGCATGACAGCGGGCAGCCAGTGACGCCACATCGCCGCCGCGGTTGTGCCCGAAACGGAAGTTGCTGCCCTCGACAACCGCTGCCGCACCCAGTCCTTCGCGGATGATCCGTTCAAAAAAATCCTGCCACGAAAGCTGGAGCAACGCCTCGGTCGTAGGGCAGGCGAGCACGGCGTCGACTCCCAGCTCGGCCAGCAGCTCGGCCTTCCGGTCGATCCAGGTCAGCGGCGGAGGGGCCTCGCGCGGGCGAAGCAGCAGGGCGGGATGCGGGTCGAACGTGAAGACCACGGCCGGGCCACCGACGCGGCTCGCGGCCGCCTTGAGCCGGCGGACAATCTCACGATGCCCGCGATGCACGCCATCGAAGTTGCCAATCGTCAGCGCGCCGCCCCGCAGTCCGGCGGGAAAATCTTCGAGTCGGCGAATGAGTTTCAACACGGCTTCCTGTCGCGGTGGGTGACGGTCGCACAGGAGCATTGCGATACATGTGGAGTGTGGAGGGCGGACTTTCGCGGAGCGAAAGGCGACACTGGGCGGCGGGGCAACATGGGGGGATCTAGATCCGGCGCGGGGTCGGGAATTCGAGCGTAAACTGGCTGCCGAGCCCTTCCGAGCTTTCGACGTTGATCACGCCGCCGTGGGCTTCAATGATCTTGCGGGCAATCGGCAGTCCCAGACCCGACCCGCCATATTTGTTGGTGTAGAAAGTTTCGAACATGTTCAACAGCGTCTTGTCACTCATTCCGACGCCGTTGTCGATCAGGTCGAGGGCCACGCCGGTTCGCGTGATCCGGGTTCGGGCGACCAGCTGGCCGCCCTGCGGCATGGCTTCGAGGGCGTTCTTGACGAGGTTGACCAGCGCGGCCTGGAGCATTTGGGAGTCCATCCGGATTTTGGGCAGGTCGGAGTCGAGGTAACGGACGATCTCGACGCCCTGCTGCACGGCCTGGGGCGTGAACAGCTCCAGGACCTGGCTGATCTGGAGGTTGAGGCTGCCCGACTTCAGTTCCAGCCGCTCGGGACGGGAAAACCGCAGGAAGTCGTTGAGCAGGTTTTCCAGCCGCAAACACTGGCGGTTGACGGTCGCGATCCGCTCTTTCGCACGGTGGAGTTTGGGTGCATCTGCCTGCTCGAGGTCCTCGGCAAGCAGTTCGATGTTCATCCGGATGACGGCCAGCGGGTTTTTGATCTCATGGGCCAGCGATCCAGCCAGTCCGGCCAGTTCATCGTACTCGTCGCGCAGCACCGTCGCGGGCAGTTCGTCGCTGGAGTCGGTGTCGAGATCGGGTTCGGTCACAGCTGGCCGGCCGCGAACGGCGGGCGGGGAAAAAGCACAATGGGGTGCAGGTGGCTCAATTGTTCGCCGGAACGCTGGTGCCCTGTTGTTGCAACGCCTGGTCCGCGGCCGAGCGCATCCAGGCAAGCAGGTCGAGGATTTCGTCCCGCGACATTGTATCCAGCAGCCCTTCGGGCATCATTGAGAGCGTGGCCGGCCGGCGGTCGATCACATCGGCATCGCTGATCTGCGTAAAGTTGCCCGGGTCGAGCATGTTGGTCTGAATGTACAAGGTTTGTGTGTTGAGATTCGCGATCCGGCCGGTCACGGTCCGGCCATCCTCCAGCTGAAAGACCGTGGCCTGGTACTGGTCCGAGACGGCCTTGCTCGGCTGGATCAGCGTCTCCAGCAGGTCGTGCGGGTTGAACCGCCGGCCGGACGGCGTCAGGTCCGGGCCGACGCTGCCGCCGTTGTCCTGGACACGGTGGCACTGGAAACACTGACCGGCAACAAACATCTGCTGGCCGCGGACGAGGTCGCGGTCGCGCAGGTCGGCTTCGCCGATTCCGGTGAAGTCCTCCATCGTCCACTTGCGGACAAACTCGCGTGGCTCGGCGGGCATCTGGGGATCGGCCAGGTCCGGGAGGGCGGTCAACAGGTCGCCCAGTTCGCGCTTCGCCTCGTCGTCGAGATAGCCGATGGCGACGGCACGAATGTTGAACAGGAAACTGGCGAACGAGTTTCCACCGCGCATCCGGCCGGTGGTCAGGTACCAGGCGAAATACCGCCGCCGCAACTCCGGGGTCCAGCCTGCCGTCGCATGGCTGAGGCAATAGAAACAGTGCATCTGCTGTTCCTGGGTCGGAGCCGTTTCCAGCAACTCGATGCCTCCTGCGACCACGGCATCCGATCCGGCCGCGACGAGCAACCGCATCCGCTCGGCGTCGCAACGCCAGTCATCACCAGCGGGCAACGGTTCGAGGACTTTGCAGATTTCGCCGCGGAGGCTGGCGTTCTGCTGATTCATCCGCGTGATCGCCACGCCGATCGTTCGCAACCAGGCGAGGCGCTGCATGGTGTTCAGCGCCGCCCAGTCGATCGGCAGGAGCGCCCGGACCGCGGTTACACGGTCGGCGTCTTCACCACACCGCGCGACTGCCAGTGCCCACTCGATCCGCGCCGTCAACGAAGGGTTGGCTGCGGCCTGGTTGAGCGCTTGATCGCGCCAGGCATCGCAAGGCATCCGTTCAACGGCCGCCCGGGCGGCGAAGCGGACAAACCGGTCAGCGTGACTGAATTGCGGTGCAGCCGCCGCGATCACCTGAGCCGCGTCGGAGCGTGCCGCCCGATGCAGACTCTCCAGTTCGCGGCGCAAAAGGTGAAGCGGTGGCGTGTCAGGTGAATCGGCCGTTTCGCTGGCCTGCTGGCCCGTCCAGCTGACCCTGTAAAGTGCCGAACGTGAACGCCGGCCGCCAATCGCGAAATAGAGTGCGCCATCGAGTGGATTGACCGCCATGTCGGTGACCGCCAGACCAGGTGCGGCGACCAGCGTTTCCCGCTCGCCGCTGAATGAGCCGCCGGCGGGCTTGAGATGCACGGCGTGAACTACTCCGTAGCTCCAGTCGGCGATGAAAAGTGCGTCGCGGTACTTCGCCGGGAATTTCGCACCCGTGCCAAACGCGATTCCTGTCGGCGAGCCAAAGCCGATGTTGATCACCGGAGGCAGAGTGTCGGCGGCGTACTCCGGCGGATTGGAGCTGCCACTCCGCCAGCCAAACTCGCTCCCGCTGGTCGCGTGACAGACGCGCGTTGGCCGGTACCACGGCGTGCCAACGTCCCACTCCATGTCGGAGTCGTAGGTGAACAGTTCGCCAGCCGGGCTGAAGGCGATGTCGTACTGGTTGCGGTAACCGATGCTAAGCAGTTCCAGCTCGCGTCCGTCGGGGTCGCACTGGATGATGTAGCCGCCCGGGGCCATGATGTTGACCGCATGACCGTTGGGATCCCACAACCGGGGAAGAACCTCGTCTTCCTGCCAGACTTCGGGCACCCGCGACCGCTGAACGCCGGGCAGGAGTGTGTGGTTGCCGCAACAAAAGACAATCGACTGGCCATCCGGAGAAAGCACAATCGCGTGCGGGCCGTGTTCGCCGTCCCCTTCCAGCTGGACCAGCAGCTCGACCTGGTCGTACTGGTCGTCGCCATCGGTGTCGCGCACGCGATAGAGTCCCGAGGGCTGGTCATCGCCAGCGTGCGACATCACATAGAGCGAGTCAAAGGCGCAGAGCAACCCGTGGGCACGACCCGTGTTGACGGGAATCGGCTCGACTTCGGTTGTGCGAGCCGCCAGATCGAGCGTGATCCGGAACAGGCCTCCATACTGGTCGGAAGCGATCAGCCGGCCCCTGGAGTCAACCGTGAGACTGACCCACGAGCCTTCACTGTTGCGGACTTCGTGAATTTGTTCGACGGTGAAACCTGCCGCCACACTCGCGTCGGCCAAGGCCTGCCAGTTGACGTTTTCCTGAGCCGCCAGCCGGACTGACAACAAGGCAACGACCGGGAGGACCAGCCCGATCGCGCAAGAACCGCGTTGAAACAATCGGCTGGCCGGCTGGACAAAACGAAACCTGCTCATGAATTGGGCTCCTGGTCGAATGACAGTCTCGAGGTCCGGCATGTCGTTGCGGGCTCGCAAGGCCCAGCCTAGCAGCGTTTCGCAAGCTGCGGGATGGGTTGCTGGGCGGGTCCGGGCATATCGAAACCGCCGCCGCGGGACGGCCCTCAATGCCGCCTGCATTGGGATCCAAAGTGGCAGGCAAACAAAGTAGCAGGCACATTCCATGTGCCGTCCGCCAGACCCTATTTTCGCTGTCGGACGGCACATGAAATGTGCCTGCTACCTTCACTCGTCCCAGTTCACGCGCAGGACGCGCTCGTTCTGTTCGCGCCGCCCGTCGCTGGTGATGGTCTGGATGTCCACCCGGACCGTGCCTTCACCGGCATCCGGCCTGAAATGATACGACCAGGCGACTTCGCCCGGCTTGGGCCGCCTGAGGTCGGTGGCGAGCCAGACCAGGCCGCGTTGCCAGGCCTTGCCATTCCAGTACAGTCCGGTTTGGGGATTGATCAAGGCCAGCCGGACATTGCTGACAAGTTGTTCGTCGCGGGCAAATCCACGGATTTCAAAGCCTTCAACGAGCTTGACCACCCGGTCCGCCACGGGTGCCGTTACTTCGGTTACCGGCAGCTCGGCATCGATGGAGAAATCCTTGAAAACCGGCTGGCTGTTTTCTGGCCCGGACTGGCCAATCGTCCATGCGGCGACACGAAACTGTTGCAACGATTTCCCGCACGGGGGACTGAAGACATAGTTCCAGTCAGAGACCAGCCCGCCAGGTGCCGCCAGTTCCGCCGCGAGCGAAATGCGTTCGGCTTGCCAGCCCGACCCGTTCCAGAACCTGGCCTGGCGATTGTCGGTCAAGTCAGAAATCACGAGCCGGACGGCGCGGACCGGACCAGGGGCTTCGGCCAGACCAGAGAGGCGCGCCGTTCTGAGAAATACGGCGTTGGAAGTGAACGGGCACTCGATGAAGCAGGCTGGCCCCGGCATCGACTGGCGCAGGCGGCCCAGTTTTTCGTCAAGCGCGGCCCGCACGTCTGCCGTCAGCCCATCAACCGCGTTGTCCAGCTCGCAAGGATCGGCCGTAAGGTCGTAGAACTCGCGGTCACCATTGGACCACTGCGTGTAAACCGAATCGTGCAATCGAAGCGATGCGAAGGTCGTGTCCAGACTGACCTGGCGTTCGGGTACGCGTTCCCAGTGTTCAACCAGCACCCCCTCTGGCCGCCAGTTCTCAGGCGGCCCCCCACCTTCACCCTGCAGAAGCGGCAAAAACGACTTGCCCTGAAGGCCAGGTTCAACCGGCGCTCCAGCGAGCTCAAGCAGCGTGGGAACCAGGTCAATCTGGGAAAGCAGGTGCGGCAGCGGCTCCTCGCGCGGCGCGAACCTTCCTGGACTCCAGACGATCAGCGGCACGTTGGTGACGCGCTGGTAAGGCACCGACTTGCCGAAGTGCCGGTGATGGCCAACCTCAAAGCCATGGTCGGAAGTCAGCACGATCACGGTGTCCTCGACGACGCCATTTCGCTCAAGCAACTGAAGGAGTTCGCCGAGCTGGTCGTCAACGCTTTTGAGCGCGAGCACCCGCCGGCGGTATTCGAGGCGGTAGCGAAGGGTCTCGTTTTGCTGGGGACTGTCGCCCTCGGCTGAGAGCCGCGAGAGCTGGCGGATGGTGGATGGCTTGTCGCTGTTGTCCGGCTCGTCGAACTCCGCGGCCGCGGGCGGTTGCAGGTTGGGCCAGAGGTCCTTGTACCGCGGCTCGACCATTCCGCGCCCGGGAAGGTTTTCTTCGAGGCAGCGTTCCACCCGCCCTTCGACATGGGGTGCAATGTGTGCCAGACTGAGGAAAACCGGGCCGTTGCCACCGGCGAAATGTCCTTCCAGCAAGCGTCGCGCATCGATACCTTCCACACAGGTCCGGTAAACGACCGGGTACTCCGTCGTTTCGCCCGGATTCATCTGGGAGAACTCGCCATTGCGACAGAACATCGTTCCGAAGTACCGGCCACCAAAGGACGCGTAGAGGTCGTCCCAGCCGAAAGGAAAGACGGCGTTCCAGTCTTCGCCCGGTTGCGGCTCAAAACCGTCGTGCAGGTACTTGCCGACATGAATCGTGCGGTAGCCGGCCTGTTGCATCCAGACCGGCAGGTCGTTGCGGCTCCAGGGCAGCTTTTCGGGCCCACCCGCCTGTTGGCCACGGTAGAGGCCATACCCACCGCCAACTCCGCGGCTGAGCTCCGACTCCGGGTTGTTGCAGCGCATCCCGTTGCTGCTGGCATACCGACCGGTCAAAAGACAGGCGCGCGACGGGCCACAAATCGGCACCGCCGTATGGCAATTGGAGAACCGCCGGCCCTCCCGGATCAGTCGAAGAATGGCCGCAAAGCGCGGCTCAGCCGACGGGTTCAATACGTCGTGCTCGACCAGCTCCCGGTCTGCGTCGTCGAGGTTGATCAGAATGATATGGGGACCGGCCGATACCGCCCGGTCCCGCTTGGGAGCTGCGGGAACATCCGGCCCGGACCGGCTGCTGATGTTGCGGTCGTCCCGATCGGCCGGCCGGCAACTTCCCAATGACAGCGCAAGGCCGACGAGCAGGATGATTCCGGCCGCGCGAGGGATCCGCGCGGCGCGTCCATTGAGGGATAGGCGCAACAATTCCATGGACTCAGCTGGTCGTCAGGCCACTCCACCCGCGCCAGCGTCCGACCCCCCTGGTTCCGTCCAGCGCAAGACGGGCAGTATAGCCGGCCAGTGAAAAGGAACGAACCCCGTTTTTGTTGACAGTCCTTTGTTGGGCAAGGTGGCCAGGATCAACTCGTCCTCGTACTCAGCGAAGCGGTACTCGTAATCGTACTCGACTGCCGGATTCGGGCTTCGCGAGCCTGGGAGGGTGGGTCGAGTCTTCGAGACCCACTGCACTCCCTTGCCAACATCAGGTTGACCAACAGTGGGTCTCGACGACTCGACCCACCCTACGCCTGCTCGACTGCCGGATTCGGGGTTTGCGAGGCTCGCCTGAACGCCGACCCGTTGCGCCGGATTTGGAGTACGAGTACGAGTTGATTCAAACCTTTGCGAATCGCGCAGTCGTTTGTACTGGCTTCAATCGCCAACCGCAGGCTGCTGCTGGGTCAGGCAATGGAAGGAACCAAGGCCAACCGTCAGGTTCGTGCTGGGCAAGACCACCACATTGCGGCCGGGATGAAGCTCGCCGACCAGCTTGGCCGCTGCGTCGTCCTGGCGAACGCCGAACGATGGCACCATGACCGACCGGTTGGTGAGGTAATAGTTGCAGTAGCAGGCCGGAATCTGAACGCCGCGAAAAAAGACCGGCTCGGGCAGCGGCAGCGGAACAAGCTCGGCCTGCCGGCCCAGCTTTGACAGGCCCTCCACCAGATCCCTCCGGTTCTGCTCCAGCCCGGCCCACTGCGAATCATCGCGGTCATCGATCGTGGCAAGGAGAATCGAACCGCCGGGGGTGAACCGGGCGAGCTGGTCGATGTGGCCGTCCGTGTCATCGCCGATCAGGCAGTCGCCGCTGAGCCAGACGATGGCGCTGGCACCCGTGGCCGCGATGATGCGTCGTTCGATTTCCGCCTCAGACAGTCCCGGATTCCGGTTTGGATCGAAGGCGCAAGTCCGCGTGCAGAGCAACAGGCCATCGCCGTCGATTTCGAGGGCACCCCCTTCGAGGCACAGGTCAGCCGGCCGGAGTTCGCAGCCAACCCAATCCGCAACTTTTCGTGCCACCTGCTGGTCGTCGTCAAAAGGCGGATACTTTCCGCCCCAGGCGTTGTAGATCCAGTCAACGGCCGCCGGCCGGCCCGCTCCGTCCTTCACAAAGGTCGGCGCATAGTCGCGGGCCCACGCGTCGTTGGTCTGGATGTCGATGATCTCGACTTGCCTGACGTTTCCCAAAGCGGCGTTCGCCGAGTCCGTGTCGGAGCCGGCCCCGGCCATGATCCGCACCGGTTCGTCGGCCGCGATTGCCTTGACCAGCTCCACGAATTCGCGCCGCGCGGCCGCCAGATTGTGCGGCCATGTTTCCAGGTTTCGCGGCCAGCTGCACCAGGTCGCAGCGTGCCGCGTCCATTCGGCCGGCATTCGGAAACCGGCGGGGTCTGAGCCTTTCAAACCGGCAGGGTCTGCCGCCAATTCGCGCTCCCGGCGCGCCGGGATTCGGAGCGAATCGGGGTCTGACCCTTTCTCTTGCCGGTTCTGCGAAGGACGCTCAGCCACTGGCCGCCCCGCCAAATGCCGGCTGGTCATCGAAGCGGCGAGTGATCGCCTGGTAAGCATCGATCCGGCGGTCGCGGAGGAACGGCCAGTGCGTGCGGGCCGCGTCCATCAGGGCGAGGTCCAGTTCGACAAACAGCGTCTCGGGCTGCTCGCCCGCGACAGCCAGCAGGTTGCCGTAGGGATCGACTGCGAACGAGCTGCCCCAGAACTCGATGTTCGACTCGACGCCACAGCGGTTGGGCGCGACGACAAAAACGCCGTTGGCGATCGCATGACTGCGCATCATCGTCTGCCAGGCGTTCCGCTGGGCCTGGCCATAAACGGGTTTGTCCCCGGCCAGCCAGCCGATCGCGGTGGGATAGACCAGCAACTCGGCCCCCTGCAAGGCCGTCAGCCGGGCCGCCTCGGGAAACCACTGGTCCCAGCAGATGCAAACCCCGATCCGGGCGAGCGATGTCTGAATCGCGCGAAAGCCCAGATCGCCCGGTGTGAAATAGAACTTCTCGTAGTAATTCGGATCGTCGGGGATATGCATCTTGCGGTACATTCCGGCGACGCTGCCGTCGGTGTCGATCACGACGGCCGAGTTGTGGTACAGGCCGGCGGCCCGCCGCTCAAACAGCCCGGCCACAATCACGACCTTCAGCTCGCGGGCCAGCCGGCAAAGCGCCTCCGTTCGCGGGCCGTCAATCGGTTCGGCCAGCGCGAAATGGGCATGGTCTTCTGACTGGCAGAAGTAGAGACTGTAGAATAGTTCCTGCAGACAGATGATCCGCGCTCCCCGGCGGGCTGCCACGCGAATCTGCTCCACGGTCCGGGCGAGGTTGTCCCCGACATCGGCCGAGCAGTTCAGCTGAATGGCGGCGACGGCCAGGCGGCTTGGTTGCCGGTGGCGGGAATCAGATTCGGGCATGGGCGCGGACGGGCTTGGCGACGGCGGACGGAACACGAGAACAACATGCTCGACAAACCGGCGCGGGGCCTGTTCATCACAGGGAATGATACCGAGGTCGGCAAGACCTGGGTCGGGTCGATCATCGTAAGAAGTCTGGTCGCGGCCGGATATCGGGTCGGGGTTTACAAGCCGGTCGCCAGCGACTGCGTGTTCGATGGCCGGACGCTGGTCAGCGAAGACGCCATCGCGCTCTGGAATGCGGCCGGATCGCCCCTGACCCTCGAACACGTTTGCCCGCAGCGGTTTCGCGTCCCGCTCGCTCCGCACCTCGCCGCCCGCAATGAAGGCCGCGAAGTCAGCAGCGAACAGTTCCGCGAAGGACTTTCCGCCTGGGCCGGACACTGTGATGTCGTGGTGGTTGAAGGCTCGGGCGGGCTGATGTCGCCGATCAGCGATGACGAGTATGTGGCCGACCTGGCGCTGGAATTCGGCTATCCGCTGCTGATCGTCGCCGCCAATGTGCTCGGCGCGATCAACCAGACCCTGCAGACGCTGGTGACGGCGGCAAGCTTCCGGGCCGGCTTGCCGGTGGCCGGAATCGTGATGAATGACCTGCGGCAGTTCGAAGCCGACTTGAGCAGCGAAAGCAACCCGCACCAGATCGCGATCCGCTCGCTGGCCCCGGTCCTCGGCCGCGTCCGCTATGAAGCCGACCAGCTCGACCAGCCCGTCGACTGGTTCGCCCTCGCCAGCCCGGCTACCCACGCCCGCGACCACCGCGTGCCGCTGCGGTAGCATCCCCGTGGCGACCAAGCTCCCGCCTGGCCTTCTTCCCCCGGAACCGGTACCACCCCACCCCCACTCCCCGAAGACGGGGAGAGGGGGAGACAATTCTTCCGGTGCACCCCCCCCGTTTGGCCGTCGATGAAAATCATTCGCAATCTCGTCGAGTACCTGGTGATCTTCGCGATCTGGGCCGTGCTGTGGCTGGTCCTCTGCCCGGCAGAGTTGCCGGCATGGGTCAAAATCCTGGTGCTCCTCGCGGTCGCCTGGTCAAAGTGCATCTTCTTTGGCGGCGAGAACCTCCATCAGCTCTGGAACGCTTCCTGCCAGAACATGCCCTATCACCGCTTCATGCTGGTGATGCTGGTCAACATGTCACAGATTATTCTTTCGTTCGGGCTGGACTATCACTGCCTGCACTGCATTGCGCCGGAAAGTTTCGGCGGCATCGCGGAGGGACTTTTGCCCGCCGCACTGGTCTTTGAACTCTGTTGGTACAGCGTGCTCAATTTCACGTTCTTTGGTTTTGGTGACGTCACGCCGCTGACGATTCCGGCCAAGCTTTTGACGATGACTGAAATCCTGCTGGCGTTCGTGACCGTGATTTTCCTGCTCAGCGATTTCATCAGCCTCAAGGAGTCGATCGCCCCGCGCCGGCCCCCACCGGCCACGGGTGCCTGAAACGTACCAACCCGCACCGTACCGCACCGCCATGTCCAACGCCCACCTCCAGGCTCTCGAAGACTACCTCCGCCTGCAACAGCAGCTGGCCAGTCACCAGGTGCTGACCGTGGCGGCCCGGGCGGGACTGTTGACCGCGCTGGAGACGGGCCAGAAAACAGACACCGAACTTGCGGCCGCCTGCGCGGTTGAACTGGTCCCGCTGCAATTGTTGCTGGCCGTGCTGGTCGAACTGGGGATCGTCGAGCGTTATGACGAGCACTTCGCGCTGGCCCAGGTTGGCCGCCTGCTGCCTGATTTGACCGAACTGGACGATGGCCGCTGGGAACGCCTTGCCCCGTGGCTGAAGTCGGGGTCGCGCGAGGCTCCACAGCCGGTCGCGCCCGGCATTGTGCAGACCGAAGCTCCGTGGATGCTGACCCCTGCGGCAATGAACGTGGCCGAGGTGCTCGACTGGGGCGGCGACCGGACCGGCTTGCGGGTGCTCGAAGTCGCCGGCGGGCCGTGCGTGGTCAGCGCGACGCTGGCCCACCGCGATCCGGGAAGCCAGTTCGTGATCGTCGACTTGCCGGCGGGAATCGCCCAGGCCCGCGCGACGGCCGAAAGCATCGGGCAGCTTGACCAGTTCGAGTTTCACGCCGCCGATCCGCTCGATCCGCCGCTGGAGAACGAGTCGGTTGACCTGATCGTGCTGGCTGGCGTGCTGCGGCGGCGAAGCGAACCGGCCTGCCGCGACATGCTTCAGCGACTGGCGCGATTGCTGCGATCGAGAGGCGAACTGGCCGTGATCGACTGGTTCCCGGGCCAGGAAAAAGGGCAGCGCAATCTCGCGTTCGCCCAGCTCCAACTGGGTCTCGAATGCCCGGAAGGCGGACTGGTCACGGCACCCCTGATGCGGCAGTGGCTCTCGGCCGCGGGCCTGGAAAACGTCCGCTACGCCAGCCTCCCTGCCCCGCCCCACATCTGGGGTTTGGTGCTTTCGCAGAAGGCGTAGGGTGCGTGCAACGCACCGTTTTTTACTCGTTTACTCGTTTACTCGTTCCACGGCTCCCGCCGTGGAACGGACTGACCAAAGGCTCCGCCTTCGACTTCAAAACTGTTGCTCCCCTTCACTCGCGCCGCGCCACGGCAGGGCAGAGCCCTTGGTCAGTCCGGTCCAGGGCAGGAGCCCCGGACCGAGTTAAGTGGCGAATCCGCGCGTGGTACGTTTCACGGACCCTACTTCAGAACCGGCTCGCGTCACCCTGATCGAGCAGCTCCAGCTGGTTCACAAACAGCTGGGCGTCGCTGTGGGCCCGCTCGATCCAGACCGCGGCCAGGGACTTGGGCAAGCCGGTTGAATCAAAGGCGTCGCGATCGATGCAGGCCAGTGCGCCGTCGACAATCCGGCGATTAAGTTCCGGGTTGGCGGTCCACTGACCGGTCAGCGAGACCAGCATCTGGGCCATCGAGCGGATCAGGACCTGGTGCCGGTTGGCCTGCTGCTGGTCGCTGTAGAAATCGTGTTCGCTGCGGTAGTCGTCGAAACGGGCCCGGTCGAAGGCAAACCGCCGCGCGACATTGGCGTTCGGAATCCAGGCGAGAAAGAGGTCGGTCCACTTTTCCAAACTGCGGCGAAGCTGGTTGATCCGGTCAAAGAGCCGTTCGTTCAGCCCGCGGCCGGCGAGCAGCAGGCGCATCGCCCGGTTGCGGGCTTCCATGTGGCCGAGATAGACGCTGTGAGCCAGCCCCGCCAGCTCGCCCCGCCCGCTGGCTTCATCGACGGCGACCAGTACGGCCGACCAGATGCGGGTCAGCATTTCGCTGACGACCACTTCCTCGACCACCGTCTCGATCGCGGGCCAGGGATTGTGGGCGGTGTCAGGATTGCGGACGTCGTGGTCGAAAGTCTTGAGCGCCGCGCTCCAGCGCGACAGGCGGCTCTTGCTGTTCGACCAGTAGCTCGCGGCGAGTAGCCCCTCGACGCGCTGGGAGCCGTGGGTGATGGCGGTCGAATTGAGGGCCAGCCAGGCGGCGATTTCGGCTTGCTGTCGGGCGTGCATGGGATCTGGGAAGTGGAGCGGGTGGGGAAGGGAACGGAGGTCGGAGTGTGTAGAGCAATTGTCCCCAATTGCTCTCGTCGTCCGGTATTGCGAACGGCGGCGTTGGTTCGCTGCCAGTTGTGTTCGGTTGCCCGCCGGTCGAGTTGGGGTCGGAGTCCCTTGTCGATCCGGCGGGCGGTCTAGGTTTCGGTGCCAGAAGCAATGGCAACCGCCGGGCCAGCTCAGCCGTTTTCAACCCAAAACATGGCGCAAACCGTTGTCAATCTGGAACTTGCGCCTTGTTTCAGATCGTCAACTCCCGCCGCAACCGGTGTGGTTTTTCAGCATCGCGTTGCGACGCGGCAACATCGCGAAGTCCGGCTTCACCACCACCTCGATCCGTCTCAGTTTGAGCCCGTGCCGTTCCGCGAGTCTCAAATCGGGATCGCGCGACAGGGGTCGGTCGAGGGTTCTGAAGAGGCAAGCCCGTGTTTTCGCGGTTCTCCCGCCATTCAATCAGATTGCCAGCAACTGGCACGGCGCTTGCGTTACTGGATTGGCAAGAACGGACAGCGTTTTCTCCCCCAAGATCTCTCCCGATTCTTGTAACAACGCTGCCGTTCGATGCCTCATGACGCGGTTGGTCGCCAGTCAGCAATGACCCCGGCCAATCAGGACAAAAGGCCGGTGCCCGCCCCAGGGTGCCGGTCTTTTCTTTTTCCTGCGTCATCCCGGTGGAATGACCGTGGCCGGTGGCCAAGGAGCCGAAAAGTTCCGCGGACGGTGATGTGCCAGCCGGGCGGGAAGAAGCGGATCGCGACCGCACAAATCGCGACGCCGACACGTCGGATGCCGGTACTCATCCCGACTGGTTCGAGCGCCGGAACTATTTCCGTCTTGCGAAACTGAACAGGATCGCTCCGAGCACAGCGAAACAGAAGACGCCAAACAGCTGGTAGCCGGCATGCACCGCATGTTCTTCGGCAACGCCCATCGCGCGGGTCAAAGGGGCCACAAGTTCGCCGATTCGCGCTTCCTGGCTGACTTTCTTCAGGAATCCCGCGACCCGCTCGTCGACGGACAGCAGCGCAACCACCACGCCCGCGAGCGCGCCGCCGGCCACGAGTCCGGTGGCAAACAGACTGCCTTTGCTCAGCTCTTCATCCGCTTCCGAATGCTTGCCGCCACTTGCCGCTACATCGTCACGCTTCCGCAGCCAGTCGGCCAGTCCGCGGATCACACCGCCAATCCAGATCGGCAACGTCGTGGCCAGAGGAAGGTAAAGTCCGACCGCGAATGAAAGCGCCTTGATTCCACAGAGTTCCATCGTCACGGCGATGAACGCTCCGGCCAGCACGAACTGCCAGTCGAGATTCTGCGCGAGCAGGCCCTTGATCAGCGTCGCCATCAGCGTTGCCTGGGGGGCGTTGTACTTCTCGCCGATCGCGTGCTGGACGCCGTTCGCAACCATTTCCTGCGATGGTGTATCGAGGTACTTCACGGTAAACCCGATCACAAGCGAGGAGACCAGCACGCCGACGAAGAGGGCCAGCTGCTGGTAGACCGGCGTCGCACCGACCAGGTATCCGGTTTTGAGGTCCTGACTGGTCGCTCCAGCATTGGCCGCCGCGATGCAGACGAGGCTTCCGACAACAAGGGCCATCGGCTCGAACACCCGGTCGGTCCAGCCCATGCCAATGAAGATCAAGGCCGTACCCATGATCGTGGCAATGGTCATGCCGGAGATCGGGCTGTTGGACGAGCCGATGATCCCCACGATCCGGCTGGCGACGGTCACAAAGAAAAACCCAAACACGATCACCAAAGCCCCGATGATCAGCTTGTTGCTGAGCGAATCTCCGGGGAATCCGGGCAGAATGCACATCAGGGCAATCAGGCCGAGGCTGCCGAGGACGACGATAAAAATCGACAGGTCGCGATCGGTGCGAGCTTTCTGGGCACTTCCACTGCCTGTCAGCGAGCGGACGGCTTCGAGGAAAGATCGCAGGATCACCGGGAAAGTCTTGAACAGCGTGATGAACCCGGCCGCCGCGACGGCACCAGCGCCGATCTGGCGGATGTAGGCCCGGTAGATCGCCTCCGCGCTGTCGGCAAACTGTTTTGTAACCGGGTCCCAGCCAAACCGGTCGGGTTTCAGGCCCAGCTTCTCGAGCTGGGCAGCAATCAGTTCGGGAGCCACCAGAGTGGCCAGCAGCGGTGTCAGACAGAATGCCGCGCAGACTCCGCCTGCAACGAGAACACCGGCGACACGGGGACCAATGATGTAACCGACGCCGAGATACTCCGGCGTAATCTCACCTGCGACCGAAGCTGAAGGCATGTACTTGTTGGCCACTGCCGTCACATAGCGCGGCGATTCGCAGATCACATGGAGGACTTTTTGCAGCATCGCATACATGATCGCGATGCCCAGACCGTAGTAGGCCGTTCGCGCAAATCCACCGCCTTTTTCCCCCGCGATCAGAACCTGCGCGCAGGCTGTGCCCTCGGGATAAGGCAGCGTTCCGTGCTCCTGAACAATCAGCGGCCGGCGAAGCGGGATCATCATCAGTGTCCCGAGGATGCCGCCCAGCATCGCGATCGTCATGATCGTCAGGACGTTGAAATAGCTCGTCCCGATCCCGTCGCTCAGGAACAGAAAGGCCGGCAGGGTAAAGACCACCCCAGCCGCGACGCTTTCCCCGGCCGAGCCGCAGGTCTGGATAATGTTGTTTTCGAGAATCGTCGTCCGGAGAAATCGCTTGCCGATCGAGATCGCCAGCACGGCGATCGGGATCGAGGCGGAAACGGTCAAGCCGGCCTTGAGCGCGAGGTAAACCGTCGAAGCTCCGAAGAGCACGCCGAAGATCGACCCGAGGATGATCGCCTTGAGCGAAAACTCTGCGACCGAATGGTCATCCGGCGAAATGTAGGGCTTGAAAGTCTCTTCCGCCGCTTCGTGCTTGTCCGCCATGCCGGTTCCCCGAACAGCCCATCAAACCGCTGACCCCCGCCAGCCAGCGATTGTGGTCTCCCGCCAGGATTCCGGCAATCACGGGCAACGGGATTTCAGGATGTCGAAACCGGGTACGCCAACGGCGTTGGAGCACCTAGCCCAGGGTCGCGAGGGCTTCGGAGCGCACCCTGGGTTGGGCATCCTTTCGGTCTCGGCAACCCCAACGCGGGTTGGATCGATCGCCGTCCCGGAACATATTGCGCCGCGCCCCGATCCAACACCTTCAGCGTTGAAGAACCCTGGCGGCCGATTTCCTGGGATTCGGCCCGATCCCCAAAGCGGGAACGAGCCGAACCCCAGGCTTTGCGATCCAGCCCGTTGGGGTAGCGGAACGGCCTCCGCACGGCCTCGGCAACCCGACGCTCTGCCCCGGATCCCCTTGATCCATTCGGCTGCTTGCCAACCCGGTCCCGTCCGGCTGAAATGGCGGGCATGACATCGACTTCCGAATCGCTGTTGCGAAGTCTTGCCGGGCCGGCCAGCGCGACGGCTTGGGAGCGGTTTGTCGAGATCTGCACGCCACTGATTTTTCACTGGGCCCGCCGCAGCGGACTGACGGCCAATGACGCTGGCGAACTGGTGCAGGATATGTTCGCGATGAATCGTTGGAACGGTGATTTTCGGCCCTGCCGATCGGCGTGACTCACTGCGACATGGGAGCGGCGGGCTCACCGAAAATCCCTTGACCGGAAGGCCTCGCTGCCGGTGATGGAGGCACCGAGGTCGGTGATGTGGGTGACGACGACGTGGATTACGCCGCTGCGGTGTTCGAGGAGGCCGCGGGCGAGCCAGGCGGTGGAGAGGCGGCAGGTCTGGCGGAATCGCTCCCAGACGTGGGGCTTGACGACGAGGTTGACGACTCCGGTTTCGTCTTCGAGGGTGACGAAGGTGATGCCCTTCGCCGTTGACGGGCGCTGCCGCATGATGACGAGGCCTGCCACGTCGACCGGCTGGCCGTCGCGGGCTTGTGGCAAGCCGCTGGCCGGGGTCACGCCCAGCTCTTCCATCCGCGCCCGGTGCAGCCCCAGCGGATGGCCGCGAAGCGAAAGGCCGAACGTGCGGTAGTCGGCCGCGATCGCGTCGGCGGGTTCCAGCGGCGGCAACAGCCCGGCAATCGCGTCGTCGCTGTCGTCGGTCCCGGCCAGCAGCGGCTGGTCGACGCGGCTCTGCTCCTGGCCGAGCGCCTGCCAGATCGCCGCCCGCCGGTCCTGGTCGAGCGACGCAAACGCATCGGCCCGGCTCAGCCGCGCGATCACGCCCTGGCCAAGGCCCGTCCGCCGGGTGAATTCGGCGATGGTACTAAACGTACCATCGCGGGTCCGTGCGGCGACGATTTGTTCGGCCGCCGCGGCGGGGAGGCCGGCGATCTGGCGCAGGCCGAGGCGGAGTGAGAGTTTCTCTTCTGTGAGCGGCACGGCGCTAGCCGCCGGTTCTGGTTCTTCAGTAGCGGAGCGGCGTGAGCCGTCCGGCGGGGGCTGGAAGCATGCCCCCGTATCAGTGGCAATCGATCCAGCAGCGGGAGTCTGACATCCGCACTCCCGGCCCCCCCCCCCCCCCCCCCCCCCCCCCCCCCCGGGGAGGAAAAAACGGCCCCCATGGGGGGGGGGGG
>JANOFL010000239.1:0-6165 GCA_031405895.1 Planctomycetota bacterium
GGAGCTTCGCCACCACGCAAAAAAACGGGATGCGGGAAGGGGAGGTTGGCAAAGCAGGAGCTTCGCCACCACTTTGGCGCTATCCAGCCGGCACTGCGGGCTTGAGCACGAGCACCGGGCAAGCCGCCAGACGCACGACTCGCTCAGCCACCGAGCCGATCATGAATCGCGCCAGGCCGGTCCGGCCATGCGACGAGATCACGATCAGTTCCGCGTTCTGTTCTTTGGCCCGTTTCACGATCTCCGTGCCTGGGTCGCCCATCAGGCTCACAAACGTGACCTTGGCGAACTCGGGGCGCGATTTGGCAAGCCGCTCAAACCCGGCCTTCGCACTGTCATGGACGGCTTGCCGCGAGATGGCATCCCAGAACATGCCCGGATCGGCCGAAAGCGGCTCCTCGAGGACACAGACGACTTCAATCAGCGCAGGATCACTGACGACCTGCAACGCCTTTTCGAGCGCCTGCAACGCGAATTCCGAGAAGTCATACGGCACGATGACTTGCTTGCCAGTCAACCAGCCCATCTTCAGCACTCCCGGTCAAACAGGATCTTGTGGCACGGCTTCGACATCGTCAGGGAGCATTCGCAGGGGTGGAGTCTCCAAGTCGTCGAACTGGCCGGAACGCGCTGAGCGGACAAAAGCCACGACAGCCGCCAGCACCAGCAGCAGAGCAACCGGCAACGCGATGTAGATCACGCTCATCGGAGACCTCTTCCTCGACCGGTCCTGGCTGGACGCTCACCACCGGCAGACCGCCTGACGTTTGCTCGTCCGCCCATTTTTCGCAAGCCGACGTCGACATCACGGTCATCCCGGATCCTCACTTTTTCCTGAGCAGAACTGACCGGGGAAACCATGTCGGCGGAAAACGCCGCCGAGTTCCTCCGGGCACCGTTCGCCGGCAGTTGGTCAAGTCATTCGGGAGTGGTCCTGCGTCCTCCCGCCGATGACAAAAAACAACACGAACATGAGCGCGGCCGATACTGCAGAGATGGCCAGAATGACTTGCATGGAATTTGACTCCTGAATGAGCCGCGGGGCCAAACCACCAGCCGCCGCGATGACGCTCTTCCGATGCAAACCCCGTGCCGCCGGCTGGTTTGGGGCCTTTGCAGATCGCAGACCGGTGCTTCTGACCACCAGCGGCCGGCCTCGACTCCGCAAATCACCCGCTTTGAGGGCACGCACCATGCCAGCCGTCCGTTTGCGACGAAATGGCACGCCAGCATCGTCACCACCGGCGTGCGGTCCGCGGTTCCAATGGACATCTGCACTGAAGCTGCGACTTCCAGTCCGCAGCACCAGCAAGGCGCGGTGGCCGGATTGGCTCTTCAGCGGTTAAAGATTTGTTCGTGCCAAACGCGCGCGACAGCAGTGTGCTCCACAGCATATCGCACACGGGAGTGCCCGAAGCCGCACAGTGCGGCCCGATGCGGTCAGGGTATCAGGCCGGCGTGGCCTGAAGATCCTGCGGGCTACAATCGCCACGGAGCGAGTGATTTTTTGTCAACCAGTGGTTTCCGAATGTCTTTGACTGCAATCCGGCGCTGGACCGTGACCGTAACGGCGGTGCTCGTCGTCGGGCTGGCCCCCGGCTGTCGTCCGCAGCCCGAGCCGGTGCGGAAAGTCGTCGTGCCGCTTTGGCAGACCGGGCTGGCCGAAAGTCCGGTCCATTCGCGGATGCTGGCCGCGATCGCGCTGCGCGACGACGCGACGTGGACGTTCAAGCTGGTTGGGCCGGTCGCCAAAGTCGCAGAGCTGGCGGAGCAGGTTGCCGGATTTCTGAAGGCAGTCGAGTTCGACGAAGCCGGTGAGCCGGCGTGGACGTTGCCCGAGGGCTGGACAACGCACCGCCGCAATGCCGACCGGTTTGTGACCCTGGAGATTCCGGTCCAGTCGGGCGATCCGGTTGAGCTGGCCGTCGCGCGGCTTTCAGCCGGGCAGGACCTGCTGGCCAACATCAACCGCTGGCGGAACCAGTTGTCGCTCAAACCGGTTGCAACCGGTGAAATTGAAACGTCCGTTGAGCGAGTCGCGGGAGCAGACGGCGAACTGGTCGTGTTCGATGCGACCGGCGAATGGAAACAGAGCGCGGCGATGCCGCCTTTTGCGGGCGGACAGATGCCGGGTGGAGCACTGCCGGGCGGAGCGACATCACTGGAACAGCCTGCCGAAGGGGAGGCGGCAGCGGCGATCGTGGGCGAGATCGCCACGCCCGAGGGCTGGTCGCGCGATCCCGACAGCCCGATGGTCGTCGCCAGCTTTCGCAGGCAGTCCGACAGGGGCGACGTGCGGCTGGCAATTTCCGAGTTGCCCGCCGCGCTGAATTCGTGGGATAATTCGGTGGGCAGCTGGGCCAGTGAAGCGGGCCTGGAAGGAAAGTCGCCCGACGAGCTGCGCGGGATGGGGAAGGCGGTCGAAGTCGGTGGTCTTCCCGGCCAGCGGCTTGAACTGGCTGGACCGGAGGGCGATGGAGCGCGGGCCGTGATCGGCATCCGGGTTGAGTGTGGCCAGCGCGCGATCTATCTCAAACTGACCGGTGACCGGGCTGCGGTGCTCGACGCGGTGCCCGTGCTGGAGCAATTTTGCGTCGAGCTGAAGCTGAACGTGCCGGAGCCTTCGATTCCGGCGGATGAATTACCGAACCCGGATCGTTGACCATGGCCGACAT
Source organism: Planctomycetota bacterium (assembly GCA_031405895.1). Taxonomy (GTDB): domain Bacteria; phylum Planctomycetota; class Planctomycetia; order Pirellulales; family Pirellulaceae; genus BJ22. The sequence continues at coordinate 2,676 of JANOFL010000239.1, forward strand.
ACCGCTTGCCGAACAGGCTTTGCTGCCGCGCGATGCGAAGGCAGGCGAAGCAGCCGGTGCGCTGCTGGCGGGCGTTGCCGGTCTCGCGCGGGCTGTCCTCATGCCGCTGGCTTCGTTGCGGCTGACGGTCGGGCTGCTGATTGCCGGTGTCTTTGTGACTTGGATCGCCACGTTGCAGCAGACGCGGATGGACATCTGGGACGTCAAGCGGGCCCACTTTCCGGCGCTGTTGACGCCGGTCGATTTTGAAGTCCTTTTTCCGCCCGCTTGGTTCCCCGAATGGAACCGGCTGACAGAGACAGTCGCCGGGGAAGCAGTGCCGGCCAAGGCCATCCCGGGCCGTTTCTTTGTGCCGAGCGGATTCGCGCTGATCGTTGCGATGCTGGTCAACCTGCTGTCCGCCCATCTGCTGCGGATGCGGATTCAGGCCCGCGGGGCGCGGCTCGTTTCGGGATTGATTGTGATGCTGGCCGGTGGTGTCGCGACCTGGTTCGTGATCTTCGCCGGCCAGAACCCCGATGGCTTTCAGGTCAACTACGAAACGGGTTTTTATTACGCGCTCTGGATCGGCGTCCAGTTGTTGATGCTGGTGCTTTCCCAGATGGTCGCGATCGTGGCGTGGCGGCTGCCGATGGGACGGACCGCGGCGCGGATCGTCGGCTGGTTTGGTGCGGCGGCCCTCTTCGCCGGGGCGGTCGCCATGCTGGCCAGCGGCGAGAAGGCTTTCATCGGCGACTCGGCGATGCGGATTCTCTGGCAGCTGATCCAGGGTTCGGTCGTGGCCGCAATCACGCTCGCTGGCTGCATGCTGGTCTTCCGTCGCAAGGGCGGCATCGTGTTGCTGCACATCGGCATCACGATGCTGCTGACGAACGAAATCTGGGTCACGCTGACCAACGTCGAACAGCGGATGCAGCTCTTTGAGGGCCAGCGGGCCGCCCAGACGGTCGACATCCGGACGGCCGAGCTGTTTGTGGCCGACTTGTCCGATCCGAAGGCCTGCACGGTGATCCAGGTGCCCGGCAGCCGGCTGGCTGGCAGCCGGCTGGCGCGGCGCGAAATGATCCGCGACGAAGCCTTGCCCTTCGATCTGGTCTGTCTGGAATGGCACCCCAACGCCGATCTGGCGCGACTGGAACCCGGGGCCGCGCGACAGGTGACCGAAGGCTTCGGGCGCGACTTTGAGCTGCGGCCGCTGCGGCTGGCGACCGGTACTGGCGAGCAGGACGAGTACAACCTCGCCGCGGCGCGGATCCAGCTGGTTGACCGCAAGTCCGGCCAGCCGATGGGGATCTGGCTGGTCAGCCAGCTGGCCGAAGAAAACGGCCTCCGCGACACAGTCACGGTGGATGGCAAGGCCTGGCAGATCGGGCTCCGCTTTACGCACTACTACAAGCCCTACACGATCAGCCTTGTCGACACGCGGAGCCAGAATTACGTCGGCACGAAGACCGCGCGGACGTTCGAGTCGACAATCGAGCTGACTGACCCCCGCCAGGCGCTGGCCGGCGCGCGGCGCGAAGTCAAAATGAACAACCCGTTGCGTTACGCGAACGAGACCTTTTACCAGAGCGGCTACCAGAAACTTCCCGATGGCCGCGAATACACGGTTTTGCAGATTGTCCAGAACAAGGGCTGGATGATTCCCTACGTCGCCTGCATGTATGTCGTGATCGGGCTGGTCGGGCATTTCGCCGGAATGCTGGCCGGATTTCTGGCCACTGCAACTGGGCGAGCGGTAGGGCGTCAGCCCTCCGTGTTCCCGGCGCAGTCAGAAATCATGACCGAATCTGAGGCAACAGCCGGTGAATTGGGCTTCGTTCCCGCAACACTCGTCGACGAACCCACTGCCGGGCAGCGGACGCTGGCCTGGATCGTCTGGGTCATTCCGCTTGGGATTGCCGTACTGTTCGCCGGCAGCGAACTGGCGCGGGCGTTGCGTCCGCCAACGACATCGGTCGGCGGCCAAACCATGCCGCTCGACAGCTTCGCGCAGATTCCAGTGACCTTGAACGGCCGGGTCCAGCCACTTGAAAGCCTCGCCCGCAACTCGGCCCGGATGCTGGGGCACAGCGAAACGGTGCTGCGCGGCGACAACAAAACCCGGGTCCCGGCCCTTCGCTGGCTGGCCGATACGGTCTTCAACGCCGAAGGCCATGAGGACTACCGGATCTTCCGGATCGAGGACCTCGGCGTGTTGTCGGAATTGGGACTGGAGCCGCGGAAGGGCCTGCGCTATTCGCTGGCGGAAGTCGAACTTGCCCGCGAGCGGATCGACCGGATGCTGGAGGCGGCTGAGGCCTTGCCTGCCGAACAGTGGAGCAACACCCAGAAACGGATGAAGGAGCTGAGCGGCAAGATCGGGCAGCTCTACGCGGTCAAGGCGGCGCTCGGCGACCCGGATCTCTTTGCCGGCGAGTTCCTCCAGCAGACGGATGCGGTCAACCGGATCGCCCGCTCGGCTGACGTGCCGCTCGTCGTGCCCACGGGCAACAAGTCCGTGCCGTGGATCAGCCTGGCTGCTGCCCACCGGATGGAAACTTTCGCCGGCCTGGCCCGCGCCGCCGGCACGGACGACCTGAACGCGGTCAGCGACCAGCTCACCGAACGCGAGCTGGTCGAGCCGATCCGGTCGGAGATGACCCGTGACCGGATGGTGGAGGCCCTGCTGGCTGACGAATCGCTTCGCCAACTCGCGCAGGAACAAGCCGGGACAAGCGATCTGGCGGCCTTGCGGGAAGGACTGAAGAAGTCCTTTGAAACCAACCCGCCGAAAGATCTGGAGCCGTTGCTGGCTCTCGTCCGGCCGGAAGTCGATGCCGCGATTGGGGCCCGCCGGCCCGAGTGGCAATCGCTGGTTCGCGATCTGGTTCGCGGAGTCTATGGCGAGATCTCTCCAGCCGTCGCAACCGGCTTTGAAGAAAACTACCGCTCCCTGCTCGGCCTCGGCGCAGCCTGGCGCGACCGCGATGCGGAGAAGTTCGATCAGCTCGTCCGTCAGCACCTGGCGACTGTCAGACAGGAGGCCGTCAGCCCCGGCATTCAGCGGGGCCTGTCGGCCGAGATACTGCTCGACCGTTCCGCGCCGTTCTACCTCGCCACGGTGCTTTATCTGCTGGCTGTGTTGACCTGTGTGGCCAGCTGGATGGGCCAGCGGGCGGCGTTGGGCAGTGCGGCCACGATGCTGGTCTGGCTGGCGATCGCGGCCCACGGACTCGGCATCCTCCTGCGGATGGAAGTGACCGGCCGACCGCCCGTGACCAACCTTTATGGCTCGTTCCTGTTCGTCAGTTTTGCCGCCGCCGTCGCGCTCCAGGTGCTGGAGCGCTGGACCCGGGTCGGTGCCTGCACGCTGCTGGGTTCGCTGTTTGGAGTGCTGGTACTGCTCTGGGCCTGGAGCGTCAGCGTCAATGACGGCGACACCATGACGGTCCTGGTCGCTGTGCTCGACACCCAGTTCTGGCTCAGCACGCATGTGATCTGCATTTCG